>DAIOET010000026.1:16357-26621 GCA_036746135.1 Cupriavidus sp.
GGCGACATGGGCGATGAACGCCGCCGCACCGACTATGGCGTGCGCCGTCGCCAAGGCGAGTTCGGCAACTACGGTGGCGACTATGGCGGCCGTCGAGAGCGCCGGGACGAGCGCGAGCCTGGCCGATATCCCGACAACGGCTATGGGCAGCGGCGCGGCTTTGGCAACGCGGATCAGGAATGGCTGCGCGAAGCGGATCGACGCGCCCCGCCCTATCGCAGCCAGCACGGCAGGCATACGGCCTACTTCAACGATCTGCGCAGCGATACGCGCTATTGGACCGAACCGGGCACCGAATGGGGCGAGAGCCGTCCGCCGTACCATGCACAACGCTATGGGCGCGACTACCTTGGCTCGCGCGGCTATGACGAAGAACCCGGCTACACGCCAACGCGCCGTGGGTCGTCATCGGGCGATACCTGGCGCGGCGACGACCGCGAGCGTGACAGCGACCGCGATTATCGGGAAGACGAGCATGGTCCGCTCTACAACCTCGGCCATCGCATCGGCCAGGCCATGAGCGACTGGTTTGGCCCCGGATCGATGGAAAAGCGCTCCGGCCCGCGCGGCTATACGCGCACGGACGAGCGCATCCGCGACGAGATCTGCGAACGGCTGACGTTCACGACCGGCATCGACGTCCGCGAAGTATCCGTGGACGTCGACAACGGCAAGGTCACGCTTGGCGGCACCGTGCGCACGCGCGGACAGAAGTACGACATCGAGGATCTTGCCGACAACACGTTCGGCGTGACCGAAGTCGAAAACAATATCCGCGTGCAGCGGCAGGACGTTGACTCCGCGGTGACCGGCGCGGGTGGCGCCAATGGCTGGTAACAGCCAGGCGCCCTCCCGGTAACGCTACGGACCGATTGGGACTTGGTGCCCGCCTGACAGCGGGCACATCTTTTTCATGCGGCCAGACGGAATACGCTGACCGTCTGCTCCATCCGCTCGGCCTGTTCCTGCAGTGCGCGCGCGGCGGCGGCAGCCTCTTCCACCAGCGCCGCGTTCTGCTGCGTGACCTGATCCATTTGCGTAACGGCCTGGTTCACCTGTGCAATGCCGCCGCTCTGTTCGTGCGACGCACGGCTGATCTCGTCCATCATTTCGGTCACACGCTGCACAGCGCTCACCACCTCGCCCATCGTCGTTGCGGTATCGTTGGCCAGCGCCGTGCCACTTGCCACGCGACCAGCCGATTGCGAGATCACGGTACGAATCTCCTTCGCCGAATTGGCGGCGCGTTGTGCGAGCGTGCGAACCTCGCCAGCCACCACGGCGAACCCTCGCCCCATCTCTCCGGCGCGCGCGGCCTCGACGGACGCATTGAGCGCCAGGATATTGGTCTGGAAGGCGATGCTGTCGATCACGGCAATGATGTCGACGATGCGGCGCGAATCGGCCTCGATCTCGCTCATCGTCTGGCGCATACGCACCACCGACTCGCCACCCGCCACGGCAATGCCCGCGGCTTCCGCGGCCAGCGTGCTTGCCTGGCTGGCGTTGCCTGCGTTCTGCTGCACGATCGAGGTCAGTTCTTCCATGCTTGCCGCAGTCTGCTCCAGCGAAGATGCCTGCGCCTCGGTGCGCTGCGACAGATCGGCATTGCCTTGCGCAATCTGCCCCGCCGCGACCAGCACATTCTGGGCGCTATCCCGCGTGCTGCCGATGACGTCGCGCCATGCATCCACCAGCGTCATCAGGTGGCGCTTGACGTCGCTCAGCTCGTCACGGCCGCGCGCTTCGATCCGTACGCCGAGATCCCCGCCATTGATGCGTTCGACCAGATCGGCCACATCCTGTACATCGTCACGCATGCCGCGGCTGAAACCCGCAAACAGGTAGAGCGCGCCACCGACGGTGGCCAGCGCAAGCACCACCAGCACGGCGAGCTTGCGCTGCTCCTTACCGACGCGCTGCGCCAGCATGGTGCCCGCCAGCGCCGTGAATTCCCGGCTTACCGCCGACACGGCATCGATGGCGGCCGTGCCTTCCGCAAAGTACGCCTTGGCCTCGATCGTGATGCCGGCGGACCCAAGCATGCTGACCTTCAGCGTGCGATAGAAATTGTCGACGGCCGCCAGTTGCTTCGTCGCGGCCGCCACGCGGTCCCGATACTGCGGCGCTGCCTGCTCCACGCGGGCCATATCGCGGCGCACCGTTTCCAGTCCGTCCTGGATCTGGTCCGCCAGCGCGGCCAGATCGGCCTGCTGCGCGGCATCGGAATAGCCGCCTTGCGCGATGATGCCGGCACCCCGGCCCCGCGCCAGCGCGCTCACTTCGGCAAGTTTGGGCATCGGCCCCACCATCAGGTTGATCAGATAGTACGAGCTGGCTTCAGGATCGAGCACAAGCGACGAACGATCGGCCACCTCGCCGATAAACAGCCGCGTCTGCTTCACCAGTGCCGTGTGGCGCTCGAACAGCGGCGCCGCGGGTGTGTCGAGGCCAAGCCTGCGGATCTGCTGCCAGGCTTCGTCAAGCTTCTTTGCCTCGGGCACCACGTCGAACGTCGTGATCGCGGCGGATTCACTGAGCAGGGCCGACAGATGCTGTGCGGCTTTGCCATCGGCGGCATCGAAAGTGGGCCGGAAACTGGCATTGCCCAGCAGCAAGCCATTGGCGGCACCACGGCGCACCTGCGATTCGCGCATGAAGTCCAGCGCGTATCCGGCGAGCTTCAGCCCGCGTTGTTCATCCTGCGTGTCCCGTATCGACTGGACCGACTGGTTCAGCACGGCAAACAACGCCCCGCACAGCGGGATCAGGAAGAGCACGGACAACAGCACCAGTTTGCGGGTGATGGTCAGGCGTGCCATCAGCCGAACGGCGGGAGTCAAAAAAGCGGTCACGATGCTCCTTGTATCGAGGGTCTCATTGCCCGCTGTAACGGCGCCGATCCCAGGAAATGAAGCCGTTTTTCCCGCTATTTCCAGCGTTCTTTGATGCCGCACAAACGCAGTGCAATCCGCGCACGACACCGGTGCCGCGCGCACAAAAAACGCGCGGCCAAACTGCACTTTCTTGTGCAGCCGGCCGCGCGTTGGCGCGGTGTGCGGCGGTGTGTTTCCGGTGCGGCGCTATGCCACTATGTCAGGCCGTGGCGCCGCCATCCAGACCGATGGTCTGTCCAGAGATATAGCGGCCCGCCGGCGATGCCAGCAGCACGGCCAGCCCTGCCACATCGCTCGCCTCCGCGATGCGGCGCATCGGGATGGCGGCGGACAGTGCCTTCTCGCGCTCGGGGTCGCCCCACAGCGCGTCGCGCGAGAAGTCGGTGCGTACCGGACCTGGGTTGATGCTGTTCACGTTGATGTTGTACGGGCCAAGCGTCTGCGCCAGGTTGCGCATCGCCAGGTCCGTGGCGCCCTTCGAAATGCTGTACAGCGCCAGCATGGGCGAACCACGGCGCGCGGCGATGCTGGACATGAACGTGATGGAGCCATCCTTGCGCTCGATCATCTGCGGCGCCAGCGCATTGACCAGCACCAGGTTGCCGCGCACGTTGCCGGCCATCACTTCATCGAACTGCTCAGGGCCCTGCCCCAGCATCGACCCCACTGCGGTACTGCCCGCCGCGTTCAGCACCAGCGCGTCCACGCGGCCGAACTTTTCCAGTACCTGCGCGGCAAAGGCGCGCACGCTGTCGACGTCGACGATGTCGCAGGCGACGCCGGTGGCATCGATGCCCTGCTCCCGCAGCCCGGCCGCCACTTGCTCGGACACCGCGGCCGCACGGCCGGAGACCACCACGCGGGCGCCCGCCTGGCCCAGCGCACGGGCCATTTCCAGGCCCATGCCCTTGGTGGACCCGGTAACCACCGCGACGCGGCCGGACATATCGAACAGTTTGAACATGACAGATTCTCCTTTGGACAAGGGACAGGTTTCAACACGGACCGCCATCGCTTCCATTTGGATGACGACCAACATTTATTGAATAAAGTATGGATGTCATCTAAACTCCGGTCAAGCTCGAATTTTCGGCATTCAATGCTTTTGCAGCAGGGAGAAAAAAGATGGCACGCGCGTCACGGGCAGTCGCCGATCAGCATAGGACAGCCATTGAAGAAGCGTCAGCCAGACTGTTTCGTCAGCACGGGCTGCACGGCGTCTCGGTGGCCCAGGTCATGGCCGAAGCCGGTCTCACCCACGGCGGCTTTTATGGTCACTTTGCATCGAAGGACGAACTGGCGGCGGTGGCCTGCGCGCGGGCCTTCAGCAGTTCGGCTGCCCGCTGGGAACAGAAGATCACCCAGGCCGGAGGCGACCGCCGCGCCGCGCGGCAGGGCCTTGTAACGTCCTATCTGAACGAAATACATCGTGACGTGCCCGGCCACGGCTGCCCGGCTTCGGCCCTGGTCACCGACGTGGCGCGCGAGCCGGCCGGCAAACCCGTACGCCAGGCGTATCTGGATGGCGTCAAGCAATTGCTCGCCGCGTGGAAAGCCACCGCGCCCGATGCAAGCGCGGACGACACCGCCGCCCATCGGGCCGCCCTGCTGGAGATGGCGACGCTGGTGGGCGCCATCACACTGGCGCGCGCCACGGCCGGCGACGCCATCTCCGACGAGATTCTCGACGCCGCCCGCGCGTCGCTGCTCGATATCGACACTTTCACCACAGCCTGACCGGCGGGCACGCCCCCCTTCTCTGCCCGCCCCTACCCTTACGGAGCCACATGTTTGCGCAAGCCCTATCGAGCCGGCTGGACCGGCGCGGCGTCCACTACGCCTGGATCGTCGCGGCCATCACGTTCTGCGTGATGCTGACCACTTCCGCCGCGCTTGGCCTGCCCGGCGCCTTCCTGAAACCGCTGACCGCCGAAATGGGCTGGAGTACAGACCAGGTGTCGTCGATCCTGGCGTTCCGCTTTGCGCTGTTCGGATTGATGGCCCCGTTCTCCGCCCTGCTGATGGACCGCTTCGGGGTGCGTAACGTGGTCTGCGCGGCGCTGGCGCTGATTTCCGGCGGCATGGCGCTGGCAACCGTATCGACGCAGCTCTGGCAGCTGTTCCTGGCGTGGGGCCTGATGCTCGGCGTCGGCTCCGGCCTCACGGCGTTGGTGCTGGCCGCGCTGGTGGCCAACCGCTGGTTCACCGCGCGGCGCGGGCTGGTCATCGGCTTGCTGACGGCCAGCTCCGCCACGGGGCAACTGGCCTTTCTGCCGGTGGCGGCCTGGCTGATCGAACATATGGGCTGGCGCGTGGCCGTCCTGCCAGTGCTGGCCGCGTGCGCCACGCTGGCCGTGGTCGTGCTTGGTCTGATGCGCAACCGCCCGTCCGATGTCGGCCTGGCGCCGTTTGGCGAAGTGCCCGCGACGGCGTCCGCCGCGCCCGCGCCTGTGCCTGCGGCACCGATGTCATGGGCCGGCCCGTTCGCGGTGCTGCGCGACGCGGCGCGCACGCAGACCTTCTGGATTCTGGCCGGGACGTTCTTCATCTGCGGACTTTCCACCAACGGTCTGATCCAGACCCACTTCATCGCGTTGTGCGCGGACTTCGGCATGTCCGCCGTCCCTGCCGCATCGGCGCTGGCGATGATGGGCGCGTTCGACTTTGTCGGCACGATTCTGTCCGGCTGGCTGTCGGACCGCTACGACAGTCGCAAGCTGCTGTTCTGGTACTACGCGCTGCGCGGGCTGTCGCTGTTCTGGCTGCCGCACTCGGAATTCACGCTCTACGGCCTGTCGATCTTCGCGATGTTCTACGGCCTGGACTGGATTGCCACCGTTCCGCCCACGATCAAGCTAGCCGGTAGCACGTTCGGCCGCGAGCGCGCCCCGATGGTGTTCGGCTGGATCTTTGCCGCTCACCAGATCGGCGCGGCAACGGCGGCATTTGGCGCGGGGCTGTCGCGCACGCTGTGGCTGACCTATTCGCCCGCGCTCTATGTTGCGGGCAGCGCCTGCCTGGTCGCCGCTCTGCTGGCGCTGATGGTGCGGCGCAAGTCGCCGCAATTGGCGCCGCAACCGGCCCAGGCGTAACGTCTGGCGTGGACCCTAGACCGCGTCGGACGCGGTCGCCACGAATGCTTCGATCAGGGCGGCGGCCGACGCACGCTTGAGTGCCGACTGCCGCACCAGCACCCCGATCTCCCGATATAGCGGCTGGCCCGGCATCGGCACTTCAACGATGTTCGCGGTCTGCCGCAGCGGCACGAGCACCGACGGAATGATCGCGCAGCCAAGCCCCTCGCTCACCATTTGCAGGATCACGGCAGGCTCGTCGAGTTCCATCCCTTCACGCACCCACATGCGGTGCCGCCGCAGGTAGCGATCCACCAGCTGGCCGCCCGTGGAGTGGCGGTTGTAGCGGATGAACGGCACGGTCTCCAGCAACGTCTTCAGGTTGTCCGGCGATCCTGTCGGCGCCACTGCCACAAAGCGCTCGCGCACCAGCGGCACCCATTTCAGTTCCGGCGGAATCCCAAGCCGAGGTTTCACCAGCACGGCGATATCCAGCTCGCGTGCATCCACCTGCGTCAGTAGCTGCGTCGACATACCCGGCACGATGTTCACATGGGTGTCCGGGTGCGCCATGCGAAAGCGCTGCATCGCGCGCGGCAGCAGGCTCGACTGCGCGGTGGACACCGCACCGAGGTCCAGCGGCGCCATGTCGCGCTGGGCACGCGCGCCCTTCATCGATTCGTAGAGCGCCACGATGCGCGCGGCGTCTCCGAGCATCTGCTGGCCCTCGTCGCTCAACGCCACCGACTTGCCGGATCGGTCGAACAGCGAGCAGCCCAGATCTTCTTCAAGGCGGCGGATCTGGGTGCTGACGGCCGACTGGGTCAGCCCGAGTCGCGTACCCGCCGCTGAAAACGAGCCGGTTTCGGCGGCCACCAGGAAAGTCTTGAAATAGCGCAGCAAGGGACGGCCCCGGAAACAAGGAGTGGTGGCTCAAGCATCGAAAATTTCGATACTCAGACAAAAAATGATTCGTTTCATATTACGAGTTCTGCTGATTACAATCAACGACACACGCTGACAACCACCCCGCAAACCCAAGCCATGAGCGCCATTCCCCTGTTTCACCTTGCCTTTCCCGTCCACGATCTAGCTACCGCGCGCCAGTTCTATGGCGATCTGCTCGGATGCCCCGAGGGCCGCAGCTCGGACGCCTGGGTGGATTTCAATTTCTACGGCCATCAAGTTGTTGCGCACCTGTCGCCCGACGAGTGCGGCCATCGCTCCACCAGCGCCGTCGACGGTGACGATGTGCCGGTACGCCACTTTGGCGCGATCCTGCCGATGGACGAGTGGGAGCGGCTGTCCGAAAAGCTGCGCGCCGCGGGCACGAAATTCGTGATCGAGCCACACGTGCGCTTCAAGGGCCAGGTTGGCGAGCAGGCCACGATGTTCTTCCTCGATCCGTCGGGCAATGCGCTGGAATTCAAGGCGTTCGGCGACCTGAGCCAGGTTTTTGCCAAGTAAGAAACCACCACCGATATAGAGACACAGAGAGAAACCGAGCGAGACATGACCGAATTCGTGATCCAACCCGCGCCCCAGCCCAGCGTAGCCGTTGCCGGCAGCCAGGCCCGCTTTCCGATCCGCCGCGTGTTCTGCGTGGGCCGCAACTATGCCGCGCATGCGCGCGAAATGGGCAAGGACCCTGACCGCGAGCCGCCGTTCTTCTTCACCAAGCCCGCCGACGCCGTCGTTGCGGCCGAAGGCACGGTGCCCTATCCGCCGCTGACCGAGAACCTGCACCACGAGATCGAACTCGTGGTCGCCATCGGCAAGGCTGGCGCGAACGTCAAACCCGCCCAGGCGCTGGATCTGGTCTGGGGCTATGGCGTGGGCGTGGACCTGACGCGCCGTGACCTGCAGGACGTGGCCAAGAAGATGAGCCGCCCCTGGGACTGGTCGAAGTCTTTCGATGCATCGGGTCCGTGCGGTCCGCTGCAGCCGGCCTCCGCGATCGGTCATCCGTCGCAGGGTGCCATCTGGCTCAAGGTCAACGGCGAAACGCGCCAGCAAGGCGACCTTACCGAGCTGATCTGGCCCGTGGCCGATGTCATCGCCTATATCTCCGAGTCGATGACGCTGCAGCCCGGTGACCTGATCTTCACGGGCACGCCGGCTGGCGTCGGCGCGCTGAACCCCGCCGATGCCGTCACCGCAGGCGTGGAAGGTGTCGGCGAGATCGCTTTCACGATCGGCAAGCGCTAAAACATCGCTCCGCAAGTACCAAGGCGTTGGCATCCCAGAAGGATGGCCAGCGCCTTTTTTCTTTTATATTCAACGAATTACTATGGACTTCCGGCGCCATTAGAGTGATCGCTCCACCCCGTCCATCGGAATTTCTTCAAATTCTCCTTGCTTATCTATCTAGTAGTAGATAATATTTGGCACATGGACGACGCGATGCCGGTAGCAACTGAAGCAGCAGCGCAGAAGCCAAGCAACAAAGGTTGTTTGTCAGTACCGGAAGCGGTCTTTTTTTTAATCCAGCGAATCTATCTAGCAGTAGATAGCAGCAAGAAAAAAGACCACTACATCGCAGCACAGACATCGGCCAGCGATCCACACGAACCGAGATCGCCGGCTCTGAAAAGGAGAGCATCATGAACGCCAAGACCATCGTTACCGCCGCCGCCCTTGCAGCCGCTTTCGTTGCTGGCGCAGCCCAGGCCGCCCCCGCCGCCCAGAAGACTGGCGAAGTCTACGGTTACAGCTACCGCGTGCAAGACCAGCGCAGCGCCTTTACCGACGGCGCACGCCAAGGCAAGTTCGACTCGTTCAGCGAAGGTGCCCGCATCGGTAACCGCGACGCCTTCACCGATGGTGCCCGCGTAACGAACCGTGACGGTCTGGTTGCCGGCATCGGCAAGCGCGATGCCTTCACCGACGGTGCCCGCGTAACGAACCGCGACGGTCTGGTTGCCGGTATCGGCAAGCGCGATGCCTTCACCGACGGTGCCCGCGTAACGAACCGCGACGGCCTGGTTGCCAGCATCGGCAGCCGTGACGTCTTCACCGAAGGTGCGCGAGTTGGCAAGACCGACCCGTACACCGACGGCGCCAAGATCGGCAAGTTCGACCCGTACACCGACGGTGCCCGCACCGTGGCAGGTCTGGACCTGAAGGGTGTATCGGCCAGCCCGGCTCGCACGGTAGACCCGTACCTTGACGGTGCCAAGGCTGCCCCGTTCGACCCGTACAGCGGCGGTGCCCACACCGTCGCCGGACTGGACCGCACCGGCGTATCGGCCCAACCGTCGCGTAGCTTCGACGTGTTCACCGACGGCGCGCTGGCCTGAGCCCCCGCAGCGGTTGCGGCCCGAGTTGCAGTAACGGGTCGCAACCGCACCGAATACCTGGAGTTAGATCATGACCTTGCGTGATACAGCCCTGATCCTGGGCGGCTGGGTGGTTCTTTGCCTCACCAGCGGCGCAGTCCTCTCGCTGGTTGCGCAGTCGCTGTCAATCTGAGGGCGATCAGAAAGACGAGTGAACAACTGGAGGGTCCGCAGCCTCGACGGGCGCGGTCAATTGCCATGAAAACGCATTCCGTACGTGATCAACTGCTCGAGCACGCCTCCGTGCTGATCCGGCAACGGGGCTACAACGGTTTCAGCTATCGCGATCTCGCGGAGCTGGTCGGCGTAAAGACATCGAGCATCCACTATTACTTTCCGGCCAAGGATGACCTGGTGCTGGAAGTAGTGCGCCTTTACCGTGAACGCTCGCAGGCTCGCCTGGCTGGCATTGACACCTCGCTGCCGCTGCTTGAACAGGCGGAACGATATGTGGGGCCGCTGCGCAACGACATCGAGCTGAATCAGATTTGCCTGGCCGGCATGCTGTCGGCCGAGGTGATGGCACTGCCCGATACGATCCGCAAATACCTGCAGGAGCATTTCCAGGCCAACGAAACCTGGATCGCCAACCTGCTGCGCCGTACCGAGATCGAGAGCGGCCGGCCGTATCCGGTGCCGCCGCAGGTGCTGGCCAAGGTGCTGTATGGCGCGATCCAGAACGGCATCATCACCGCGCGGATGTCCGGCTCCAGCGACCGGCTCGATGCCGCGGCAGACATGCTGCTCGGCGCGGTGCGTGGTTCGCTGTGCGTGGTGCCCCATCACGAACCGGTAGCCGCGTGAACGATTTTCTGGGCGCCCCGGTTCAGGCGCCCGACGCCCGCCGCCCTGCTCTCCTGGCGGGCGTCACCACTTTCTCCGACGCCGGGTTCGTTCTCCCGGCGGTTTTTTTTGGCATCGCCGCCTTCTTATCGGCAGTCTTCGCCGGTGCCGC
>DAIOET010000027.1:0-26587 GCA_036746135.1 Cupriavidus sp.
CGATTTTGGTAAGTCGTTGACGCGTAAGGTTTTCTCTTACATTGCCTGTTTTTTGGTCCCGGCCGAAAATTCATAAGAATCAACGGCTTGTACCTGATTATGCGGACCCTGGGCAGTCGTGTGTGCGCTGGGCAATGCCTCTTGACATAGCGGTTATGCTGTGGACATGTCCATCTCACGCCGCCTGCGCGGCCGTGCACCATGCCAGAGAACGAGAACCTTTCGCGTTTTGCGCCGTCCCAGACGCCTTCGCGCACTCGCGATGTGATCGCGGTCAGCGAACTCAATCACGCCATCGCCGGTGTGCTCGAACGTAGCTTTCCCTTGGCATGGGTGCGCGGGGAAATCTCGAACTTCACGCGCGCCGCCAGTGGCCACTGGTATTTCTCGCTCAAGGACGCCCGCGCGCAAATCCGCTGTGTGATGTTCCGTGGGCGCAACCAGCATGTCGACTTCGCGCCACGCGAGGGAGAGGCCGTCGAAGTGCGCGCCGTTGTGTCGATGTACGAGGCGCGCGGCGAGTTGCAACTTGGCGTGGAAGCCATGCGCCGCGCGGGACTGGGCAATCTCTACGAGGCTTTCCTGCGGCTCAAGGAAAAACTTGCACAGGCTGGTCTGTTCGATGCCGCACGCAAGCGTCCGATTCCCAAACATCCGCGCACGATCGGCGTGGTCACGTCGCTGCAGGCCGCGGCAATGCGAGACGTGCTGACCACGCTCCAGCGCCGTGCACCGCACGTGCCGGTGGTCGTATACCCAGTGCCGGTGCAGGGCGCGGGTTCCGCCGAGAAAATCGCGGCGATGCTCGATATCGCCAGCGAACGCGATGAATGCGATGTGCTGATCCTCTGTCGTGGTGGCGGGAGTATCGAGGATCTATGGTCGTTCAACGAGGAAGTCGTGGCGCACGCGATCGCGCGCAGCCGCGTGCCCGTGGTGTCTGGTGTCGGCCACGAGACCGATGTCACGATCGCCGATTTCGTCGCGGATGTGCGCGCGCCCACGCCTACCGGCGCGGCCGAGCTGGTGAGTCCGGATCGCGCGCATCTGCTGCAGGCCGCGCGCCGCGCAAGTGACGCGCTGGCGCAATGCATGGACCGGCAACTCGAACGGCGTGCACAGCACCTGCAATGGTTGACGCGCCAGTTGCGCAGCCCGCAGGCGCAGCTTCAGGAGCGCCGCGCACAGGTCGACAATCTGGCCCGACACTTGCGTGCGGCATTGCGCGATACGGTGTCGGCGCAACGTCATCGGCATGATGTGCTGACGATGCGCTGGCGCGCGTGCAAACCGGATACCGGCGCGCAGCGCGTCACACTGGACCGCCTGGCGGCGCGGATGGAAGTGGCACTGGAGCGGCGCCATGAACGAGAAACGCAGCGGCTGGCGCGCGCCTCGGGCGCGCTGGAATTGCTGGCGCCGCAACGTACCCTGGAACGCGGCTATGCCGTGCTGCTCGACAACCGCGGCCGCGCGCTGCGCTCGCCCGCTGACTTGCGGCCGGGCAGCATTGTCGAGGCGCATCTGGCGGACGGTACGGCCGACATCGAAATCGCCGGCGTACAGGCCAAACTGGCGACGTTCTGATGCGCCGTCAGCCGTACTGCTGCGACTGATTCTCACTCGACCGCAACAGGAACCAAAGCGCTCCCCTGACTGGCCGCGGGGGAAACTAACATGAGGTCAGGGGCTTTCCGGCGCCGTTTGCGCGGGTCTGGCAAGTCACCTACAATCGGCCATTCTCCCCACCCAAAACCGTAGAGACAGAACAATGGAACACAAGCTCCCCCCTCTCCCGTACGCGCATGATGCCCTGGCTCCGCACATCTCCAAGGAGACCCTGGAGTTCCATCATGACAAGCATCACCAGACCTACGTCACGAACCTGAACAACCTGATCAAGGGCACCGAGTTCGAGAACGCTTCGCTGGAAGACATCACCAAGAAGTCGTCGGGCGGCATCTTCAACAACGCCGCTCAGGTGTGGAACCACACGTTCTACTGGGAATCGATGAAGCCGAACGGCGGCGGCCAGCCGACCGGTGCCCTGGCTGACGCGATCAACGCCAAGTGGGGTTCGTTCGACAAGTTCAAGGAAGAATTCACGAAGACGGCCGTTGGCACCTTCGGTTCGGGCTGGGCCTGGCTGGTCAAGAAGACCGACGGCTCGCTGGACCTGGTGTCCACCTCGAACGCCGCCACGCCGCTGACCACCGACGCCAAGCCGCTGCTGACCTGCGACGTGTGGGAACACGCCTACTACATCGACTACCGCAATGCCCGTCCGAAGTACGTCGAGGCATTCTGGAACGTCGTGAACTGGGACTTCGCTTCGAAGAATTTCGCATAAGCGAATTCGCGCAAGCGCTGATTCCCCGTCAAAAAGCCCCGGATTCTCCGGGGCTTTTTGTTTTCCGGTTCCGATGCGTATATGCCACGAAGACCCATACGCTGAAATTTGTCAGTTCTGTCGTGTCTGGTACATTACGCGGCAATCCGCGTACCGAAACGAAAAACGAAAAAATGGAACGGACATCGATGAGAGGGGTCTCGAAACACTACGCGCACGTGCGTGGCGGGCGCGATCGACGCCGCATGAAGGGGCAGGTCGTCGGATGGTTTGCCGCCTTGCTGGCGAGCCTGGCGATACCGTACTGCTCGTCCATCTCGACGAAGCCGTTCGTGCACCCGAAGGAATACGTCGGCCATCTGGACAACATTCCTGTCCGCGTGCCGCGTCCATATGCACGCTTCATCAGCTACGACGGCAAGCCCGGTTTCCTGGAGAAATATCTGGGACGGCAGCCCAAGCGTAATTTCCAGTCTGGCATCAACGGCTTTGCATTCGAGGTGCATTACCCCGATCTGGCCGTGCGCGATTTTCTTCAGCCGGAAGCGACACCCAAGGAGACGATCTCGGACTCGCGCTGGCTGCGGGTCTCTCTCGTGGCAAACAGCCATTTCAGCGTGGCATCGGACGTCTACATGGCACGCCAGAACGAGAGGATCAAACTGACTGGGATCTACCGCGACGTACCGCTGGATGCCCCCGTTTACGATTTGAAGGCCTACCGCCCGTCCGACGAACATCCGGAGGTGGTAAAGAACCGCTACGTGGGCATGGGGGGCGAGAACAAATATCTCGATATCGGTGCCGATGGCAAGACGCTGACATACATCACCTGCTCTAACCGGGAGTACGCGTCCAGCCCGTGCACGATGTCTTTCACCCTGGACCCGGCCATTCACGCCAGGATCGAGGTGACATTCCGCAAGGGCTTGCTGGAGAACTGGAAAGAGATCAGGGCGGCGGCGTCAAACATCGTCCTCGGCTTCAGGGTCGCCGATCACCCGCAGCAGGTGCAGACCGGGGCGCGCTGATCGCGGCCCCGCAGCCGGTGCCGATTCAAGTCATTTGCTTCGCCGCGCGCCGCCACAGCATGGGCCCCACCGACGCCAGCGCCACACCGGCCACGATCAACGTGCAGGCCACGAAGATCATCGACCAGTCGCGCTCTCCGACATGGCCCGCCAGCGCCAGGCACAACATCGACAGCACCGGCGTGCTGTATCCGAGAATGCCGATCTGCGCCGCGTTGCCATGACGCATGGCGCGGTCCCACAGCACGAACGAAATGCCCAGCGGGCCCAGGCCGATGGCCAGGATCCAGCCGACGTCATTGGCCGACGGGACGAAGCGCGGCTCGAACAGGAAATGGCTGACGATTGCGAGCAGCCCCGCGCCCAGGCAGAAGCCGCCCACGGCCCATGACGAAAACGGAGGCAGCCAGCGGGCGCCCAGCGAATAGATCGCCCAGACAAAGGCCGCCAGCAGCGCCGTGGCATAGCCGGCCGCATGGTCGGCGCTGAATGCCATCGCGCCCGAGCCGGAGGTGATTGCGATGATGCAGCCGCCAAAGCCCAGCAATGCGCCAGCCATCTTCGCCACGCAGTCGATGCCGCGCCATACCGATGTGCCGAGCAGCACCAGGATCAGCGGCCACAGGTAGTTGATCAGATTCGCTTCGGCGATCGGCGCCAGCCGGAAGGCCATCACCAGGCCCGCGTTGTACACGAACAGGCAGGTCACGCCAAACGCGAGCGTCCGCGGCGGCACGCGCCATTCGCGCACGCGGTGCAGGCAGGTCGCGCTGCCCGCGCATAGCGCCAGGCCCGTCAGTAGTAGCGGCGGCACGTCGGGCGCAAGCGAAACCAGCGTCGCGAACGATGCCCAAAGAACGATTGCACCAGCGGCGCAAAGCCAGGCGGCCAGTGTCATGCCATAACTCCCATTGTCGATACGCCGTTGTCGGCTTCCAGGTTGAAATCTGTCATGCAGTTCAGGTTCAGTGCGCGAATCTCGTCGGTCATGAAGTCGATGAAGACGCGGATGCGCGTGGGCAGGTGCTGGCGGCTCAGATAACAGATGTAGTGGCCGCGATCGTCGGGCGCGTGCCGGCCCAGCGCCACGATCAGTTGCTCCTTTTCCAGGTGATCGCAGATCTGGTAGCCAGCCATCTGAGCGATGCCCCAGCCTTCCAGCACCGCGTGCAGCACAAGGTCGGCATCGTTGAACGTCATGCGTGCCTTGGGCATGAACTTGCGCACCACGCCGTCGACCTTGAACTCCCACTCGAATATCCGCCCGCTTGAAAAGCGGAAGTTGATGCATTCGTGCTGCGCCAGATCTTCCAGCGTGCGCGGCAGCCCGTGTGCGGCCACGTAGGACGGCGCCGCGCAGAGCGCCATCTGCATCGGTATCAGTTGCTTGGCGATGATGCTGGAGTCTTCGATGCGCCCGTTGCGGAATGCCACGTCGATCTGTTCCGACGCGAAGTCGGTAGGCCGGTCATCGAGCAACAGATCGATGGCGATATCCGGGTACGCCTTGACGAACTTGTCGAGCAGCGGCGCAACGACCTTTCTGCCAAAGCCAACAGTGGAACTGATGCGCACCAGACCGCGTGGCGGACCCTGGCGCAGCTCCAGCATGTCGTTCATGGCCTCGACGATGTGGGTGACGCCCTGATGGCAGTTTTCGAAGAAACGCTGGCCCTCGCGCGTGAGCTGCGTGGTGCGCGTGGTGCGCAGAAACAGCCGGGTACTGAGCTGCGTTTCCAGCTTCTGCACATTCCGGCTCACGGCGGATCGGCCGATGCCCAGGCGCTCGCCGGCCTTGGCGAAGCTCCCTTCGCTGGCCACGGCCATGAACGCCATGATGCCCGCGTAGCTCGCGGCAAAGCTGGTCGAGAGCGCGTCCGCGCGATTCGGCAAGCTGAGCCGGAAACTGCGGTCCGATTGGTCCGTCGGTTGCGGCGATTCCATATTCCTCGTCCCCCAAAATTTCCACGGAACCCAGCCAGTGATCTGGTGCGCGGCACCCGCCGCCCGGGTATGCATTGCCGGCGGTGTCGAGCATCCATCGCGGCAATTCCCCTATACGTAAGTCTTACGGCGGCAGCCCGGTGCATGACTGAGTTTCAGGAACCGGACTGCTACGCTGCGCTTCAAGTCAAACCACAGCAACTGTCAGCCATGAACACCTCCCGGCACGAGCATTCCACCGCTGAAGCGGACCCGGCCACGCAGGCCCCCGAACATGCCGCGCCAGTGATGGCGTTGAACCGGCGGCAGATGTATCCGCACCTGTCGGCTGACGACATCGCCCGCATCGCGCCCTATGGCCGCGAGCAGACCTGGCGCGCGGGCGAGCATGTGGTGCGTACCGGCGATCCGGCCAGCGGCATGATCCTGGTCATCGAAGGGCGCGTGCGTGTCATGCAGCGCGACGGCATTGGCGACAGTGCATTCGTGATGGAACACGGCCCGGGCAATTTCCTGGCGGAGATCGGGCAGCTTTCGGGCACGCCGGAACTCGTGGATGGCATCGCCCAGGAAGATGTACGAGCGCTCGTTGTGCGCCCGGCCTGCCTGCGCTCGCTGATGGTGGCGGAGGCCACGCTCGGCGAGCAGATCATGCAGGCGTTGATGCTGCGCCGTACCGCGCTGATCCAGCGCGGACGTGGTCCCACGCTGATCGGCCACGGCAACGAACCGGCCATGCTCGACCTGCAGGCGCTCCTGCGGCGCAACAACTATCCCTATTCGATCGTCGACATCGACGTCGATGAAGAAGCGGCGGACGTGCTTGCCAAGTTCGACGCGATCGATACCGACCTGCCGTTGGTCATCTGCCCCAACGGCACGGTGCTGCGGCATCCCGATACCACGCAGGTCCTGTCCTGCCTGGGACTGCTGCCGCAGATCGATGCCAGCCGCGTCTACGATGTGGCGGTCATCGGCGCGGGTCCGGCGGGCCTTGCCTCGGCGGTCTACGCCGCGTCGGAAGGGCTGCGCGTGATCGTGCTCGATGCGCTGTCGCCCGGCGGGCAGGCCGGCGCCAGTGCGCGCATTGAAAACTACCTCGGCTTTCCCGCTGGCATCTCGGGCCACGCGCTGACGACGAACGCCCACGTGCAGGCGCAGAAGTTCGGCGCGCATATCGCCTGCCCGGTGGAAATCGAACGGCTCGAATGCGGCGCGGCGCACCGGCTTCACACCCGAGGCGGCGATACGATCCGCGCGCGCACGGTGATCATCGCCAGCGGCGCCGCCTATCGTCGCCCGCCCATTCCCCGTCGTGCGGAATTCGAAGGCCGTGGCGTCTACTACTGGGCCTCGCCCGTGGAGGCACGGCTTTGCGCGAACCAGGAAGTCATCCTCGTCGGCGGCGGTAACTCCGCCGGACAGGCCGCGGTCTTCCTTTGCGCGCATGCCAGCCACGTGCATGTCGTCATTCGCGGAGACAGCCTCGATGCCAGCATGTCGCGCTACCTGATCGACCGCATCGGCGCGCAGCACAACATCACCGTCCATGCGCGCACCGAGCTGACCGCGCTGCAGGGCGAAAGCCGCCTTGGCGGTGCCGTCCTGCGCGAGCGCGATAGCGGAAGGGAGGTGTCGATGCAGGTGCGGCATGTTTTCCTGTTCACCGGCGCGGAGCCAAATACCGCGTGGCTGGGCGGCTGCCGTGTCGGTGTCGATGCAAAGGGATTCGTGCTGACCGGCACGCACGCCGGGCTGGCCGGCAACTCGCTGGAGACCGGCGTGCCGGGCGTGTTCGCCATCGGCGATGTCCGCTCCGGCTCGACCAAGCGAGTGGCCACGGCGGTTGGCGAGGGCGCGGCGGTCGTGTCGCAGATTCACGGCTACCTCGCCGCGCTGCAGGAAGCAGCCTGATCGTAGCGGGGCAGGCGCACTTCGAAGGTGGCGCCGCCGCCGGTCCGCGCTTCCGCGCGGATACTGCCGCCGTGATCGATCACGATGCGGTGGCAGATGGCCAGGCCGATACCCATACCTTCGTCCTTCGTCGTATAGAACGCATCGAACAGCCGTGATGCGGCTTCCCCGGAAATGCCGCAACCCCGATCGCCGATGCTCACCACGGCGTCCGGCCCCTCGGCGCGCAGATGCACTGTCAGCGCGCGCGCCGCTGGCGGCGTATCGGACATCGCCTCGATCGCGTTGACTACCAGATTCACAAAAAGCTGATGCAGCGCGGCGCGTTCGGCCATGACGCACAGTTCGGTCGCCTGCGGATGTTGTTCGACGGCGATGCCGTGGCGGCGCAGGTCATCGTCGAGCCAATGCAGCGTGTCGCGCAGCAGGCCATCGAGCGACAGCGCTTCCGGCTGCCGTGCAGTGGGCGATGCCAGCGCTCTCAGTTCGGCCAGCACGGTGCCCGCGCGCTGCGCATCGGCCACCAGCCGTTCCAGCGAAGCAATGGCGCGGTCCACGTCAGGCGGATCGTGCCGCAACCAGCGCAGCGTCGACTGCCCGCGCGTCACCACTGAAGCCACCGGCTGCAGTGCGTCGTGCACGATCATGGCTACGCATCTGCCCAGCAGAGCCAGGCGGTTGGCGTGAGCGAGTTCACGGCGTCCGGACTCGGAATCGGGAAGTGTTGCGCTGGCGGCTACCGGCGTCGTCGCCTCTTCCTTGGTGGACATGGCTAGACGGTAAGCGCGGCTTTTTCCAGTTCCGCGCGCCCGGCCGCCAACTGAAGCGCCACGCGTGCCACGCGGGCGCCCAGGTAGGCCGACGTCTTCAGGTCGGCGGGCGTGGCGCCATCGTGGGCGTCGGCGTCGAAATCGGACTGCGCCGCCGCACCGAGAAAGTAGCCATGACGATTCATGGAATCCTCGGACGACGTCGAGTTGTTGTGGCCGGGCGGCAGGCCCAGGTTGACCCAGTGCATGCCAAGCTGGGCGGCAAAGATGGCCAGTTGCTGCAGCGTATTGAGCTTGTCGCCGGAGCGCGATGCGGCATTGGTGAATCCGGCGGCGACCTTGTCTCGCCACGCATTCCGGGCAAAGACCGTCTGCGACGAGGCGTCCATGAACGCCTTGAACTGTGCCGAGGCGCTGCCCATGTAGGTGGGCGCGCCAAAGATGATGGCATCCACGGTTTCGAGATGGCTCCAGTGCGCGTCGATATCTTCCACCGGGATCAGCTGGCTGCGTACGCCCATGACGCTGTTGGCGCCGGCGTGTACCGCCTCGGCCTGTTTGCGCGTGTGGCCATAGCCGCTGTGGTAGACCACAGCGACGTTAACTGCGTGAGTCATTTTTTCTCTCTATTGGATGGACCGCCGGCAAGCTGAACACCCCAAAGGGCCGGCTTCAAAGATGTTAATAAGCGCTTAATATGCAGTAAATGACAGCGTTCCCATTTTTCCTGCCAAACTGCCAGCCGTTCCGTGCACGCCACGACCAGATCCGGTGCGATTGGTGCGTATGTGGAAACGGCATCGCTCACGTGGCGCGTCTTGTGACATGCCGCCACGATCACTAGACTCGCTCCCTCTTTGTCTTGTCGCACCGACGCCCGCCAGCCAATGCGCCGCGGGAGCCTGGTTCATACCTGCCGTCGTGCGATGCCACCGGATGTGACATACGGGAGCCGAACGATGACAGCTTTGCCCGCGCTCGAGCGCATCACGCAGCGTGTACCCGGCGTGCAACATACCCAGAGCCTGGGCGATGTGCTGCGCGTCTTCGCCAGCCATCCCCTGGCGTGCGCCGTTGTGGTGCTGGCCGTCGATGAGCCTGTGGGTGTGATCTGCCGCGACCTGATTGCCGATGTGGCAGGATTGCCCTGCTACCGTGCATGGATCGATCGTCAACGGTGCCTGCGGTTCGTCTCGCATCCGGCATGCGTGCTGCGCGTTGACGCCGACGCCGCGGAAGTTGCGCGCGTGCTGGCGCCGGTGCCGCACCGCCATCCCTCGGAGCCGGTGGTCCTGACCAGCGACGGCGAATACGTGGGAATCGTCGAGCGACAGGCATTGATCGGGGCGATCGCTGCAATGCAGCAACACGCGCTGGCTGTCGTGTCACGGCCGGGGCGCAAGCTTGCGCGGGGTCGTCCCATTGACATAGCATCCCTCGATTACTGCAACACCCATCATGTCTGTGAATCAACCGCCCCCTACCTCTGGAAACATTGAAGACATGCCGCGCAACGTACTGTTCGTGGCATATCCCGACGTCAGCCTGCTCGACCTTGCCGGACCCCAGACCGTGTTCTGGGCCGCATCCAACTACGCACGCGAACGCGGCCTGGCGGGTTACCGCTGCCATACGGCCAGCTTCTCGGGCGGCAAGGTCGAAACCGTCGAAGGCACCACGCTCGATTCGGTGTCGCTGGCGACGTTCGATCTGCGCCTGGTGGACACGGTCATCGTGCCGGGGTCGCCCACCATTCTTGAAGTGGCCAAAAATGAAACCTCGCTGATCGAATGGCTGGCGGGCGCGTCCCGCACGGTGCGGAACATCGCATCGGTCTGCAGTGGCGCATTCCTGCTGGCGTTCGCCGGCCTGCTCGACGGCAAGCGTGCTACCACGCACTGGGCCATGCTCGATCGGTTCCGCGAGCTGTTCCCAACGGTGGACCTGGACCCCGAAGCCATCTTCGTGCGGCAGCGGAACCTGTGGACGTCGGCCGGCGTGACCACCGGTATCGACCTGGCGCTGGCAATGGTGGAGGCCGATTATGGCCACGAGGTGGCGCTCAACTCGGCCAAGGAACTCGCCGTCTACATGAAGCGGCCCGGCGCGCAGCCACAGCTCAGCGAGATGCTGATCTCCCAGAGCCGCCAGGTGCCCGTGTTCGAATCGCTGCACCTGTGGATCGTCCAGAACCTGTCGAAGGAAGAACTTTCGGTCGAACAACTAGCGGAGCACGTGGGCATGAGTCCGCGCAACTTCGCGCGCGTCTACAAGGAAAAGACCGGCCGCACGCCTGCCAAGGGCGTCGAACACTTCCGCCTGGAGGCCGCGCGCCGCCAGTTGCAGGACCTGGGCCGGCCCATCGAAGTGATTGCGAGCGATTGCGGCTTCGGCAGCGAAGAGCGCATGCGCGTGACGTTCCAGCGCCACTTCGGGTTATCCCCAAGCGAGTACCGGCTGAAGGTCAACCGCTAGGATCGTCCCGATCCGATTGATGCAATTCAGGAAACACCATGCGTCCAGCACTGGTCTGGTGCCAGCCTCCGGCCGGGCCTAGCATGGGGGTTATGTGGACGCGGTCCACCCTGAGCATGGAGATGCATCATGAAGATTGTTGTCATAGGCGGCACCGGGCTGATCGGCAAGAAGGTTGTGGCGCGGCTGGCGGCGCAGGGACATGAGGTGCTGGCTGCCTCGCCTGGCACCGGCGTCAACGCGGTCACCGGCGAAGGCCTGGCACAGGCACTGGCCGGTGCGCAGGTGGTGGTGGATGTAGCGAACTCGCCCTCGTTCGAGGATCAGGCGGTGCTGCAATTCTTCGAGGCGTCGGGCCGCAACCTCGCGGCGGCCGAGAAAGCCGCGGGCGTGGCGCACCACGTGGCGCTGTCCGTGGTTGGTACGGACCAGCTCGACCAGAGCGGCTACTTCCGCGCCAAGATCGCGCAGGAAGCGCTGATCCGTGGCGCTGGCATCCCGTACACGATCGTGCGCGCCACGCAGTTCATGGAGTTCCTCGGCGCCATCGCCCAGTCGGCGGGACAGGCCGACACGATCACCATGACGTCGGCGTTCATCCAGCCAATTTCTTCCGATGACGTTGGGCACGCCGTGGCGGACGCGGCACTGGCCGCACCGGTCAACGGCATCGTCGAAATCGCCGGCCCCGAACGTTTCCGCATGAGCGACCTCGTGCAACGGTATCTGCAGGACACCGGCGACAAGCGCGCCGTCAAGGCCGATCCGGCAGCTCCCTATTTTGGCGCCACGCTGCAGGAAGGCACGCTCGTGCCCGCAGGCGAGGCACGCCTTGGCCACATCCACTATGAGGACTGGATTCGTCCGCAATTAAAAAAATAAGCCGGAGACACTTCATGGATAACGAGAGGTTGCAACCTCCGCCATTAACACTGCTCGATAGATACCGGGGTCAAGGATTCACCGCGCTGTACACGACAACCGTCACCGTGTCCGGTGGCGAAGCCGGGCACGGCCGCGCTTCCGGCGTAGCCAGGTCAGACGATGGCAATCTCATCCTCGACCTGCGGTTGCCGGCGGCGCTCGGTGGTCCGGGGAGTGGCACCAATCCCGAGCAGCTTTTTGCCGCTGGCTACGCCGGGTGCTTTCACGGCGCCCTGAGCCTGCTTGCCAAGCGCGCGAGTGTCGATATGACGCACGCCACGGTCGCCGTGGAGGTGGCATTCGGCCGCGACCCGGTTGACGGTGGCTACGCACTGATTGCCGAGATTCGCGTCCGCATGCCGGGTGTGGAACGCGCGGTTGCCGAGGAACTGGTGCGCAACACCGAGCGGTTCTGTCCCTACGCCAAGATGGCCCGCGAGGGCATTCACAGCGTCGTGAGCGTCATCGACTGATCTCACGATATCCGTCCCTGCCAGGATGCCGGCGGTCTGTCCGCTGCCGCTCCTGGCACGGACAGCCGGCGAGCCACCGCAACGGTGGCGCCATGACGCGTTGCGACAGGCGCTTGCCAGTCGAGCCGGCATCGCATGACTTCCCCAATCCATTGATTCATCGATTCAAGGCGAAGCGCGCGCCTGCATTGCCTTTGTCACGCGCATGCCACGCAAAACAGCGTCTCCTACGCTGCACGCGCCGATTGGTGCCGGTGTGACAACAGTGTGGGCACTGTCGCGGCACTACCGGCGCACGCTGCCGCGCACTACGATTCGATTCAAGCAGTACCCGCTGCGCGTGTGGCGCACCGGGCTCGGTAAGTGTCATTCCCTTCGTCCTGCAGGAGAGATCCATGTCGCAACGTTTGAACTACTTTCAGCAATCCCCGGAGCTAACGAAAAAGCTGGTCGAGCTGGGCGCACTGTTCCAGAAGACGACGATCGAGCAGAGCATCCGCGAACTCGTCGAGATCCGCGCTTCGCAGTTGAACGGCTGCGCCTTCTGCGTCGACATGCATGTCAAGCAGGCCAAGATCCACGGTGAGCGCGAACTGCGCCTGCACCATGTGGCGATCTGGCGCGAATCGACGCTGTTCGCCCCGCGCGAGCGCGCCGCGCTGGCCTGGACCGAGGTGCTGACCAACCTGCCGGCCCACGGCGTGCCGGACGATGTCTTCGAGCGCGTGCGCACCCAGTTCTCCGAGAAGGAACTGTCGGACCTGACGTTCCAGATCGGTGCGATCAACGCATGGAACCGGCTCAACGTCGCATTCCAGATGGTGCCCGGCTCGGCCGACAAGATGTTCGGCCTCGACAAGGCCGGACTGGAGTAAAGCCATGACGCGCGTTCTTTCCATCGCGGCCCTGCTCGCCGCGGCATGCATGGCGCTGGCGCAGCCGGTGTTTGCCGCATCGCCAGAGGTCAAGGTCACCGAGCTGACCAGGGAGCCGTTGCCCGAGTATCCGGGCAAGGAAGTCGAGATGATCGTCGTGGAGTATCCGCCGGGCGGCTACGACCCCGTGCATCGTCACGACGCACATGGCTTCATCTATGTCCTGGAAGGCACCATCGTCATGGGCGTGAAGGGCGGCAAGGAAGTCACGCTCAAGGCGGGCCAGACCTTCCATGAAGGCCCCGACGACGTCCATACCGTCGGGCGCAACGCCAGCAAAACCAAGCCGGCCAAGTTCGTCGTGTTCCTGATCAAGAAGCAGGGAGCGCCGATCCTGACGCTCGAGAAGTAAGCCGCTCCAGCCAATCAGCCAATCAGCCGGCAGGCGCCCTCCGGGCGCGCCTGCCGCGCGCATCCGTTTTACCCGTTCCATCCGCCACGATCCGCCGGCGCCTGCGTGCCACGCGGCCGGTGTCGTTCGTCCATTTGCAACTGAAGAGTGAGGTCATCAACATGAAGCGAAACATCCTGATCGTCGGCGGCGGATTCGCCGGACTCTGGACAGCCCTTGGCGCGGCGCGCGTCGTCGACATGCAAGGCGACGCCGCCTCGGACATCGAGATTACGCTGGTGTCGCCGCGTCCCGAACTGCATGTGCGTCCGCGCCTGCACGAAACCCATCCCGAGCAGATGGCCGTGCCGTTCCAGCCGCTGCTGGATGCCGTTGGCGTGAAGTACCTGGAAGGCAGCGTCGAACGCCTTCACCCGAGTGACCACAGCGTCGACGTCGTCACGGCCACGGGCCGTACGCAATCGGTAACCTACGACCGCCTGGTGCTGACCAGCGGCAGCCGCCTGTTCCGCCCGCCACTGCCCGGTCTGGCCGAGCACGCCTTCGCGGTCGACCAGATCGACGAAGCCGTCAAGCTGCGCAAGCATCTGGAGGGCCTGGCATCGCAGCCGGATACCGCCGCGCGCAATACGTTCGTCGTCGTTGGCGGCGGCTTTACCGGGCTGGAAGTTGCCACGGAGCTGCCGGTCCGGCTGCAAGCGATCTTCGGTGACACGATGCGTCCGCGCATCGTGGTGGTGGAACGCGCGGATGCGATCGGCCCGGATCTCGGTCCCGGCCCGCGTCCGCAGATCCTCGAAGCACTCGAACACCTCGGTATCGAAACACGTGTGGGCGGTGGCGTGGTGTCGTTCGATGCGAACGGCGTGGTCACCGGCACCGGCGAACGCATCGATGCCAGCACCGTGATCTGGACGGGCGGCATGGTGGCCAGCGCGCTGACCGCGCAGGTGGGACCGGCAGTGGATCGCCAGGGCCGGCTGGAAGTCTCCGGCGACCTGCGCGTCACCGGTGCCAAGGACATCTTCGGCGCTGGCGACGTGGTGCGCGCGCTGACCGATGACGACGGCCACTATTCGCTGATGTCGTGCCAGCACGCGCTGTTCATGGGCCGCTTTGCGGGCCACAACGTGGTCGCCGACCTGCTGGGCCTGCCCACGCTGGAATACCGGCAGCCGTTCTATGCCACCTGTCTCGATCTGGGATCGTGGGGCGCGGTGTACACCGAAGGCTGGGACCGCGACGTCAAGCTGACGCATGCCGAGGGCAAGGAACGCAAGATCATGATCAATACGCAGTGGATCTACCCGCCCGCACCGGTACGCGAGCAGGCGCTGGCGGCAGGCGATCCCAATATCTCGTACGCGTAACGCACAACACGTCACGCATAACACGTAGCGCGTATCGACCGTTGTTCGGTCCCGTTGGCCGACGCCTTCCACCTCCGGGGGCGTCGGTCTTTTTTTGTACTGCCATCCGATGCGTGTTATCGCGGCCAACGTTGCCCCGCTGGCGCGCCGATTGGTGCGCGAATGGAAACGCGGCCTCCGCTCGCCGCGTCTTGTTGCAGCACCCGGGGCTTTCTAGACTTCCATCAACACAGTCGCACAGTGTGATCTCAGGCAATGCGCCAGTGCGATGACATCCCTTGTACAGCCATACCGGAGCCCATCGTGAACGCCATGACATCCAAGCCCATCCGCGGCCGCGACACCATCGAACCCGTGGTCTATATCGTCGACGACGACCCGGACATGAACGACGCGCTGGCCGATCTGCTGTGCTCGGTCGGCATCCGTTCCAGATCGTTCCTGTCGGCCGATGCATTCCTGGCGACGCAGATCGAGGCGGTGCCCGGTTGCGCGGTGATCGATGTGCGGCTGCGCGGCGCCAATGGGCTTGAAGTCCAGCGCGAGATGATCCGGCGCGGCATTTGCGTGCCAGTGGTGTTCATCACCGGACACGGCGACATCGAGATGACCGTGCGCGCGATGAAGGCCGGTGCGATCGATTTTCTGGCCAAGCCATTCCGCGACCAGGACTTCCTTGATGCCGTCACGGGAGCGATTGCCGTCGATCGCAGCAAGCGCCAGGCACTGCAATGCTGCGACGATCTTCGCGCGCGTTACGCAACGCTGAGCGGCCGCGAGCGCGAAGTGATGGCGCTGGCGGTATCCGGCCTCATGAACAAGCAGATCGCGGGCAGGATCGGCATCAGCGAGGTCACGATCAAGATCCACCGTAGCCGCGCCATGCGCAAGATGGCCGCGCGCACCTTCGCGGACCTTGTGAAGATGGCGATCGAACTCGATCTGCCTGCCAATGCGGAGTCCGCCTTCGCGGCGGTGGCTGCATTGACGCCGATAACGGCGGCACCCGTGCTGGCACCGCGCCCGGCGATGGGCGCGGCGTCACAGATGATGGCCGCCTACTGACGCGCTTCGGCGTTGGAGCGGTGGATGTCGTGCGTGACGAACGGATACTCGTGCGTCGGCATGGCCAGCCATTCGGGGTGCAGCAGCGTGCCGCGAATATCTTCGAGTCCGCTCTTCCAGTGCTCGCGCATCGTCAGCGGACCGAACTGGAAGTCCTTGGCGCTGCCTTCGAACGACTTGTCTCGATAGATCAGCTGAATCACATTGCGGCGTGCGTCGCAGGCGTGGGCGGCGGCGCGCTGGTACGCATCGCTCTGCCGGCGGGCGGCCGGCACCAGGTCCAGCACATCGCTGAGCAGGCGGCGGAAATTCTGCTGCTCGCTCATGTAGTCGGTGATGAAGCGGGTGCGGCTTGAATACTGGATGTCCTTCTGGCGCGTGGTCACGCCATCGAGGTTATGGGGCAGGGCGCCGCGCGCGCTCCACAGGTCCACCTGGAAGATCAGCGCGTTCCGGCGCGGCTGTTCCCGAAGAATCGCCTGCAGCGGCGTGTTCGAGACCAGGCCACCATCCCAGTAATATTCCCCGTCGATCTCCACTGCCGGAAAGCCCGGCGGCAAGGCACCGGACGCCATGAAGTGCTCGGCACGCAGCCGCATCCGGGTGTTGTCGAAGTACACGAAGTTGCCGTTGCGCACGTTCACGGCACCCACCGACACGCGCATCTCGTCGGGACGGTTGATGCGGTCGAAGTCGGCAAAGCGTTCGAGCGTGGCCTTCAGCGGTTGCGTATCGTAATAGCTCGCGCTGTGCGCGGTTGCGGGCTGCGCAAAACCGGTGGGCCACAGGCGGGGCGAGAAGAATCCGTTCTGGCCTTCCACCAGCGCGCGTGCGGCCTCCATGCCGTCAAACCAGATGCGCAGCGGGTCTGGCCAGTGCTGCGCGCTGTCGGCAATCATGTCGTAGGGAATCAGGCTGGGCAGCCACGGCTGCCGGCAGATGTGCTGCCAGAATTCGCGCAGCTTCGTCACGCGATGCTCGGGCGCGTTGCCCGCGATGATCGCCGCATTGAGCGCGCCGATCGAAATGCCTGCCACCCAGTTCGGCTCGATACCGGCTTCGGCAAGGCCCTGGTAGACGCCGGCCTGGTACGAGCCGAGTGCGCCGCCGCCCTGCAGCACCAGTGCCTTGACGGCGTAGCCGCCATCCACGGCAGTACGTACCGCCGCGGCGCCGGAGGTGCCCTGCAAGTCCTGTCTCTCTTGAAACATGATGTCTGCTCCTGCGTTGTCGGTTGTCGCGCCCCGCCTCTGGCCGCAAGCGCCGGAGGCGGGGCGCGGCCGCGCGGTTATTGCATGTACCAGCCGTGGCTGACCACGAACGACTGGCCGGTCAGCGCGGCCGACGGATACGCGCACAGGAACAGGGCAGTCTGGGCCACGTCGTCGACCGTTGTGAACACGCCGTCGACGGTGCCGCCCAGCATCACGCGACGCACCACTTCTTCCTCGCTGATGCCGAGTTCGCGCGCCTGCTCCGGAATCTGCTTGTCCACCAGCGGCGTGCGAACAAAGCCAGGGCAGATCACATGCGAGCGCACATTGCGTTCGCCACCTTCCTTGGCCACCACGCGAGCCAGGCCCAGCAGGCCATGCTTGGCGGCCACGTAGGCGCACTTGAGCGGCGAGGCTTCGTGCGAATGCACCGATCCCATGTAGATCACGGTGCCGCCGCGGCCTTCGCGGTACATATGGCGTAGTGCCGCGCGCGTGGTCAGGAAGGCGCCATCGAGGTGGATGGCCTGCATGCGCTTCCAGTCCGAGAAGCTGTACTCGTGGATCGGATTGACGATCTGGATACCGGCATTCGAGACCAGGATGTCGACGCCGCCGAAGCGGTCCGCCACGGCTTCGGTTGCACGGTCCACGGCCTGCTCGTCGGTGACGTCCATCGCCACACCCATCGCCAGGCCGCCGGCGGCCTCGATCGAGCGGGCGACCTTGACGGCCGCTTCCTCGTTGAGATCGGCCACGGCCACGGCCGCGCCTTCACTGGCCAGCAGTTCCGCGATGGCCTTGCCAATACCGCTGGCCGCGCCCGTGACGATGGCCGATTTGCCTTGAAGCTTCATGATGGTTCTCCGGAATCAGGGTTGGGATGGTTTCTGCAGGTAATCGAAGACGACTTCGCCAAGGCCCAGCGTCAAATCGGCCACGTAGTGCTTGGCGCCCAGCACTTCGAGCACCGGCAGCGATGCCACCGGTGCCAGTGCGTGGGGGAACAGGGACAGCGCCGCCGGGCCGCTCCATGCGCCCTTGACATCGACGTCCTTGAGGAAATAGCAGACCAGCTCGCACACGCGCGCCGTGCCGTCGACGTGGGGCAGGATCTTGAGCAGGTAGTTCGGCGTGTCGGTCAGCGCGTCGCGCACCTGACCGGGCGGGATGCACTTGTGCTTGTAGCCCATCGTGCCTGTGGCCACGCGCACCGGGCCATAGTCGAGCGTGCCGAGCAGCGTGTCTTTTTCGACCGAGAGATGCGGGCTGGCCAGCTTCTTCGGAAAGCCCCAGATCTCGCGCCCGCCGGCCAGCGGCGGATGGTCATCCAGGAACATCGAGTGCGTGTAGTTGCCGGGCCGGCCCTGGTATGTCACCGGGATGACCTGGCCGGATTCGGTGTAGTCGCCAAAGCCCGTGGAGTCGGGCATGCGGATGAACTCGTAGTGCACCACCGGGTCGGTCACCTCCAGCGGCTCGGGTACCACTGCGCGCAGCAGATCGGGATCGGTGCGGTAGGAAATGACGAAGTATTCCCGCTGCAGGAACCGGTACGGTCCCATCGGATAGGCCGGGCTGCATAGTGGCGTGGCGTAAGCGCGCTCCCGGATGGTCTGGATGTCCATGACTGGCCTCCTGAACAATGCCGTGCCGCGACGCCGCCGTCCCAATGACAGTGGCGCATCGCGGCCCGGGATCATTCTGGTAGGCCAGTGATTCGGAAGCCATCACACGTCGGTATCGTTGGGGCGATGCTTACGTATGATGGCTGCTGACACATTGGGGACATGGTGCAGAACACCGCACGTGGCGGTGTGTCGACCAGTGTGCGAAGGCGGTGCCGGTTGGTGATCCGCGGAAGAAAAAAAGCCCCGACGTGTGTCGGGGCCTCTGGCGACATCGGGCCACACCATGTGCGGCCGAGGGAAAAACGCTACTGCGCCGTCCATCCCCCGTCCATCGCCCATGCCGCGCCGCGCACCTGGTCGCCGAACGGCGAGCACAGCATCAGCACGAGATTGCCGAGCTGTTCGGGCGTGACGAATTGCCCGGATGGCTGCTTGTCGGAGAGCAGACGGGCCTGCGCCGCCTCGGTGGTGATGCTTTCGCGTTGCGCGATGGCATCGATCTGCGCGGCCACCAGCGGCGTCAGCACAAAGCCCGGGCAGATGGCGTTGCAAGTGATGCCGGTGGCGGCGGTTTCCAGGGCAGTCACCTTGGTCAGGCCCACCAGGCCGTGCTTGGCGGCCACATAGGCCGACTTGCCTGCCGAGCCGACCAGGCCGTGCACCGAAGCGATGTTGATGATGCGGCCCCAGTTCGCGGCACGCATCGCGGGCAACGCCAGGCGCGTGGTGTGAAAGCCGGAGCTGAGGTTGATGGCGATGATGTCATCCCACTTCTGCACCGGAAAATCTTCCACGGGCGACACATGCTGGATGCCGGCGTTGTTGACGACGATGTCCACGCCGCCAAACTGTTGGGTGGCCAGCGCGAACATCGCTTCGATTTCATCGGCGCGGCGCATGTCGGCGCCGTGATGAATCGCCTGCGCGCCGGTGGCGCGGATGGTTGCCAGGGCGGCATCGACGTCGCCGAAGCCGTTCAGCACGATATTGGCACCGGCCTGCGCCAGCGCCTGTGCGATACCGAGTCCGATGCCGCTCGTGGAGCCGGTGATCAGTGCGGTCTTGCCTTGCAGATTGACCATGATGCCGCTCCCTTAGACCAGACCCGTCATGTAGAACACCGAGATCACGAAGAACACGGCCAGCGTCTTGATCAGCGTGATGGCAAAGATGTCGCGGTACGACTCGCGGTGCGTCAGGCCGGTCACGGCCAGCAGCGTGATCACGGCACCGTTGTGCGGCAGCGTATCCATGCCGCCGCTGGCCATCGACACCACGCGGTGCAGGACTTCCAGCGGAATCTGCGCGGCCTGCGCGCCCTGGATGAATACATCGGACATCGCAGCCAGCGCGATGCTCATGCCGCCCGATGCCGAACCGGTGATACCGGCCAGCGTGCTGACGGACACCGCGGCGTTGACCAGCGGGTTCGGGATGCTGCGCAGTGCGTCGCTGACCACCAGGAAGCCGGGCAGGGCGGCAATCACGCCACCGAAGCCGTATTCCGATGCGGTATTCATCGATGCCAGCAGCGCGCCCGATACGGCGCTCTTGGTACCTTCGGCAAAGCGCGAGCGCACCGCACCGAACGCGGTGACCAGCACCACCACGATACCCAGCAGCAGGGCGCCTTCCACGGCCCAGATGGCGGTCACGCTGGCAATCTTGGTTTCCACCGGCTTGGGCAGGCCCGGCAGCGACACGCTGTTGGCCTGGCCGTACCAGAGCGGGATCATGCGCGTGAGCCAGAAGTTCGATACGCCAACCACGACCAGCGGCAGGATGGCCAGCAGCGGCGGCGGCAGCTTGCCGCCTTCCACACGTTGCGGTTCGTTGATCAGGTTCGTGCCATAGCCTTCACCGCGCGCCGCGGCGGCGCGGCGGCGCCATTCCAGGTAGGACAGGCCAACGATGATGATGAACAGCGAGCCGGCCACGCCCAGCGCCGGTGCGGCCCACGACGTGGTCTTGAAGAACGTGGTCGGAATGATGTTCTGGATCTGCGGCGTGCCCGGCAGCGAATCCATCGTGAACGAGAACGCGCCCAGCGCGATCGCTCCCGGCATCAGGCGCTTGGGGATATTGCTCTGGCGATACAGCTCGGCCGCGAACGGATAGACCGCGAACACCACCACGAACAGCGACACGCCACCGTAGGTCAGCAGTGCGCAGACGGCGACGATCACGGCATTGGCGCGCGAGCGGCCGATGTAGCGGATGGCGGCCGCCACGATCGACTCGGAAAACCCGGACAGCTCGATGACCTTGCCGAACACGGCGCCCAGCATGAACACCGGGAAGTAGAGCTTTACGAAGCCGACCATCTTCTCCATGAAGATGCCGGAAAACACCGGCGCCACCGCCGACGGATCGGTCAGCAGCACCGCGCCCAATGCGGCCAGTGGGGCAAACAGGATGACGCTGTAGCCGCGATAGGCGGCAAACATGAGGAACGCCAGTGCGGCGAGCACTACGACAAAAGACATGGGGTCTCCATTGCTTGTTCTTGAATGCGGTCGAGCAGCGGCAGGGTGCGTAGCGATGCTGTCGAGCGATAGTCCCTTGGTCATATGACAGGGGTCGCTTCAATAGCACGCTCTGTGCCACATCCAAAAGTTACGATTACGCCGCAAATAGTGTATCCCGGCGGGCTTTGTCTCATCGTTGAGACAACGCAAGCGACGCGCGGAACGCAGAAGTCTTCAATGTGAGACACTTCGCGTCCACGAATCGAGACATTCAGGACCCCAAAAGCATGCACAAGATCGCCGACGAAGGTGGCGCACTGCTGTTCGACTATGACTACGTGGCGCGCCGCGCGATGGAGTCTTTGTTCCGCACATTCGAGAATTTCAGCGAAGGCACCTTTGTGGTGGACGAACACGCGCGCGTGGTGTGGATCAACAAGCGCTATGCGGCCCGCTTTGGTTTTACGAACCCGCAGGACGCGATCGGGCTCGATTGCGAACAGGTGATTCCAAACAGCCTGATGCGCGAAGTGGTCACCACGGGCAAGCCGATCCTGCTGGACCTGCTGGAAACGGACCGCGAGCCGATGATCGTCACGCGCCTGCCGATCAAGGACGACAGCGGCCGCACGATCGGCGGCGTGGGCTTTGCGCTGTTCGACGAACTGAAGGCGCTGACGCCGATCTTTGCCCACTATTCGCGCGTGCAGGCCGAACTCGCGGCGGCACGGCGCTCGCTCGATCACGCGCGCCGCGCCAAGTACACGTTCGCCAGCTTCGTGGGCACCAGCCCCGCCGCACAGGAGGTCAAGCGCCAGGCTCGCCGCGCCGCGCTGGTGGAATCGCCAGTGCTGCTGCTCGGTGAGACCGGCACCGGCAAGGAGTTGCTGGCGCACGGCATTCACGCGGGCTCGGCGCGTGCGGAGCGGCCGCTGGTGACGGTCAACGTCGCGGCCATTCCCGATACGCTGCTCGAAGTGGAGTTCTTTGGCGCCGCGCCGGGCGCCTACACGGGCGTCGACCGCAAGGGGCGTGTCGGCAAGTTCGAGCTGGCCGATGGCGGCACGTTGTTTCTCGATGAAATCGGTGACATGCCGCTGGCGCTGCAGAGCAAGCTGTTGCGCGCGCTGCAAGACCGGGAGTTCGAGCCGCTGGGGTCGAACCGCATCGTGCGTAGCGATGTGCGGATCATCGCGGCCACCTCGGCAGACCTGCCTGCGCTGGTTGCCGAGGGCAGGTTCCGTGCCGATCTCTATTACCGGTTGAACGTGCTGACGATCGAACTGCCGTCGCTGCGCGAACGCCGCACCGATCTGCTGCCGCTGGTCTATGCCATCGTCGAAGAACTCAGCATCAAGGCCGAGCGTCATCCGCTGGGCTTGCAGGACGACGCATTGCAACTGCTGCGCGACTACGACTGGCCGGGCAATGTGCGCGAGCTACGCAACGTGCTGGAACGGGTGGTGATGCTGTGCGACGAGGATTCCGTCGATGCCGCCACGCTGGCGCCCTTGCTGGGCGCGCGGCGCACGAGCCTGCCCGTGGCCGTGGCGCCTGCCGCGCGATTGGTTGAGCCGCCAGTCGAACCGCAGCCCGTGCTTTCGCCAGCCATCGTGCCGCAGCCGCAGCAGTCGCCGTCACTATCATCACTGCCGCCGGCACAGAACTATGCCGAAGCGATGGCGCAGTTCGAGGCCGCCTTTCTGGCGCAGGCACTCGATGCATGTGGCGGACGCGTCGCAGAGGCCGCCGCGCGTATCGGCATCAGCCGCGCCGCTTTCTACAAGAAGTTGGCCGCATCGCGTAGCGGGCTGTGATATGGTCCCCGGCAGAGATGCTCCGCCCTGTCCGTGACGGCGGCGAGAGGTCCTGCCAGGAGACCAGTCGATGCGCAATTCCCTGACGTTCCAGGAAGCCTTGCAGTCCGACGTGCTTGCCACCGGACTCGACGACATTGCCGACCGCCATGAACTGCTGCGGCGCGCGCATCACCGCTCGGCCGGATTCGGTCTCGATGCGGCGCAGACCCCTGACTACCATCCATTAAGCCGCCGCGCGCTCGGCGAGCGCGTGGACTGCAGCCGCGCGCTATACCGTCACGCATTGCCGGTGATGGAAAGCCTGTACCGGCAGGTGGCCGGCACGGACAGCATGGTATTGCTCAGCGACAGCAGCGGCGTGATCCTGCATAGCGTCGGCGATGGCAGTGGCAACGGCTTTGCGGCGCGCGCCCGCGACGTGGCGCTGGCACCGGGCGTGTCGTGGTCCGAGGCCAGCAAGGGCACCAACGCCATCGGCACCGCATTGGCCGAAGGACGGCCCGCCATCATCCACGGCGACGAACATTTCCTGCATGCCAATCGCCAGCTCACCTGCTCATGCACGCCGATTGCCGGACCTACCGGTGCCTGGCTGGGCGCGCTCGACGTCAGTGGCGATCCGCGCGGATTTCAGCCGCACACGATGGCACTGGTGCGCATGTCCGCGCAGACCATCGAGAATCAGTTGTTCGCGGCCCAGTTTGCCGACGCGCTGGTGGTGCGCTTTCATGCCCGGTCGGAACTGGTCGGCACGCTGTTCGAGGGCATGGCCGCGTTCTCGTCCGACGGTACGTTCCTGGCCGCCAACCGTAGTGGCTGGTTCCAGCTAGGCATGAGCGCGGACACGTTGGCCGGTGCGGCCTTCAGCGAAGTGTTCGCGCTACCGATGCCACCGACGGGAACCGCCGATACGCTGCTGCGCGAACTGGCACTGCCCAGCGGCGTGCGCATTTATGCCAGGCTGTCGCATCGGCCGGAAACGGTGAAGCCGGTCAGCCAGACGCAGACCGCGGTGCCACCGGCGTCTGCGCTGGCCCGGCTCGACACCGGCGATGCGCGCATGGCCGCGGTGTTGCAGCGCGTGGCGCGGCTGCGTGGCCGCGACATTCCGTTGCTGATCCTCGGCCCGACCGGATCGGGCAAGGAATGGCTGGCGCGCGCCGTGCACGCCGATTCACCGCGCGCGGCCGGCCCGTTCGTGGCCGTCAACTGCGCGGCGATTCCGGAAACGCTGATCGAAGCCGAGTTGTTTGGCTATGAGGAGGGCGCGTTCACCGGCGCGCGACGTCGTGGTCACGCCGGCAAGATCGCGCAGGCGCACGGCGGCACGTTGTTCCTGGACGAGATTGGCGACATGCCGCTGGCCCAGCAGGTGCGGCTGGTGCGCGTGCTGCAGGACCGCGCGGTGACCGCGCTTGGCGGCGCGCACAGCACGCCCGTCGATATCCGCATCGTATGCGCCACACACCGCGATCTGCGCGCGCAGATGGCCGACGGCACGTTCCGCGAAGATCTCTATTACCGTGTTCACGGGCTTGCCGTGACATTGCCCGCGCTGGTCGAACGCAGCGATTTCGATGAATTGGTATCGCGCATTCTGGATGCGGAATGCGGGTACGGCCCGCAGCGGGTGTCGGCGAGCGCGATGGCGCGCCTGCGCCGCCATGCATGGCCCGGCAACCTGCGTGAGCTTTCGAGCGTGCTGCGAACCGCTGCGTTGATGGCCGAAGGCGAGGCGCGGATCGACATCGACCACCTGCCCGAAGAACTCTGCGGACCGGAGGCACATGACGTTGCCGCGCGCGCCAACGCCCAGGCCCCCGGCAGCGGCGGCATGCGCGAGTGGGAAGCGGCCCGCATCCGCGACACACTCGCACGCCACGGCGGCAACATCAGCGCCGCGGCGCGCGAGCTTGGTGTGTCGCGCAACACGATCTACCGGCGGCAGCGCCAGCGCCGTACAACGTAAGGCAGCGCGGCCCGCCGGTTTGGCAAGGCTCAGAAGAATCCGAGCGGATTCGGGTTGTAGCTGACCAGCAGGTTCTTGGTCTGCTGATAGTGGTCCAGCATCATGCGATGGTTCTCGCGGCCCACGCCAGACTGCTTGTATCCGCCGAAGGCCGCATGGGCCGGGTAGGCGTGATAGCAGTTGATCCACACACGCCCGGCCTCGATGCCTCGGCCCATGCGGAACGTGCGCGCCCCATCGCGCGTCCAGACACCGGCCCCCAGGCCATAGAGCGTGTCATTGGCAATCGCCAGCGCTTCTTCTTCGTCCTTGAACGTGGTCACCGACACCACCGGACCGAATATTTCCTCCTGGAAGATGCGCATCTTGTTATGGCCTTCGAAGATCGTGGGCTTGACGTAGTAGCCGCCGGCCAGGTCCCCGGACAGCCTGTTCCGCTCGCCGCCGGTCAGCACCCTGGCGCCTTCCTGCTTGCCGATGTCGATGTACGACAGGATCTTCTGCAACTGTTCTTCCGATGCCTGCGCACCGATCATCGTGGCGCGGTCCAGCGGATGACCCTGGCGGATCGCTTCCACGCGCTTGACCGCGCGCTCCATGAACGCCTTGTAGATCGACTCCTGGATCAGCACGCGCGAGGGACAGGTGCAGACCTCGCCCTGGTTCAGCGCGAACATCGCAAAGCCTTCGAGGGCCTTGTCGAAGTAGGCGTCATCGGCGGCCATCACGTCTTCGAAGAAGATATTGGGCGACTTGCCGCCCAGCTCCAGCGTCACCGGAATCAGGTTTTGCGACGCGTATTGCATGATCAGCCGGCCCGTGGTGGTCTCGCCGGTAAAGGCCACCTTGGCGATGCGCGGGCTCGACGCCAGCGGCTTGCCCGCCTCGACGCCGAAGCCGTTGACGACGTTGATCACGCCGGGGGGCAGCAGGTCATGCAGCAGCTCCATCAGTACCAGGATGGAAGCCGGCGTCTGCTCGGCCGGCTTGAGCACCACGCAGTTGCCGGCCGCCAGTGCCGGAGCAAGCTTCCATACCGCCATCAGCAGCGGGAAATTCCACGGAATGATCTGTCCCACCACGCCCAGCGGCTCATGGAAGTGATAGGCGATGGTGTCGTGGTCGATCTCGGAAATGCTGCCTTCCTGCGCGCGGATACAGCCGGCGAAGTAGCGGAAATGATCGACGGCCAACGGTAGGTCGGCCGCCGATGTTTCGCGCACGGGCTTGCCGTTGTCGATGGTCTCGGCGACGGCCAGCAGCGTCAGGTTGGTCTCGATGCGGTCGGCGATGCGGTTCAACAGATTGGCGCGCTCGGCCGTGGAGGTCCGGCCCCACGCGGCACGCGCGCGATGGGCGGCGTCCAGCGCGGCTTCGACGTCTTTCTCGTTCGAACGCGGCACGCGCGTGAACGGCTTGCCGGTCAGCGGTGTGACGGCCTCGAAGTACTGGCCATCCGCGGGTGGCACCCAGGCGCCGCCAATGTAGTTTTCGTACTGCTGCTTGAACGGGTAGGACACGCCCAGCTGGGCAATTTCGGCCATATTCATGTCTCGCTCCACGTGATCGTTGGATGTCGTTGGAAAGTGCCGTGTGGCACGGCGAGACTGACTGCAAGCGCCGTGCCGGGGATGGGTCCGACACAGGCATGCGGGATGCCGGCCGATGTTGCGGCTGGCGGTGTGTTCCAGAATGGAACAGCTGTTGCGGGCTGGCACAGCCGCGCCGATCGTCACGGCGACGTGATAACGTCGCGCGAGGCAACGTGAATGGAGTTTGCATGCAATCGGGCATTGTCGAAGCCGGCTATGGTTCCGACCCGGTCGGTCTGGTCAGCGGTTTCCTGTTCGAACCGGGGCGGCCGGGGCGCGAGATCGATTCC
>DAIOET010000028.1:0-26481 GCA_036746135.1 Cupriavidus sp.
ACCACAAGGCGTACAAATGCACGCTGTGCTCGGACCGCGTGGCCGTGGGCCAGGAACCTGCCTGCGTGAAGACATGCCCGACGGGCGCCATCGTGTTCGGCACCAAGACCGACATGATCGCGCACGCCGAGGAGCGCATCGTCGACCTGAAATCGCGCGGCTTTGAGAAGGCCGGTCTCTATGACCCGGCCGGTGTCGGCGGCACGCATGTGATGTACGTTCTGCATCACGCCGATCAGCCGGGCCTGTATCACAACCTGCCCGAAGACCCGCACATCAGTCCCTTGGTCGGCCTGTGGAAAGGCATCGCAAAGCCGCTGGCCGTGGCCGGCATGGCGATTGCGGCGATTGCCGGCTTCTTCCACTACATTCGCGTGGGTCCGAACGAAACGGGCCCCGAGGACGAGGCGGCTGCCGAAGACGAGATCGTGCGCTGGGGCCGCGACAACCCGAAGCCGCGCGGCACCCCCGACGAAGTGACGCCGCCAGAGGAGATGCGCGATGAGAATCGATAAGCGACGCGAGGCAACCATCCGCCGCTACACCTCGGGCGAGCGCACCAACCACTGGATCGTAGCAATGACGTTCGTGCTGCTGGCATTGTCCGGGCTGGCACTGTTTCATCCGTCGATGTACTGGCTCAGTGCGCTGTTCGGCGGCGGCACGTGGACCCGCATCCTCCATCCGTATATCGGCGTGGTGATGTTCGTGGCGTTCCTCATCCTGGCGCTGAAATTCTGGCACCACAACCTGCTGACATGGAGCGATCGGGAATGGCTGCGCCACAGCCGCGATGTACTGAGCAACCACGAGGAGAACGTGCCCGATGTGGGCCGCTACAACGCCGGGCAGAAGCTGCTGTTCTTCCTGATGGTCGCGTGCCTTTTGCTGCTGTTGCTCAGCGGGCTGGTCATCTGGCGCGCGTGGTTTGCCGCGTACTTTCCGATCTGGGGGATACGGCTGGCATCGGTCGTGCACGCCGTTTGCGCCTTCCTGCTGATTTGCGGCATCATTGTGCACATCTATGCAGCCGTATGGGTCAAGGGTTCCGTGCAGGCCATGACGCGCGGGACGGTCACGCCTGGCTGGGCGTGGAAACATCATCGCGCCTGGTTCCGAGAGAACTTCAAACCGGGCGACAAATAGGCGGGCTGGAGCAGCAACGCCGGCTTGCCGAAGGATGACGACACGATGGTGCAGCGCATTCTGGAGCCGGCGGAGATCGAATCGATCGACCACATCGCGATCGCGCGTCTGCGTCTGCCGGACCGCTCGGACGTGTTCAGCGCGCGGGCGCAACGCCTGCGCCAGCTGGCACCTTCGAATCCCATCGGCCCATACCTGCTGCTGATGGCCACGGTTGCCGATGCGCAGCACGCGGTGGCCCGCAATCTCGACATTCCCACGATCTCACCGGAAGTCATCGCGCGTGCCGGCGAGCACTGCATGCCGCTGCTGCCCGCGCAGGATGCGGGTGTGCCGCTTTCCGCGCCGGCATTGTTCGATCAACTGGCCTCCACACCCGAACTCGCCGCGCCGCTGGCCGCGTTGCGCGCAATGCCGCCGGAAGCACTGGCCGCCCAGATGCGCGCATTGCTGGGCCTGCACGATGCCCCCGTGGACCCGAGCGTCGCGCCGCTGCTGATGGCGGCCCTGCAACTGGACCGTACCGTGCTGGCCAGCCAGTTGCGTGAGCAGGACATCCCGATGCTCGACGTGCATACCGTTTGCCCGGTCTGCGGCACACCGCCGGTGGCCAGCATCGTGCGCATCGGCGGACGCTACCAGGGCCTGCGCTATCTGCACTGCGGCTTGTGCGCGACGGAGTGGCATATGGTCCGCGTCAAATGCAGTCATTGCGAAACCACCGAAGGCATCAGCTACTACGCGGTGGAAGGCCACGGCGACGCGCTCAAGGCGGAAGCCTGCGACCAGTGCCATCACTACCGCAAGATCAGCTACATGGAAAAGGACCCGATGGCCGAGCCGCTGGCCGACGACCTGGGTTCGCTCGCGCTCGACGTGATGATGGGCGAGGCTGGCTACGGGCGTGCCAACGGCAATCCGTTGCTATGGCTGGCGGACGATGAAGAAGCCGACGGCGATGGCGCGGAGCGGGAGGCGCCGGTATGAACGACAGCGTGTCGATGCCTGCACAGCCGGCGGACATCCCGTCGGTCGACCGCTTGCTGCGGCTGCCAGGCGTGCAACCGCTGCTGGACCAATACGGCCGCGCAGCGGCAACGACGGCGGTGCGGCGCCTGCTGGACACATTGCGCGCGCAAGCCGTCGCGGGCCAGCTCACGCGCCATGCAATCGGCGACACCGCCCTGTGCGAGGCACTGGCCGCCCAACTGACGCGCGACAGCCAGCCGCGCCTGCGTGCCGTCTTCAACCTGACCGGCACGGTGCTGCATACCAATCTGGGGCGAGCGCTGCTGCCGGATAGCGCGGTGCAGGCCGTCGTGCGCGCGATGACCTCGCCGGCCAATCTCGAATTCGATCTCGACACAGGCGGCCGTGGCGACCGGGACGACCTGATCGACGACCTGCTTTGCGAACTGACCGGCGCCGAAGCCGCCACCGTGGTCAACAACAACGCGGCGGCGGTGTTGCTGATGCTCAACACACTCGCGCAGCGGCGCGAAGTGGTGGTGTCGCGCGGCGAGCTGGTGGAGATCGGCGGCGCCTTCCGGATTCCGGACGTCATGCAGCGCGCGGGCGTCAAGCTCGTGGAAATCGGCACGACCAACCGCACCCATCCGCACGACTATGCGGGCGCCATCGGCGCACGCACCGCGCTGCTGATGAAGGTGCATTGCAGCAACTACGAGATCACCGGTTTCACGCGCAGCGTGGACGTGGCCGAGGTGGTGCGCATCGCACAGCCGCATGGCCTGCCCGTCGTGGTCGACCTCGGCAGCGGCACGCTATGCGATCTCACGCGGTGGGGCCTGCCGCAAGAAACCACGGTGCGAGAAACCATCGCAGCCGGCGCGGACCTGGTGACATTCAGCGGCGACAAACTGCTTGGCGGCCCGCAAGCTGGCCTGATCGTGGGCCGTGCGGACCTGATCGCCAGAATCAAGAAGAACCCGCTCAAGCGCGCATTGCGCGTGGGCAAGCTCACACTGGCGGCCCTGGAGCCGGTGCTTCAGCTTTATCGTGATCCGGACACGCTGGCGCGGTCGCTACCGACGTTGCGTCTGCTGACGCGGCCCGCCTCTGAGCTTTCCGCGTTGGCCAACCGGCTGCTTTCGCCCTTGCAGGCGGTGCTTGGCGATGGCTGGCAGACGTCCGCCGTACCGATGGTCAGCCAGATCGGCAGCGGCGCGATGCCCGGCGGGCAGCTCGCCAGCTACGGACTGGCGATTGGTCCGCGCGCCGCCGGCAAGCAGGCCGGCCGCCGCTTGCAGCAGCTGGAAGCCGCGCTGCGCGCGCTGCCTCGTCCCGTGATTGGCCGCATCCGTGAAGATGTGCTCTGGCTCGACCTGCGTTGTCTTGAGGCCGCCGACGAAGCCGAATTCATCGGCCAGTTGCCATCGCTGGCGGAGGCCTTGCGCCCATGATCGTCGGCACGGCCGGACATATCGACCACGGCAAGACCACGCTGGTGCGCGCGCTGACCGGCGTCGATACCGACCGGCTCAAGGAAGAGAAAGCGCGCGGCATTTCGATTGAACTCGGCTATGCCTACACGCCCCTGCCCGATGGCGATGTACTTGGCTACATCGACGTGCCGGGACATGAACGCCTGATTCATACGATGGCCGCCGGCGCCAGTGGCATCGATCTCGCCTTGCTGGTGGTGGCCGCTGACGACGGCGTCATGCCGCAGACGCGCGAACATCTTGCCATCGTCGAGCGCCTTGGCGTTCCACGCGCCGTGGTGGCGTTGACGAAGGCCGATCATGCCGATGCCGCGCAGCTGGCCAATGTGCGCGGCGAGATCGATGCGCTGCTGGCCGACACGCCCTATGCAGGCGCGGAAGTCTTTGCACTGAACGCCACCAATGCGGACGACACCGGCGTGACGCATCTGCGTACATGGCTGCAGGACGCCGCGCAACACATGCCCGCCCATCGCAGCGACGGGCTGTTCCGGCTCGCCGTGGATCGCGTGTTCACGCTGGCCGGGCACGGCACCGTCGTCACCGGCACCGTGTTCAATGGCCGCGTGGCGGTGGGCGATGTGATGCAGGTAGCGCCGTCGGGCCTGCCCGCGCGCGTGCGCAGCATCCACGCGCAGAACCGCCCTTCGGAAGCCGGCGTCGCGGGCCAACGTTGCGCGCTCAACCTCGTGGGTGTGGACAAGGACGATATCCGGCGCGGCGACTGGATTGTCGATCCCGCGCTGATGACGCCCGTCACGCGCATCGATGTCCGCCTGACGCTGCAGCCGGATGCGGGTCTGCGGATCGGGCACTGGACGCCCGTGCACGTACATCTGGGGGCTTCGCATCGCGTTGCCAACGTGGTGCTGCTCGATGCCGAATCGCTGGAAGCGGGCGGCACGGCGCTGGCCCAGTTGGTGTTCGCCGCACCGGTCGTCGCGCTGGCCGGTGATCGCATCATCGTCCGCAACGCACAGGCCACGCATACCGTGGGCGGCGGCGTGGTGCTCGACAACGTCGCCCCCGAGCGGCATCGGCGCGCCCCCGTACGACTGGCCTGGCTGCAGGCCGTGGAACGCATGCTCGATGGCGGCGGCATGCTGCCGCTGCTGGAACACGCGCCGCATGGCGTAAGCGAGGCGCGCTTCGCGCAACTGACGGGCCTCGCCGTCGATGCCGCGTCGCTGCCCGCCGATGTGGAGCGCGTGGGCGACGCCCTGATTCTGTCCCGATATCTCGACGCCCTGCGGACCCGCGTGCTGGAGACCCTGACCGGTTTTCACGAACGGATGCCCGACGAACCGGGCCTGGGCGCCGGCTCGCTGCGCCGCGTGGCCTTTGCCGGGACGCCGATTCCCAACGCGCTCTGGTCCGCCCTGCTCGACACGCTGCTGCGGTTGCATCTGGTGGAACGGCACGGCGGCTGGCTTCGCTTGCCGGGCCATGCCATCACGTTCACGGACGCCGAGCAGGCGCTGGCGGCGCGGCTGTTGCCGCGCGTGGCCGAGGGTGGCTTCGATCCGCCGTGGGTGCGCGAGCACGCCGTCGCGCTCAACGCTCCTGAAGAACAGGTGCGACAGGTGCTGCGCAAGCTGGCCCGGCAGGGCACGGTGCACCAGGTGGTACGCGACCTGTTTTACGCGGAGGCGTCCATCGAGACGCTGGCCAAACTGTTCGGCACGATGGCCGCCGCGCACGGCCGCGTCGACGTGATCGGGTTCCGGGATGCGGTGGGATTGGGGCGGAAACGCACAATCCACATTCTGGAGTTCTTCGATCGCGCGGGATACACTCGCCGCGTGGCGAATGCGCGCATGTTGCGGCCCGATAGCGAATGGCGTCCGCTAGCCGTGGCGGCACCGTCATAGAAGCATAGAAGTCCAGGGAAGGCATCCGTATCCGGTGATGCGGCCGGGCTTCAAACCCGGTTGGGGGCGCCAGACGTTCCCAGGTAGGTTCGACTCCTGCTGCTTTCCGCCATCCTCCTTTTTCGGTTTCCGCTTCGCGGCCGGCTGACCTACCATCCAATGGCAGCGGTTGGGCATGTTTCGAGTCTCGAACTTCTCATCCAGAGGAATTCACATCATGGACAGACGCGCATTCCTGCGGCTGGGCGCCGCAGTACCGGTTTCCATTGGCGCCACGGGTATCGCCCCGGCGTTCTCCGCAACGGCCTCGCCGGACGCATTCCCGGCATCGGCGGGCTGGCGGGTCTACGAACTCACCACCGAAGTCAATCTGCCAGCCACTTCGGCTCCGGCTACGGTCTGGCTACCCCTCACGGCCTCGCAACTCGGCGACTACCAACGCACCGTTTCCAACGACTGGATCACACCAGGCGCCCAGGCGCGTGTCGCGCGCGCGGGCCGCTATGGCGTGAACATGCTGGTCATCGACTGGCCCACCACGACCCACGGCGCTCCGCTCTCGGGCCGACTCACGAGCACGGTCGCGCTACGCGACCGGGATATCGATCTTGGTGCGGCGCCGGCGCGCGGTGCCGGCGCGGAATCGGCGGCCACCTTACGCGAATACCAGCGGCCTACCGAACTGATGCCCACGGACGGCATCGTGCGCAAGACGGCGCTGGCCATCACCGCCGGCATGACCGACGACATGACGAAGGCGCAGGCAATCTACCAGTGGGTGGTCGACCATACCTGCCGCGACGCCAGCGTGCGCGGCTGCGGCACCGGGGACGTGGTGACGATGCTTAAAACCGGTGGCGTCATGAACGGCAAGTGCGCGGACATCAACGGGCTGTTCGTCGCGTTGGCACGCTCGGTGGGCATTCCGGCGCGCGACGCATACGGCGTCCGCGTCGACGATTCGAAGCTCGGCTTCCGGGCGCTCGGCAAGGCCGGGGATATTTCCAAGGCCCAGCACTGCCGTTCCGAGTTCTATGCCGCGGGCTATGGATGGATTCCGGCCGATCCCGGCGATGTGCGCAAGGTTGCGCTCGAAGAAGTGCCGGGAGGTCTGCCCATGACCGATGCCAAGGTCCGGGCCGCGCGCGCGATGCTGTTTGGTGCGTGGGAAGGCAACTGGGTGGCCTATAACCACGGGCATGACGTGCGCCTGCCCGGCAGCAGCCTGGCACCGGTGCCATTCCTGATGTACCCGCAGGGCAAGACCGTGGCGGGCACGCTGGACAGCCTGGACCCGGCGGCTTTCGGTTATCGCATGACATCGCGAAGGGTGGCGTAATGACAGAACCAATACAAGGCGATGCACGCGGGGATCGCGAAGGCGAAGCCCGGCTGACATCGCTGGCGCACGGGGGCGGTTGCGGATGCAAGATCGCGCCCGGCGTGCTGAGTGACATCCTGCGCAATACGCGCCATTTTCCGGCGCCACCGGCGCTGCTCGTCGGTATCGAAACCAGCGACGACGCCGCGGTCTACCGGATCAACGATACGCAGGCGCTGATCGCCACCACGGATTTCTTCATGCCCGTGGTCGACGATCCCTACGACTTCGGGCGCATCGCCGCCACCAACGCAATCTCCGATGTCTACGCGATGGGCGGCACGCCGATCATGGCGCTGGCGCTGGTTGGCATGCCAATCGACAAGCTGTCGCCCGAAACCATCGGCAAGATCCTTGAGGGCGGCGAGGCGGTTTGCGCCGAAGCCGGGATTCCGATTGCGGGTGGTCACTCGATCGATTCGGTGGAGCCCATCTACGGGCTGGTGGTCATGGGCCTGGTGCACCCCGACCGCATCCGCCGCAATCGTGACGCGCAAGCGGGCGACGTGCTGATTCTGGGCAAGCCGCTTGGCGTTGGCGTGTATTCGGCCGCCATCAAGAAGGACCTGCTCGATGACTACGGCTACCGGCAGATGATCGCCAGCACCACGCAGCTCAACACCGCCGGCAAGGCGCTCGGCGAGCTGGATGGCGTGCATGCGCTGACGGACGTGACCGGATTTGGCCTGCTGGGCCATCTGCTGGAGGTATGCCGTGGCAGCGGGCTTGGCGCCACGATCGAGATGTCGCGGGTTCCGCTGCTGCCTGGCGTCGCCGCGCTGGCCGAGAGCGGCGCCGTCACCGGCGCGTCGCGGCGCAACTGGGCCAGCTACGGGCACGAAGTCACGCTGGATTCCGGTGTCTCGCACGTGCAGCAGGCGCTGCTGACCGATCCGCAAACCAGCGGAGGATTGCTGGTGGCTTGTGCGCCGGACGCTGTCGATGCGGTGATGGGGGTGTTCCGGCGCGAGAGATTTGGGCACGCTGCCGTGATCGGAGAGATGAAGAAGGGTGCGGCAGGCGTGCGCGTGACCGAGTGAGGCTCCGCTGTCGGCGGCGCTATGCGTAGGCGTCGGCGGACTCCCCGAGTTCGATTGAATTCTTTACATCACGCCGTGATATAAACCATCGCGCCATGCCGTCACGATGCGTCAAGTAGCGTCGTGGAAGATGATGCCGAGCGTCTGGCGCTGCCCCGTGTGAAGACGGCTGACGCCATGCCGCAGATTGACCCGATAGGTACCGCGTGTGCCTTGCACCGGCCGCTGGCTCACGGCGAACACCACGGCGTCGCCCTTGCGCAGCGATACCACTTCCGCGCGCGACTGCATACGTGGCCGCTGCTCGGTCATCACGAATTCTCCGCCGGTAAAGTCCTGCCCCGGTTCCGAAAGCAGAATGGCCACCTGCAGCGGAAAGACATGCTCGCCGTAGAGATCCTGATGCAGGCAGTTGTAGTCGCCGGCCACGTACTGCAGCAGCAGGGGCGTGGGTCGCAACTGGCCGGCGGCGTGGCAGCGCGCCAGGTAGTCGGCATGCGCGGGCGGATAGACGGTATCGATGCCCATCGACGCATTCCAGCGATTGGCGATGGGCGCAAGGTGCGGATATAGGGAAGTGCGCAATGCCTCCACGACGTCCGGCAACGGATAGGCGAAGTATTTGTACTCGCCACGGCCAAACCCATGCCGTTGCATCTCCACGCGCGACCTGAACCGCTCGTCGTGCCGGTAGAGGGCGGCGAGCGTGTCGCACGTAGCCGGCGTGGCCAGCGCGGGGATGACCGCGCAGCCGAAATCATCGAGACCGCGCCCGATGGCGCCCCAGTCGAGCGCATCCACCTGCTGCCCCACGGACAGTGGCTTTGCTTGCGTCGTCATGACCAATTCCCTTCCGGTACTCCGGACAAAAATATTCCTTGAAATGAGATCGATTCCCATTTACTATCCAACCACTGTCTGACGCACGGCACTGCCGACACCGGACAGGAACAGATACAGATTGCAGGGCGTGGTAGCAAAACGATGCCGAACCGGCATCGGCCGATACGGCGCCCAATACCGTCTTTTGTGGGGACCGCTCCGAAACACGGAGCGTTTGGTAGTAGCCAGCTGCAGGAAGATCGGGAAAACATCCAGACCCCGTTTTCCCGATCGCGTCATCCTGCAGCAAGCCAGGCCACCTTTTTATTCCGCGCGCCATGCAGGCACAGCGCGCCGTCCTGGGCGATACCGCGAAGAATCGCGGGTCGCCCAGACGCTTCCCGCCTGCTTCCGCCACGTTCCGGCGGTGGTGGCCGGCCAAGCGCGCCGGTTTTCGCGCCCCGCCCGGACCCACCGCCTGGAGTTTTAACCCGACGCCCGTATCGGGCGTGAGCTGCCGCACGACTATGCCTACCGTGAACTCCGATGCCGTCCCTCTCAAGCGCGCTGGCCTGAAGGCCACGTCGCCACGCATGTACGTGCTGGAAGCGTTTCGCAACAGCGATCGTCGACACCTGAGCGCGGAAGACGTCTACCGAATCCTGCTCGAACTCGATATCGACGCGGGCCTGTCCACGGTCTATCGGGTGCTGAACCAGCTTGTGCAGGCCAATATCCTGCTGCGCCACAGTTTTGAGTCGGACCACGCGGTCTTCGAACTCAACGAGGGCGGCCATCATGACCACCTGATCTGCGTGAGCTGCGGCCTCGTCGAGGAGTTCAAGGACGAAGGCATCGAGTTGCGGCAAAGACAGGTGGCCGCCCAGAACGACTTTGTTCTCCGCGAGCACATGCTGGTGCTGTATGGCCTCTGCCCCGCTTGCCAGGAGTCAGGCGTCGAAAGCGCCGCTAACGTCTTTCACAAATAGCCAGCAAGTAGCGCCGAGGTTTCTTACAGAAACACCAAGTGCCGTTACAAAGGCGTGCAAACGGTAATACGCCAGATCGGTAGAGTGGAGCCATAGCATCTCACCCACTGGTGAATACCATGAGCAAGCGCCCCCTCTATCTTTCCCTGTTCATTGCCGGCGCCGCCGCGCTGGCTACTTCCACCGCCGTCATGGCGCGCGTCGATGTCGACGTGAATCTCGGTGTGCCGGTTGCGCCAGCCCCGGTCATCGTGGCTCCGGCCCCGGTCTACGTACAGCCCCAGCCGGTCTATGTCGCGCCGCCCCCGCCGCCGCCCGTGGTCTACCGCCCGGCCCCGCCTGTGATCGTGGCGCCCGCGCCGGCAGTGGTCATCGGCTGGCATGGCGAGCGCTACTGGGACGGCCGCCGCTGGTACGACCGCCGCGAGTACCACGCCTGGCACCGCCACGACGACCACGATCGCGGATACGACCGCGGCTACTATCGCCGCTAATCCCTACCCATCATGACCGGGCCACTGCCGGCGCTGGCGCCGGCGCGGCCGGCCGCAACACCAGCCACACCGCCACGCCGATCAGCAGCATGCCGCCGGCGTGCGCCCAGGACAGCGTTTCGCCCAGGAACATCCAGCCCCAGACGATGCCGAACGGCGGAATCAGGAAGGTCACCGTGAGCGAACGCACCGGGCCGAGGTTGGCGATCAGCTTGAAATACAGCACATAGGCAATGGCCGTGCAGAACATGCCCAGCCCAAGCATGGACGCCCAGACGCCCATGCCGGCCGCGGGCAGCGTGTTCTCACGGATCAGCGCCACCGCGCTGAACGGCAGCAGGAACAGCGTGGCGCCGATCAGACTGCCGCCGGCAACGAGCCGGCTATCGAGGCCGCCCTGCGCGGTAATCCAGCGCCGCGTCAGAAAACCGGCCAGACCGTAGCAGGACGTTGCCACCAGACAGGCCAGCGCACCCAGCAGCACATCGTGCGAAAACACCACCGGCCCCGTGCGCGTCAGCACCGCCACGCCCGCCAAACCCATCAACACCCCCGCCGCCTTGGCGCGCGTCAGCTTCTCGGCAAAGAACAGTGTGCCGATGACCACGCCCATCAACGGCGTCATGGCGTTGAAAATCGCCGAGTACCCCGCCGGCAGCCATAGCGCGGCGATCGAGTACATCACGAAAGGTATCCCCGAGTTGATGATGCCGAGCATCACAACGGCCGGCCATTTGCCCTTCATGTCCCACTTCACGCCAAGCATGGGCAGGCACGCCGCCAGCGTCACGGCGCCGATCAACACACGAAAGAAAGCGGTAGGCAGCGGGCCAAGCACCGGCGCCGCGATACGGATGAACAGAAAGCTGGCGCCCCAGATGGCGGAAAGCAGCAGCAGGCGAAACAGGTCGGCGGGTTTCATTGGTTCAGTCGAGGCAAAAATCAGATTCACATAGGGCAGACCGTTGCTGCAATGCGACAAAAACGCCACTTGGGTCGGCCGCCGGGGGATGCATGGGCGATCGGTTGCATCCATTTGATCGCAAATCCAGACGCCTGGCGCGCTGGAACCGGACATGCGCCCAAAAAAACCGGCCAGGTCCAGGCGACGATAAATCCACGAATCTCGCCCAAAAACAGGGCAAAAGCCACGTTTGTTGCATTTACGCAGCAAGATCGCTTTCGGGTGCCTTACAGGTTTACCCCCCCGAGGTAGGGGTACTTACCACAGCGCGTGACATCGCGTATTCAGTTCCATTAAAATCTGCCCTGCGCCAGAGTTAATTGACCCCTCCGACGCATTCCCGACAAGCCGCCAGTTCATCCTGGCGGCTTCTTTTTTTCTAGCGTCGGAAAAACACGTATCGTAACGACTGCGCAGCGTGTAGGGGATGGGGCGTTGCGCGCACGTTGCATTCCTGCGTCAACCGCCGACCCCGGTTTCGCGTTGCCTGCCACATGAAACGACAGTTCCTCGGCTTGCTAGCCCGCGTCTACGTCATGCAATTCGCCATGGAGGTGCCCGCCACCGTGGCCATGCTTGCAGAAATGCTCATGGAATATGGATTCCAGGTAGACATCGGCACCGTACGACCCCTGCTGCGCGCGTTGCAGATGGAGGGCTACCTGGAAAGCGTCCTGCGCGACGGTATCGGGCGCGTCTACCTGCTTACCGAGCAGGGCCGCGAAGAACTGGCCAACAGCCGCTCGCGGATCGACGACCTCTACAGGCGCCTGCACAATCCCACGGGCGAGCCCGAGCCGCTGCCTATCGCCAGCAAGACCTGACCACGAATCACTGAGCGCCCCCGCTCCCGAGAACCCGGCTGCACGCAAGTGCGTCAGCCGGGTTTTCTTTTATCTTTTCTTGCCCGGGCGTACCCGTTTCTGCGTGCTAACCGAGCAGGGCCACGCAGCAGACAAAGGACAACCACAGATGGCGGCGCTGCGACGGCGCCATGCGCTGCATCTCGAAGCGTTCGATATGAACGCCTTGCGGCGCCGCGCCTTTCAGTACGACCCAGATAGCACTCAGCCTGCCCAGCATTTTTCTCATCATGGAGACCCCTCCGCATGGATGGCGAGCCGTCGTGTTCCGGCTATGTCCGCCATCCGCCCATGGAAAAGATTATTCGCGCTTTTACGTCCCGCGATGCGCAGAGCTGAACGCACTTTAGGTCGCAAGCGTGCAGATTGAACGTGCTATGTGACAAGGCCGATGACGCTGACACGGAAACTTCACGCAGCGTCGGCAAATCCTTCTGCAAAGCCCTTTCCGCCCAGCAGAATCTGGCGCAGCGCATCGGGCTTCACGGGCTGGCAGAACAGGTAGCCCTGCACCGCATCGCAGCCTTCGCCGCGCAGAAAATCGAACTGGGCTTTCGATTCCACGCCCTCCGCCACCACCTGCAGGTGCAGCTGGTGGCCCAGCGCGATGATGGCCGCCGCCACGGCGCGGTCGTGGCCCGGCATGGCCAGATCCTTGACGAATGACTTGTCGATCTTGAGTTTGCTGATCGGCAAACGGGTCAGGTATCCAAGCCCCGAGTATCCGGTACCGAAATCGTCGATCGACACACCCACGCCAAGCTGGCGCACGCGGCGGAACGTTTCGATCGTCTTTTCGCCGCCATCGACCAGGATGCCTTCGGTCACTTCGACGGTCAGGTTGCAGGCCGGCAGTTGCGCCGCCTGCAGGCAGCGCGCCACGGTTTCCGGAAAATTCGCCTGGCGCAGTTGCAGCGGCGAAATGTTGACGGCCACGTCGATGTCCAACCCCAGCTCCTGGCGCATCGCCTGGATTTCGCGGCAGGCCGTCGCCAGCGTCCATTCGCCGAGCGCACCAATCAGCCCGCACTGCTCGGCGATGGGAATGAACTCCGATGGCTGCATCTGGCCGCGCTCGGGGGTTTCCCAGGCGATCAACGCTTCCACGCCAACCACCGCCAGCGTGGCTACATCGATGATGGGCTGGTAGCGCAGCCGGAATTCCTGCTCGGCCAACGCGCGGCGCAGCAGCGCCTCGATCGTGAAGCGGGCCAGCGATGCCTGCGCCATTTCGGTAGCAAAGCGGCGCAGTTGCGCGCGCCCGTCCTGCTTGGCCGCATACATGGCCGAATCCGCCGACTTCATCAGGTTGGTCAGCGTATCGCCATCGTCCGGATAGACGGCCATGCCCAGCGACGGCGTCACGCGCAACAACTGGCCGGCCAACTGCATCTCCTCGGAAACACGCGCCAGTATCTTTGCCGCGGCGAGTTCCGCTTCACTGTCATGCTGCAGCCCACCCAGCACCACGGCAAACTCGTCGCCGCCCATGCGCGCCACCACATCGCGCGGCCGCACGGCGCCGCGAATGCGGTCCGCGATGGTTCGCAACACGTCGTCGCCCACCGGATGGCCGAGCGTTTCGTTGATGTGCTTGAAGTGATCGAGGTCCAGCAGCAGCAAAGCCACGCGATGCCCGTGCCGGCACGCGTCGGCCAGTACCGCTTCCGTGCGCGCGTGGAGCGCCGTGCGATTGGGCAGCCCGGTCAGCGAATCATGCTGGGCCAGATGACGGATGTACTCGTCGACGCGCCGGCGCTCGGTCAGGTCATGCGCGATCGCCAGAAAACCATTCTCGGCAACACCGTCGCTGACGGCCGTCACCGTCAGGTGCACCGGTAGCCGCGACCCGCCCTTGCGCAGGTAGGTCCATTCGCGGCCGTCCGGTACATCGAGCCGGGGCTTGGCCACCAGCGCCGGGAGTCCGGCCGCAACCGGTTCGCCCATATCGTTCGATAACTCGCGCGCATGCGCGGTCACTTCGTCGGCATCGTGCAGGGCCACATATGGCATGCGCCCCACCAGTTCGGCTTCCGAATACCAGAGCATGCGCTGGCCGGCGCGGTTGATGCCGGTGATCATGCCGCCGCCATCGAATGTGATGACGCAGAACGGCGCATGGTCGAGCAGGCGTGCGTAGCGCAGGCTGGCCGTGGCCGCATTTTGTTCGGCGAGTGCCAGGCTGGCGCGCAGTCCTGCGGCCTCGGCGCTGCGCGCCTGCCTGCGGGTGATTCGCCGGGCATTGGCCCGGGCGAACAGCAGCCACACCACCGCCAGCCCCGCTGCGGCAAGCAGCAGCGACAACTGGATCGAGGGCGGCGAAAACGTGGTCATGGATTGGTTCAGGGGTAAATCGCTGGGCCAGGATGGCCAGTGCGTCCTCGGGGATACATTCCCGACATGACCGCCGCACTATAACCTGCCGTCCTACGCCCGCACAGTGCCGCGGCCAACACATACGCCGCGCGTGCCGTGCCCGCGAGTCCGGGTAGTCCGGGCTGCCTCAAACGGGTGAGTCGTGATACCTTGCGCATGCCTTGACGTCCGCTTTGCACAACGCAAGCCCCGGCGTCCACAGGCCACCCAGGCGCTACAACCTACGCGCCGGAAACGTCCCTGAAACGCATGCCTCGATTACTGCCCTCGCTCAAGGCGCGTATCGCCCTGATCACCACGGCTTTAGCTGCCGTGCTGGGCGGCGGCATTGTGCTCGGCTCGCTCTACTACGCGCACCGCGATCTTGAAGATGTGCTGCAGAATCAGCAGGACTCCATCGTCAAGATGTCGACGGAACTGCTCGACACCGCGATGGAAGACCGCATCGTGATGCTGACGCATTTGGCGCCCCAGCTTGCCGGGCTGCTCGACAGCGCCTCCAGCACGCAGCGCGACACCTTGCGCCAGCGCCTGCTCGCAATGATCGACCGGGCCATCCCCGTGCCGGCCGCTTTCGATGCCGTGATGATCGCGGACGCCAGCGGCACCGTATTGACGATGGGCGGGGCGCCCGCGGACGTCAGCGACCGCGCCTACTTCATGGAAGCGGCCCGCACCCACAATGCGGTGGTGGCCGCCCCATTGCGCTCCCGCACCGATGGGTCGATGGGCGCCCTGGTGGCGGTGCCGGTGCTCTCCGCGTCGGGCAGGTTCCTGGGCCTGGTGGGTGGCTGGCTCAACCTGGCACAGTCGAATTTCCTGGTCGAGATCGGTCACAGCCGGCTGGGCATCACGGGCTTCTACTGTCTGGTGTCCGCCGGCGGTTCACCGGTGTACGTCCAGCACGCGGACCCGGCCCACGCCCACCAGCCAGCAAAGTCCTCCAACGACACCTGCGGCATCGAAAACCGCGCGGCGACGCTGGAATTCCTGACGCCGGCACGCCCGGTCATCGCCCGGCGCCTGATGGCCACGACCGGTTGGGAACTGATTGCCGTGCTGCCCGCGCGCGAAGCCTACGCCCCGCTTCGGCAGATGCAATCGCGTTTCCTGGTGATGGCCGGCATCGTGCTCGTGGTGGTGGCCCTGCTGATCTGGCTGGCGGTACGCCGATTGCTGACGCCGCTGTCACGGCTGCACCAGGTGGTGCGCGACAGCACGAGCGACGTGGATGCATTCGAACAGCTGCCCCAGCGACCGCAGCGCGACGAAATCGGCGACGTCACGCGCGCTTTCATCCGCCTGATGCGGGACGTGCGCCAGCGTGGCCAGCAACTGGCGCGCAGCGAACGACGGCTGCGTGCCGTGACCGACACCCTGCCGTCGCTTCTGGCATTCATCGACAACGATGAGCGCTACGTCTTCAACAACGTCGCATATGAACGTGTATTCGGGCTGCCCGTGGGTCAGATCCGCGGCATGACCGTGCGCGAGTTGCTGGGCGAGGAGCGCTACCTGCGCGCCCGCCCGCATCTGCAGCGGGCATTGGCCGGGAGCGTGGTCAGCTTCGAAGGGGAGTACGTCTTTCCACATCTGCACTGGATGGAAACCAGCTATCGGCCAGAATGGAGCGAGGATGGCAAGCAGGTGGTGGGCGTGCACATTCACGTGCAGGACATCACGCAACGCAAGCTGGAGACGCAGCGCCTGTCCCACCTGTCTCGCACCGATCACCTGACCCAGTTGCAGAATCGCAGCGCCTTCGAAGCGCAGCTACGCGACTCCATGTCGCTCAGCCGCGGCGAGAATCGTCTGATGGCCCTGCTCTATCTGGACATGGACCGCTTCAAGGCCGTCAATGACATGCACGGACACGCCACGGGCGACCAGCTACTGCAATCCTTCGCGCTGAGGCTGCGTCGTTGCGTGCGCAAGCACGATCACGTCGCGCGGCTTGGCGGCGATGAATTCGCCGTGATCCTGGCCGATATCGACACGCCGGGCGCGGCGCAGCGCGTGGCCGAGGCCATTCTGGAAGCCGTGGCGCGAGGATTCTATTTCGACGGCGTGCTGGCCGACGTGGATGTCAGCATCGGCGTTGCGCTCTATCGCGGCACATCGCTGAGCGACGAAGCGCTGATGCGCATGGCGGACGTGCTGCTGTATCGCGCCAAGGCGCTGGGACGCGGACGATACGAAATCGGTCCGGTGGAATTGCTGGAAGTCGATGCCTGACCCGCACCGCGCGGCCAGGCTGGCTGGCGACTTTCCGCGCTGAAAGCCGCCAGTGCCACGAAGACGGTGTTGTCAGTGTTTCGTGGATTCGTCGGAAGCGTCCGACGCCAGCGGGGCATCGGCGTCGAACGGCACGTGGCGGCCGTCGGCGGACTGATAACCGAGCTTGGCGTTCTCGCCCATCATCCTTTCGTAGGCAAGCATGGCTTCCGCCACCGCCTTCGATTCGCCCTTGAACACCACGACGTCGTTGCCGCAGTTCGGGCATTGGCCGCCGAAAACGGCGTCGATGCCGTGCAGGCCCGGCGCCGGAATGGCATCGAAATTCGTGAATGCGGTTTTGCACGATCCGCAGACCAGCTGCGCGGGCCGTAGCGCATCCACGCGCGCCCGTGCCTGCTGCGCGCGCTCTTCTGGCGTACCCCGCCGTTTTGCCTCACCCATGATGCTGTCCTTTCCAACCGCCTGATTCTGTTAACTGCCGCCTTCTGCACGCTTTGTCAGCGAAATATCGATCTCGTCTGTTCTGGCGAGACGCGATCCTTCAAGGGCAGAGGCGGCCATTGTAGAACAGTCCGACTGCAACACCGTGAATGGCGCGCACCCGGCATGCCGCCGCATCGCCTGCTATTGTGGATAACGGTTGCCTACCACCTACCCCTAAGGAGGACACCGATGATCCGACCCACCGTGCAGGAAAACTTCAGCCGTTACGCCGACTGTATCGCAGCATGCAACGCCGCCGCGGCAGCCTGCCTCAAGTGTGCCGCAGCGTGCCTGGAAGAGACCGACACCCGCAAGATGACCCGTTGCATCGCTCTGGACATGGACTGCGCCGGTATCGCCAATCTGGCTGCGTCCTACATGCTGCGCAATAGCGAGTTTGCGCCGCTGGTCTGCGAGGACTGCGCGGAAGTCTGCAAGTGGTGCAAGGAAGAATGCGAGCGGCATGACCACTGGCACTGCCAGGAATGCGCCAAGGCCTGCGCCGCCTGCATGGAAATGTGCCTGAAGATGACTGCCTGACCGCCACAACCGCATTGCAAGCCGGGCAACCGCCGCCGGTGGTGCGCAAGCACATGCCGGCGGCAGGGCTATGCGACGCATGTAGCACCGGACGGCTATCCTAGGGGTCTGCCCCGATTCTGCTGTGATCCCTTTCGTGAAGGAGTCCGTCCATGTCCGAGAAGTCCACCGCCACCCGTATCGAGAAAGACAGCCTGGGAGACGTAGCCGTCCCCGCCGATCATCTCTGGGGTGCCCAGACCGAAAGGTCGCGTCAGAATTTTCGTATCGGCAGTGAGAAGATGCCGCCCGCGCTGATCGAGGCGTTCGCGGTACTGAAACTCTGCGCCGCGCGTGCCAACCGGGAACTGGGCGTGCTCAAGCCCGACGTGGCCGACGCCATCGAAAAAGCAGCCGAAGAAGTCATCGCCGGCAAATGGCCCGCGGAGTTTCCGTTGTCGGTCTGGCAGACGGGGTCCGGTACGCAGACCAACATGAACCTCAACGAGGTGATTTCGAATCGCGCGATTCAGATGCTTGGCGGCGAAGTGGGCAGCAAGAAGCCGGTGCACCCGAACGATCACGTCAACGCCAGCCAGTCGTCGAACGACAGCTTCCCCACGGCAATGCATATTGCCGCCACCCGCGCCATCCAGCAGACACTGCTGCCGTCACTGGAGAAACTTCAACAGACGTTTGCCAAGAAGGTGGAAGCGTTCTCCGACATCGTGAAGGTCGGCCGCACGCACCTGCAGGATGCGGTGCCATTGACGCTGGGCCAGGAGTTTTCCGGCTATATGACGCAGGTAGCCGATGCACAGTCGCGCCTGCAACAGGCCATGCTGCGCGCGATGCCGGTGCCGCAGGGTGGCACCGCCGTGGGCACCGGGCTGAACGCCCCGCATGGCTTTGCGTCGGCCTTCGCCCGCGCACTGGCTGCCTATACGGGACTGCCATTCGAACCAGCCCCGAACCGCTACGCGCTGCAGGCCGCGCACGATGCGCTGGCCGATCTGTCGGGCGCGCTCAACACCACCGCGTCGTCGTTCCTGAAAATCGCGCGCGATTTCATGCTGCTGGGTTCCGGCCCGCGCGCGGGCTTTGCCGAGCTGCAACTGCCGGCAAACGAGCCAGGTTCGTCGATCATGCCCGGCAAGGTCAATCCGACCCAGGCCGAAGCGCTGGCGATGGTCTGTTGCCGTGTGATCGGCAATCACACCACGGTGACACTGGCCAACAGCCTGGGCACGCTGGAGCTGAACGCCTACAAGCCCGTCATCGTCTACAGCCTGTTGCAATCGGTGACGCTGCTGGCCGATGCGGCGGCGAGCTTTGCCGAACACATGGTGGAAGGAGTCGAGCCGGATCGTGCTCGCATTCAGGAGCTGCTGGAACGCTCGCTGATGTCGGTGACCGCATTGAATCCGCATATCGGCTATGACAAGTCCGCTGAAATCGCCAAGCTGGCGGTCAAGAAGAACCTGTCGCTACGCGAAGCCGCCATTGATTCGGGTCACGTGACGAACGAGCAGTTCGACCAGTGGATCGACTTCAAATCAATGACGAAGGAAGTCTGAGGCCGCGCCGAAAGGCGATACGGAACGGGCCGCGGCCTTCCGGGTCTATGCAACACCCTGGCCGCGCACAATCTTCGATCCCGCCATGTTCCGCTTTCGCCTTTCTATAGCTTTTGCCCTGCTGGTCGCGCTGGTCTGCGTACAGGCCGGCTTCGTCTACTGGGGCGCCAACCGCGTCAACGACTATGCGCAGCATAGCCGGCTGGCCAGCGACATCCTGTCCGAACTGCTGGACCTCTCCGCCAACAAGCAACGGCTCCGCGTCTGGGCCTCGCAGCGGCTGATGAATGCCGATGCGTCGCCCGAGGTGCGTGACCGCGTGCTGGCAAACATGAAGCAAGGCGCCGCAACCCTGCAACAGCTTGCGCAGCGCGACATCGATCTTTGGAACCAGATATCCGCGCGCGACGGCGTGCCCATCCCGTTCGATGTCAACGGGCTGGCCAGCATGACGGAGCTGCTTGGCGACAATATCGTCGCCGTCGAGAACCGGCTGCTGGCCCTGCAGCCACTGCCACGCGATGCGGATTTTGCGGGCGTATGGCACGAACTCAACGACGTCTTCGACAAGGCACGCGGCCGCGATCTGCGCGAGCTGCTCTATGGTGCGATCGATCGCCAGCGCGCGGCGGTGCCGGTGGCGCGAGCCGCTACCGAGCGCGGCCTGGACCGCGTGCGCGCCCAGGCGTTCGGCATGGCGGCCGTCACGCTGCTGGCGGCCATCGTGCTGGCGTGGCACCTCGGGCGTCGACTCAAGCGGCCGCTGGACCAATTGCTCGAAGGTGTTGGGGCGCTGCGCGCCGGCGCGCTCGATTACCGCATGCCGATTCGCTCGGGCGACGAGTTCGAGCATGTCGCCGAGGGCTTCAACGCCATGACCGCCGAACTGCAACAGCACCGCAGCGATGCCGACGCGGCGCGCCGGCGGCTGGAAGACGCCGTGCAGGCGCGTACGGCCGAACTAAGCTCAGCGCACGAAGCGCTCCAGCATATCGACCAGCGCCGCCGCCAACTGTTTGCGGACCTGGGCCACGAGCTGCGTACGCCAACCACGGCCATCCGTGGCGAGGCCGAGATCGCGTTGCGCGGCGGCGAGAAGCCCGCGCAGGAATATCGCCAGGCATTGCAACACATCGCGGGCGCCGCGCAGCAGTTGACCGGCCATATCAATGACTTGCTTCTGATCGCCAGGGCCGAGGCCGATCAACTCGTCATGCAACCGCTCAGCGTCGCGTTGCTGCCGCTGCTGCAGGACGCCGCCGACTTTGCCGATGCGCTGGGGGCCGAGCATGACGTCCGCATCCATCTGCTATTGCCCGAAAACATCGAAGGCGTCACGGTCATGGCCGATGCGGACCGGTTGCGACAGGCCATCGTGATCCTGCTCGACAATGCCATCCGCTACTCGTCGCGCGGCAGTATCGTGTGTCTACGTTGCAAGCTCGTGCCCACCGGCGTACGCATCGAGGTGGAAGACCGTGGCATTGGTATCGATGCCGATGAGCTTGCGCTAGTTTTTGAACGCTTCGTCCGTGGCCGGCGCGCTCGCGCGCATCGGGCCGATGGCACCGGCATCGGGCTGTCGATTGCGCAGGCCATCGTCAACGCGCATCATGGCAACATCACGCTGGCCCAGGTCGAGCCGCAGGGCACATGCGCATGTATCGAACTTCCCGCTGGCCCGCACCCCGTTGTCACCGCCGACGCCACCCCACGCCATGAACATCCTGGTCATTGAAGACGACGCCCGCGTAGCCGATTTCCTGGTGCGCGGCCTGCGCGCCGAGGGTTACCTCGTCCAGCTTGCGCGCACCGGCCCCGAAGGGCTGGACATGGCGCGTCACGGCGATGCCGCCATTCTGTTGCTCGACCTGATGCTGCCCGGCATCAACGGCCTGGAGCTTTGCCAGACCTTGCGCGCCGAACGCAATCACGTGCCAATCCTGATGCTTACGTCGCTGAGCGATGTGGGCGACCGCGTGGCGGGCCTGAAGCTTGGGGCGGACGACTATCTCACCAAGCCGTTCGCATTTGAAGAATTGCTGGCACGCATCGAGGCGCTGCTCAGGCGCGGGCGCGAGCAGCAAGCCAAGGCACAACAGCTCCAGGTGGCGGACCTCGTGCTGGACCGCGAGCGCATGCAGGTCACGCGAGGCGGCAACGCCATCACACTGACCGCCAAGGAGCTGGCCTTTCTGGAACTGCTGATGAGCGCGCCCGGCCGCGTGTTCAGCCGCGAGCGCATCTTGTCGAACGTCTGGGGTGCCAACGAAGATCCGCTGACGAATATCGTCGATGTCTATGTGCGCCGCCTGCGCTGCAAGATCGACGACGGCCACGCGCTGCCACTGCTCAAGACCGTGCGCGGCCTTGGCTACCGGATCGACGATGCGCCTTGAGCGCCCGGCGTCACCGCACGGCTACGCCGCTACCGCCTGTTCATCTTCCGTTCATCTTTTCGTCAGGATCGCTTCATCGAAAGCGCGGCCTGTGGTTAACCTTCGGCCCCGAGAATGGACCTGTGCCGATTCACCGGTACCGCGCCAGCAGGTGCGATGACCCGTCTGAACACAGGAAATTTCGATGAAATACGTTGGTGCCGCTTCCCTCCTCTCCGTCGCCGCAAGCGTTCTCTTGGTTTCGATGCCCGCTGCCGCGCAAACGACGACGCCTCAGGCATGCGCCCCGGCAACGGAACAGCAGATCGCCGGGCTGTTCGACCGCTGGAACGACACGTTGCGCACGGGGGACCCCGACAAGGTTGCGGCGAACTACGCACCTGACGGTGTGCTGCTGCCAACGGTCTCGAACCAGGCACGCAACACCCCGGCCGGCATCAAGGACTACTTCGTCAAGTTCCTCAAGAACAAGCCGCAAGGGACCATCGACAACCGCTTTATCCGGATCGGCTGCAATGTGGCGCAGGACGTGGGCAGCTACACGTTCCGATTCGCCGACGGCAAGACGGTGCATGCGCGCTACACCTACGTGTACGAGTGGCAGAACGGCAAGTGGCTGATCGCCCACCACCATTCGTCGGCCATGCCGGAGCCGGTGGCCGCCCGCTGATCTTTACAAATCGCTTCATGCAAAACGGGCACGGTGTTAAGCCGTGCCCGTTTTTTTCATGTGAGGGTGGTCAAGCCCGCTCGGACTTTCCCGCCTTCGACTTCGTCTTTGCCTTCGCCGTCGGCGTCGCTGTCGCCGCCTCTTTCTCTTTTTCCTTCGCCAGTTGCAGCTTGGCTTCCCACAGTTCCTGCATACGCTCGCCAAAAATTTCCGGACGGCCCTTGAAGATCAGCTTTTCAATTGCCTGCGGCCCCGCGAGTGCCGCGCTCAAGGTACGTCGTTCCTCCACGTTCTCGATCAGACGCAATGCCGCGGTAACATATTCCTCGGTGGTCTTCGTGATCGTCCAATCCGGGAACCCCAGCCGGCGGAACATGCCTTCGTCGATACCGTCATGGCGATTTGCGCAACATCGAATGAATTCGAAAGTCTCCCGACCAGCGAAATTTCCGGTTCCTGAAAATGGCGTTCTCCGGCACCAATGCCGCACATTTGAGTCATCAACTTATCGTACGGTAAACTAGCGCGCTGCCGCCACACCGGGCATGCCGGATCGTTCGCCTCTTCAGGCACACCGGCCATTGCCATCGTCGAAGCAGGTGTCGGCGGCGTCGCAAAATGGGCCAATCGCGCCCGCTCCGGCTTGCCTGTGCTTCCTCACAGCATTCGCCATCCGCTTCGACGCCTCGATCCGGGTGCTGCGCCATCTGCGCAGCGCGTATCCCGGATAACGCCCTGCGTCCCCTTCCGCCGAAGGACTTCCGCGCAGGACTGGAACCCCTCAGGTTATTTGCCCTGAACCGACCATTCCGGCGCGCGCCGGAGGGCCCCGTATTCCGGAGGACAATCAGTGAAGAAAACAGCCAGCCTTTGGCTGCTTGCGGCCGGGCTTTTGCCTTGCGCCACCTACGCCAGCTCCGGCGTCACGCTTTATGGCATCGTTGATTCGGCCGTGCGCTACACCTCGAACATCGATGCGCGGCATCACGATGAGATTGGGCTGCTATCCAGCGGCATGGCGGGCAGCCGCTTTGGCCTGAAAGGCGATGAAGACCTGGGCGGCGGGAACCACGCGATATTCCAGCTCGAAGCGCGCTTCGACACCGACAACGGGCGTCCGGGCTACAACGCCCTGTTCGGGCGCCAGGCATGGGTGGGTCTGAGCGGGCAGTGGGGCAGCCTCACGTTTGGCCGCCAGTACAACGCGCTGAACAACATGGGCTGGGCATTCGATCCGCTCGCGCAAGGCTGGGGTCTGTTCTGGTCCGATCCGCTCTATGTCGGCGGCGATATCTTCTTTCAGGACTACCGCATCAACAACAGCGTGGTTTATCAGCGCACGATCGGCGCGTTTTCCGTGCAGCTCGATTACGGCGCGGGCGAGCAGCCAGGCAGCATGATTCGCGGCACCACGTTGGGCGGTGGCGTGAAGTATCAGCAGGGGCCACTCGCGCTGGGCGTGGCGTATGACCAGCGCCGCAACGACGACGGCGGCAACACCGTGCGCAACTATTCGATCGGTGCCTCTTACGCGATCGGCAAGGCCACCGCCTACGTGGGCCATCTTGGGCGGCGAGAGTCGGCAAGCGAAGCCCGCTACGCCATCTCGTATGCGGGATTGGGCTACCAGCTCACGCCGGTGCTGCACCTCTCCGGCGCCTATTACCGCTATCAGCAGTCAGGCAACGTCACCACGCAGTTCCGGGACGTTCCCGTGCATTTGGGCAGCGGCAACGCGGACAGCGTCGCCTTTGTGGCCGACTATGCGTTTTCCAAGCAAACCAGTCTGTATCTGGAGACCGATATGGTGCTGGCGCGTGGCGGCACGGTGGGGCGCGAGACCGAGTATTGGTCAGGCACGCCCGTCACCGACGCCAGCCGCAGCACGCGCGTGGGCGTGATGGTCGGCATGCGCCATCAGTTCTGAGCGGCTTCCTTCGCAATCTCGCGGATCGCCTGCTCAAACGCCTCCACGGGCTGGCCACCGGTGACCAGGTAGCGATTGTTGAAGATCACCGACGGCACCGACTGAATACCCATCGCCTGGTATTCGCGCTCTTCGTCGCGCACTTCATCGGCGTAGGCGTCGGAGTCCAGCACCTTGCGGGCTTCCTCGACATCCAGGCCCACCGACTGCGCGGCCTCCAGCAGCACGTCGCGGCTGCTCGGGTCCTTGCTGTCGCCGTGGTAAGCCTGCAGCAGCGCCTGCTTGAGCGGCAACTGCTTGCCTTGCGTGGCGGCCCATTGCAGCAGGCGGTGCGCGTCGAACGTGTTGTAGATGAAGTTGCGTGCACCGAACGTGAAGCCGACCGTCGCGCCGCGCTCGCGGATCATCTTCTGCGTCTCGGCGATCTGTTCCGGCGTACGGCCATATTTCTTGGCGATGTAGTCGACGATCGGCTCACCTTCCGGCCCCATCTGCGGATTCAGTTCGAACGGGTGCATCACCACCTCGGCGTCCACCACGTCGCGCGTGCGCTCCAGCGCCTTCATCAGCGACGATAGGCCGATGGCACACCACGGGCAGGCGATATCCGAGACAAAGTCGATCCTGAGTGATTGGGTCATGGCTTTTTCCTGTTGGCTGGTATCGGGATACGAGACGCGACAGGGTAGCCGGATTTGCCGATACGTGCTGGCGACCGCGCAATCACCCGCGCCCTATACTGGATCAGGCGCGCCCATCATGCGCGTCAGGAGGCCTGTCATGGGACGCAAATACATCGATTGCCGCGACTATCCCAGTGATACGAACTGCACTGTCGCATTGAGTGCCGACACCGAGGACGAACTGCTCGAAGCCGCGGTGCAGCACGCCATCCAGGTGCATCAGCACCAGGACACCCCCGAACTGCGCACGCAGCTCAAGGCGCTGTTCAAGGAAGGCGCCCCACCCGCCTGACCGAATCACCGGCGAAAACCGGCGAAAAGCAAAAAAGGACAGACCGTGCAAGGCACGTCTGTCCTGTCAAAAAAACCGGCCCCAGCCAGAGTCCGGTACAGATGCCTCAGCGGAGCGCGCCCGCCCCAGCCGGCACGGATTGCATCGGCATCATGTTCAGATTGGCGTTATGCATCACCCATAGCGATCCCGACACGACAATCGCGATCAGGAACAGCGTACAGACGAAGATCGCCGTATTGCCCCGCTGGCCGCGGCGTGCACCCAGGTGCAGGAAGAACACCAGCTGCACCAGCAACTGCACGACGCAGAGCGTCACGATCAGCACCAGGCCCGCGCGCGGCGTCAGCAGGCGGCCCATCACGGCACCGAATGACATGAAGGTCAGCACCAGCGACAGTGCGTAGCCGATCAGGTGGCTGCGCAGGCTGCCGTGCGAGGCGTCATGGGCGTGTTGTGGATGGGACATCAGAGGAACTCCCGCAGATAGACGACCGTGAACACGAAGATCCACACCAGGTCCAGAAAATGCCAGAACAGGCTCAGGCAGGCCAGGCGGCGGCGCACCACGGCGTCCAGCCCGAACACCTGCACCTGGTTGACCATCACGATGATCCAGAGCAGGCCCGCGCTGACGTGCAGACCGTGCGTGCCCACCAGCATGAAGAAGGCCGACAGGTAAGCGCTGCGATTGGGGCCCGCGCCTTCGTGCAACAGTTCGCGGAATTCATAGACTTCCATGCACACGAAGGCCGCGCCCAGCGCGAACGTCAGCACCAGCCAGCGGATCACCGCCTGCGGATTGCCTTTGCCATCCTTGCCTTCATGCAGCTTCAGCATCGCCACGCCGAACGTCAGGCTGCTGGTCAGCAGCAGCATCGTCTCCACCAGCACGAAGCGCAGGTCGAACAGTTCGCGGCCCGTCGGGCCGCCAGCCGTGCCGTGGACGAGCACACCGAACGTGGCGAATAGCGATGCAAAGATCAGGCAATCGCTCATCAGGTAGATCCAGAAACCCAGCTTGAGGCTGGACTCCGCCTGATGGGCGTGATGCGCGTGATCGTCGTCGTGCGCGTGATCGGCCGGCACGGTGCCGTGCGGAACCTCAACGGCATCGGCGCGCAGCTTCAGGGTCGTAGTCATGATCAGTTGGCCCCCTTCGTTTGCGCACCCAGTAGTGCATAGCGGGCGCGTTCGATGCGCTCCACCTCGGCGGCGGGCACGTAGTAGTCCACGTCGCGGTCATAGGCACGGGCGATGAACGTGAAGATCATCGCGGCCA
>DAIOET010000029.1:0-25820 GCA_036746135.1 Cupriavidus sp.
ACCTGGCAGCTCGTGATCAACACGGGCACCACCATCGTCACCTTCCTGATGGTGTTCCTGATCCAGCAGAGCCAGAACAAGGATGCCATCGCCGTGCATCTGAAGCTCAATGAGTTGCTGGCCTCGCATCGTGAGGCCAGCAATCATCTGGTGGCGATCGAGGACCTCGATGAAGAGGAGCTGCGTCAGCTGGTGGCGTTCTACCGGCACCTTGCGCAGCTGGCGGACGAGGAGGGCGGCGTCAAGTGCAGCCATTCCATCGATGAAGCCAACCAGATCCACGCAGAGAAGAAACGTGTACGGCGCGCACGCAGTTCGACCAGGAAGAGCGATACGAAACGCGATACGAACAGCGAAACATCGGCCGTCGCCTAGCCGCGGCAGCCATTGCAGTGCCGTCGACAAGAAAACGCGGCCCGGCCGCAGAGGAGCCCGACTTGGCAACCCCAATGACTCCCGATGCAGCAGCTACCGTGGCGCCGGCGTTCGTTCCGGCGCCCGCTCCCCAACAGCGCACCGTGCGGGTGGTGGCTTATGGCCGCGCCGACTGTGACGACCCGGCCAGCCACCAGGGCGCCACGCTGCGCGGTATTGCGGAGCGCGTGGCCAGGCTGGCCGGCTTCACGTTCGCAGGCACCTACGATGCCGCCATGCAGCAACCGGTCGATGCCGCCAACGGCCGCCTGTATTTCGTGCCGGCGGAAACACTGACCGGGCTCGATACGGCGCGGCAGCTTGGCATTCATGGTCTGCAGGATCTGCTTGGCGGTGTGGTGCCGCACGCGTTCATCGGCACCAAGGTGATTTCGCACGGCCTGATTGCGCCCGATGCGAGCGCGCCCGAAGGATGGCGCGCCGAATTTACGAACCGTGTAGTCAATCACGTGCTGCCCGGTTATTCCGCGTTTTCGGTCGACGATGCCCGGCGCGCCGCCGTGGAAATGCTGCGTGACGGCAAGGTGCGCGTGAAGGAGCCATGCGGCATCGGCGGACTGGGCCAGCATGTGGTGTCGAGTGAAGCCGAACTGGACCGCGTGCTGCGGAACATGGATGCGGGGCGCGTGAGCAAGGAAGGACTCGTGCTGGAGCGCAACCTTGACGACGTGCGCACGTTCAGCGTGGGCCAGATCGAGATCGGCGACCTGCGCGCCAGTTATTGCGGCACGCAGGACCTGACAGCCGATAACAACGGGCAGCACGTGTATGGTGGTTCCACGTTGCGCGTGGTGCGCGGTACGTTGCAAGACCTGCTGGCGCACCCGGTGGAAACGCATCTGCGCGATGCGGTGCGTGCCGCGCTGGCTTATCACGCGGCCGTGGTTGACTGTTTTCCGGGGGTGATGGTGTCGCGCAGCAACTATGACGTCGCGCTGGGCACCCACAACGGAAAGCCGTTGCTCGGCGTGCTGGAGCAGTCCTGGCGCGTGGGCGGCGCTACCGGCGCCGAGCTGGCGGCGCTGACCGCGTTCCGCAACGATCCGCAATGCGTGCGAGCCACGGCAAGCACGCGCGAGATCTATGGCAAGGACGCAACCGTACCCGAAGATGCGGACGTCTACTTTCAGGGAGAAGACCGCAGTGTTGGCACACTGACCAAATACGCAAGACTGGAGTCCGCATCCGATGGCCACACATGAAGAGTCGATACAGATCCATACCGAAGGCGGCATGATCGCTGGCACCGTGATTTCACCCGCCACCAAGCTGCCAGGCGTGTTGTTCGTGCATGGCTGGGGCGGCAGCCAGCAGCAATACCTGGCGCGCGCGCGCGAGGTGGCCGGCCTGGGCGCGGTCTGCATGACATTCGACCTGACAGGGCACGCGGGTACGTCCGCGCAGTATGAGACGGTCAGCCGCATGCGCAATCTGGCCGATGTGCTGGCCGCCTATGACATGCTCGTGCGGCATCCCGAGGTGGACCGCAACGCGATCGCGGTCGTGGGCAGCAGCTACGGCGGCTATCTGGCCGCCGTGCTCTGTGAACTCCGACCGGTCCGCTGGCTCGCGTTTCGCGCGCCAGCGCTGTACATGGACGAAGGGTGGGAGTCGCCCAAACGCCAGCTACACCGCGACCAGGATCTGGTGGCCTATCGCCGCAAGGTGGTGGCGGCCGACACCAATCGCGCGCTGCGTGCCTGCACGAATTTCAAGGGCGACGTGCTGGTGGTGGAGTCGCAGCACGACAATATCGTGCCGCACACGGCGGTGCTCAGCTATGTCGATGCGTGCATCCAGGCCAGCTCGATTACGTACCGCGTGCTCAAGGGCGCGGACCACGGCCTGACGAGCGATGACAGCCAGCGGGCCTACACCAGGCTCCTGCTGGGCTGGCTGCGTGAAATGGTGACCGAGGCGCGCACCGGGCCAGCCGTGGCGGCCAGGCCATCCAAGGCATCGACCGCGCCGAAGACGCCGCACCACGACGATGGCCTGGAGCCGGAGCGCAAGGGCGAAGATCACGCGCGCGAAGCGGTACTCGCCGGGGACGACGACGAGAACGATCCGCAGGTCATCGCCGCGCGCCCGCGTCCCGAGCGGGCGGCGGAGTAGCAATCCGGGACGCCTGCCGCGTTGCCCTGTTTCGCGTGTGCAGGACTTGCAAGGCTTGCTCGCCGCAGCGGTTTGGGCCGGTAAAAAGTGCAACATGCCGCCGGGTTCATGCGTACCGACGAAGCCAGGCTGCTGGTACTGCTGGAAAGTACCGCCACGTTATCGCCTTCGGCACGCAAGGCGGCGTAATCGCGCATACCGTCCACCGGCACGGCAATTGCATCGATGCATATACCGACAACAAGCAGAACACGCATAAAAATCGAGGTCCAAGGTGGAACAAGCAGTCTTCGGTTACCTTCAGGCTGACAGCAGCAGCCAGGCAACCTTTCATCCCCAGGCACGCAAGTCGCTGCCCGCTGCTGAACCTTCCAATACATCCGATGACATGGCTGACGGCAACGTCGACCGCGACGATGCCGCGCGGCTCGTGAGTCGTGTTGCGTTGTCGCGCCTGGCCGGAAAGGCCACGCGGGGCACGGGCGCAACGGCTCGCGCGTTGCGTAGCCGCGATCTGCGCCAGACGCAGGTCCTGATGCAGGCGTTGTGCGAAATGCGGCTGGAGCTGAGCAAGGTGGACGAGATACTGTCCCCGGCAACGCTGGAAAGCCGGCACACCGCGACCATGTCGCTGTGGAACAGCCGTCAGCGCGCGTTGTACACGCAGTCCGAAGTGGAACGCGGTATCGAGGCGCGGCTCGATGCAGGGTTCCAGCACGCGCGCAACGGCAGCCCACGCGAGGCGGCGGGCGAATTCAAACGCGCCTACCTGCTGCTTTGCTGCGTGCTGACGCTCGCGCGCGACAAGGCGCGCCAAAAGGCCGAATAGCCGCCGTCAATCCACCATCAATCGCACGGCCCGATATAACCGGGCAGGCCCCGGGCCTTCGGACTCGTGGCCAGCTTCACGCCGCGCGCCAGTGCGGCGGCGAACGTGTGATGGCTGTCCAGCGGCCCCGTGATGTGCTCGCGGAAAAAATCGGCCCAGCGGAAATCCGAATAGGCGGTCTTGACCTTGCGATAGCCGCCTGCCAGTTGCACGAAGGCTTCGAGGCTCCGGTACGGATCGTCGCGCATGTCGTGCACGTTGTCTGGCAGCTCGCGGATCGGCCGGCGCCTGCCGCGCTCGTCGTACGGGTGCACCATGTGTTCGCTTTTCATGCACGTCCAGAACTTGCGCCACGATAGATGGCTCAGGTCGTTGCGCACGAGCGCTGGCACCATATCGATGCCCATCTCCTGCCATGCGCGTACCCAGTGGTGATGATCGACGATGAACAGCGTCTGCTCCGGCCCCTGCACCACGTGCACGCGATGCCGGTCCAGAAAGGCGGGGAGATCGGCGTGCGAGAGCCGTCGGGTCACATGGATCTTTTGCGCGACGTGATACGCGCCCACGGTGATCTGCGTGGGTCGCAGGTGGTCAATTGGCACCATCAGTGCCGCGCCCTTGTTGAGACGTACTGCGCGCTTGCCCATGTCTGCCTTGTCTCGTCACATCGGATGGCCATCAGGCTGCAAGGTTTGTGCCGTGCGCGCGAGCGCCGTCATGTGCCTGCGGCAATCCTTGCCAGCACTTGTAACCGTTACGCATCCCCGGCGGCACCAGCCTGGACGCTTCAACGCAGGCGGTGCCAAATGCGGCGCGGCACGGAATTTGCGCTGCAAATCTTCAATGATCGTTGCCCTGGGATGTATGCAATGTCCACGCCGAGCACCCTTCCTCCACAGCACCAGGACCGCCAGCCGGGCCTGGAAAGCGAAATGGTCCCCAAGCCCGATAGTGGCGCCGATGACTACGTCGGGAGCGGCCGTCTGCGCGGCAAGGTGGTACTCGTGACGGGTGGCGACAGCGGCATCGGCCGCGCGATTGCCGTGGCGTTTGCGCGCGAGGGCGCCGACGTGGCGTTTGCTTATCTGGATGAACACGCGGACGCGAAGGAAACGGTGCGACTGGTGGAGAACGCCGGGCGGCAAGTGCTGGCGATCGCCGGCGACATCGCCGACGTGGATCATGCGGACAGGGTCGTGGAAGACGTGTTGAGCAAGTTCGGCCGCCTGGACGTGTTGATCAACAATGCCGCGGAGCAGCACGCCCAGGAGTCCCTGGAAGAGATCAGCGCCGACCAGGTGGAAAGGACGTTCAGGACCAACGTATTTGCGATGTTCCATGTGACGCGCGCGGCGTTGCCGCATCTGGGCCGTGGCGCCACGATCCTGAATACCACTTCCGTGACCGCGTATCGTGGCAGCGCGCATCTGCTGGACTACTCTGCTAGCAAGGGCGCCATTGTTGCGTTCACGCGCTCGCTGGCGTTGCAGGTGGTTCAGCGCGGCATCCGGGTCAATGGCGTGGCGCCCGGTCCGATCTGGACGCCGCTGATTCCTTCGACGTTCTCCGCCGAGGAAGTGGCGGCGTTCGGCAAGAAAACACCAATGGAGCGCCCCGGCCAGCCGTTCGAGGTGGCGGCCGGTTATGTGTTCCTGGCGTCGGATGCCGCCAGCTATATCACGGGGCAGATCCTCCATATCAATGGGGGCGAGGTGGTCAACGCCTGAGCGCCGCCCAGCGCTTCGATGCTTCAATGCCAAAACACAGGGAGCAGAATCATGTCTTCGATTGTCGCCGGACGTTTTTCATCGATACCCGAGGCCGAGCAGGCCGCGCAGAAACTGTATGCGCGCGGCTTTTCCGTTTGGGATGTGTCGGTCATGTCGGTGGACCCCGGCGGTGCGCGTCCGCCCGGCGTGTTGCTTGCCGCGCGCGCCAAGGGAGATCGCCGCGATGAAGTGCTCGACGTATTGCGGGAGGGAGGCGCCAGCGACTGCGAACAGGCCAAGGGAAAATGGGAAGGCGGCCAATGGACCGATTTCGATCCGCTGCATGCGCCCGCACTGATCGACACGCCGGAAGGGGAGTTCTGGCCCATGCCCGGTGGCAAGCATGCCGACGGCGCTGCGCGGCCCGGCCATGCCGCACCGGTCGCGCAGGAGGCCATTGCCGAGGACAGCACCGGCAATGAAGATCCGGGCAGCGAACTGGAGCACTACGTGGATCGCCAGGTAGCCGGCAATAGCTGACGGCAGCAGTGATGGCCACCCACGCCACCGCGGAACTCGACACGCTGCGGCCCACGCAGATCACGCTGGGCATGTACCAGGTGCGCGAGAAGATGGACGTCTCGGCAAAACCCCGTAGCGTCGCGGCGCTCAAGCGATTCATGGCGGGTCACCGCATCGAGACGGTGGTGGGGCCGGGCGGGGCGCTGTATATCGCCGACCACCATCACTGGGCGCGCGCCTGGCTGGAGCTGGGCTGGGAGCAGGCGCCCGTCGATATCATTGCCGATCTCAGCGACCTGTCGCCGGGCAAGTTCTGGAAGCGCATGCGGGCGCTCGGCCATTTGCATCCATACGACGAGCACGGAGAGCACCTGACGGAAAAGGAATTGCCCGCGACGGTGATGACGATGCGCGACGACCCGTACCGCAGTCTGGCCGCGTTTACGCGTAATGCGGGTGCGTACCGTAAGCCGGGGAATGCCTACGGCGACTTCCGCTGGGCTGCATTCTTCCGGCGGCATGTGGAAGAAGACATGCACAGCATCGCCGGCTTCGCGCGTGCAATGACAGTGGCGATAACGCTGGCGCGCAGCGGCAAGGCCAGGCGGCTGCCGGGCTTTGTGGGCGCGTGCGGAAAGCGGGCCGACGGGGCGCATCGCTGAGAGCAGCACGTCGGAAAAACGCAAACGACAAAAAGGGGCGGTGGTCCGCCCCTCTTTCCTCATTTGCGCGCGCAAGCGATCTTCGAAAGCCTAGCGCTTCGACTTGTGCATAGGTTTGCCCTTCTGCCTGGTGCTGGCCATTTTCTTGAGCTCGCCCTCGCTCATCGACCTGGCCATCGACTTCGATGCGCCCTTGAGCGAGCTGGCCTTGCGCTCGCCGCGCTTTGCCGACAAAGCGGCGCCGGCCGCCATCTGCTGTGCCTTGGATTTGGCTGGCATGGTCGATCTCCTTCGCTACCGAGACTATCGAGAAATTCGTGAGATCCGTGAAATCCGTGAAATCCGGGCCTCATATTCGGCCCAGCACGACAAGAAGCACGACGATGACGACGATGAGTCCCAGGCCGCCGCTAGGCCCGTAGCCCCAGCCGGAACTGTACGGCCACGTCGGCAGGGCGCCGACCAGCAGCAGGATAAGGACGATCAGAAGAATGGTACCGATAGCCATAGTGTGCTCCTTTGTTGTGGTGCTGCGGCGCGGCAGGCCTGTTGCTGCCGCGCGGCTGTCCCTGTGACTTCAGGTTAGGACAGCACCACTCCGCACTGAGGCGGGCAGGGGCTGATATCGGTGTAGGAATAAGACGACGCCTAAGTAACGCCCTGGCCTAGAGTGCGGCGCTGTAGATCGCGCGGGCGTCGGCCTGCGTCACTTCGCGCGGATTATTCACGAGCAGGCGTGTCTGAAGCATGGCATCGCTGGCCATCCGGTCCAGGTCGGATTCCTTGACGCCCACTTCCCGAAGCGTGCGCGGAATGCCAGTGGCCTCCACGAGTCCCTCGATATGTGCGATCAGTGCCGCGGTCTTGGTCTCGTCGCTGCCGGTGGTGCTGGGCAGTACCACGTCGCACAGTTCCGCATAGCGCTTGCAGGCGGCCGGCGCATTGAACTTCATCACGTGTGGCAGGACCAGCGCGTTGGACAGCCCATGTGCCACGTGGAAGATGCCGCCGATTGGATACGCCAATGCATGGACTGCGGCAACGGGAGAGTTGGCGAACGACTGGCCCGCGAACATCGCGCCCAGCAGCATGGCTTCGCGGGCGGCGCGATCGCTGCCGTTGTCGCAGGCGCGCATCAGGTTCTGCGATAGCAGTTCCAGCGCACGCACGGCCAGCATGTCGGAAATCGGGTTCTTCAGGTGGGCACTCGTATAGGCCTCGATGGCATGCACCATAGCGTCGATGCCCGTGGCAGCGGTGGCGCCGCGCGGCAGGCCGAGCGTCAGTTCGGCGTCAAGGATCGCCAGATCGGCAAAGAGCTGCGGCGCCACCACGCCCATCTTGGTGGTTTCGCCGGTCGTGACGATCGATACGGCGGTAACTTCGGAGCCAGTGCCGGCCGTGGTTGGCATCTGCACCAGCGGCAGGCGCGCACCGGTGACCTTCTTTACGCCGTACATCTCCTTGATGGATTGCGTGGCCGGCAACAGCACGGCAATCAGCTTGGCCACGTCCATCGATGAGCCGCCGCCCAGCCCCAGCACCACCTCCGCATCGGCCTGGCGTGCCCGTTCCGTAGCTTCCAGCACCACATGCTCGGGCGGGTCGGCAACCACGTCGTCGATCACCGTCACCTGCCAGCCGTGCCGATTCAGGTCTTCCAGCGCGGGCGCCAGCAGGCCGCTCCTGGCAAGAAAACCATCGGTCACTACACACAGGCGGCGCGCCTGCGGATACGCCTCGCGCAGCAGCACGCCCAGCCGGCGTGCCGCGCCGAATTCGACGACGACCGTTGGCACGGTCTGAAAGCGGAACGGGTTCATGGTGTCTCCGGAGTATGTGTGCGGTTGGGATTTTCTCCCCGCCGCCACTTGTGGGGGGCGGGGAGCCAGGCCAGAACGGCGCCTACATCTGCAGGCAAAGATACTTGATCTCGAGGTATTCCTCGATACCGTGACGCGAGCCTTCGCGGCCGATGCCCGATTGCTTGATGCCGCCGAACGGTGCCACTTCGTTCGAGATCAGACCGGTGTTCAGGCCCACCATGCCGTATTCGAGCGCTTCCCCAGTACGCCAGGCGCGGCCGATATCGCGCGTGTAGAGATAGGCGGCCAGGCCGAATTCGGTTGCGTTGGCGGCGGCCACCGCTTCGTCGTCAGTCTTGAAGCGGAACAGCGGCGCCACCGGCCCGAAGATTTCCTCGCGTGCCACGCGCATTTCGGCCGTGGCGCCGGCGAGGACGGTTGGCGTGTAGAAGGTGCCGCCCAGCTTGTGCTTGCCGCCGCCGGTGAGCACGCGGGCGCCCTTCGATGTGGCGTCATCCATCAGCGAGGTCACCTTCGCGATGGCGGCGTCCTCGATCAGCGGCCCGATCACGACGCCGTCTTCCAGGCCATTGCCCACGCGCAACTGGCTCGTGCGCTCGGCAAACTTTGCCGCGAAGGCGTCGTAGATGCCGTCCTGGATGTAGAAGCGGTTGGCGCAGACGCAGGTTTGTCCGCCATTGCGGTACTTGGCGGCAATGGCGCCTTCCACGGCGGCGTCCACGTCGGCGTCGTCGAACACGATGAACGGGGCGTTGCCGCCGAGTTCCAGCGACAGGCGCTTCACGGTGGGCGCGGATTGGGCCATCAGGATGCGGCCCACCTCCGTCGATCCGGTGAACGACAGCTTGCGCACGATGGGGCTGGCCGTCAGCACGCCGCCAATCGTCTTTGCGTCGCCGGTCACCACTTGCAGCACGCCGGCCGGCACGCCGGCGCGATGGGCCAGCTCGGCCAGCGCAAATGCGGACAGCGGCGTCAGTTCGGCGGGCTTGATGACGATGGCGCAGCCAGCGGCCAGTGCCGGCGCCGCCTTGCGCGTGATCATTGCGGCCGGGAAGTTCCACGGGGTGATCGCGGCGCAGACACCCACGGGCTGACGCAGCGTGACCAGCCGCTTGTCGGCGGCGGGGCTGGCCAGCACTTCGCCGTCGATGCGCTTGGCTTCCTCGGCAAACCATTCGATAAAGCTGGCCGCGTAGGCGATCTCGCCCTTGGCTTCGGCCAGCGGCTTGCCTTGCTCGCGGGTCATCAGGTAGGCCAGGTCGTCGGTGTTGGCCACCATCAGGTCGAACCAGCGGCGCAGGATGTTGGCGCGTGCCTTGCCGGTCAGGGCGGCCCAGCTTTTCTGGGCCACTTCGGCGGCGGCCACGGCGCGTTCCGTTTCAGCGGCGCCCAGGTCGGCAACCCGGGCGATGACTTCGCCGGTTGCCGGATCGGTCACATCGAACGTGGCGCCGGAGTCGGCTCCCACCCATTGGCCATTCACATAGGCCAACTGCCTGAACAGCGAAGCATCCTTGAGTTGCATGGCGAATTCCCCGAAAGAGTCACGAAACACAGCCGAGCGCCACCTGGCACTTGCTGCGTTCAATAGATTGAACTATATTCCGTATGTCGAACGATGACCGATCATACGCCCATGCCGGGAAGATCGCCAGCGCCTCTTGGTGTTGGCGTTCCAAACCGGCCGACTCCATCCGCAGATGCCCAAATCCGCCTACGCCATGTCCGCCGATAGTCCGACGGAAAACCGGCCTACCTCTCCCGCCGTGGTGCGGGCCGTGCAGGTACTCGATGCCATTGCCGATGCGGCCACGCCGCTGACGCTGGCCGACCTGACGCGCCTGACCGGCGCACCCAAGAGTTCGCTGCACGGCATGTGCGACACGCTCGTGCAACTGCAGTTGATCAAGCGCCTGCCCAGCGGGGCGATGGCGCTGGGTCCCCATGTCATGGCGTGGGCCAATGCCTTCCTGTCCCAGACCCAGATCACCGAGGAATTCCGCGCGCTGTGGGACCAGACCGATGCGTTCCACGATGCCACGGTCACGCTGTCGACGCTCGAAGGCGCCGACGTGGTGTATCTGGCCTGCCAGAACGGAGACCGGCCGCTGGGCGTGACTTTTCGCATCGGCATGCGCCTGCCCGCGCCCTACACGGCGACTGGCAAGGCAATGCTCAGCACGCTGCCGTCGGCCGAGGTGCACCGGCTGTTTGCGGATGGCCTGCCCACGCCGCTCACGCGCGCCAGCGTGGCCTCCGCGGATGCGCTGACGGCCGAGTTGGAACAGGTGCGCACCGTCGGCTATTCGATCGACAACGGCCAGATGCGCGAGGGCATGACATGCTTCGGCGCTCCGGTGTTCGACGCCCAGCACGCCCGTGCGGCGGGGGCCATCGCGGTCAGCTACCTGACCAGCGAGATCGATGCCGTCACCGGCGAGCGGATTGGTCTGCAGGTGCGTGCACTGGCGGACCAGCTTTCGGCCAAGCTCGGCGCCAGCCAATCTTGATCGCGCGTCAAGCACGGTCAGTGCACCGCGCCGCCGACTGACATTTGCGCGTGGTCAAAGGCCCATCTTCGTCGAATCGCTAGCATCCGGGGGTTCCTCTTCCCGAATCATCATGCGATGACACAAACTACGGCGGGTACCATCCGCCGCCCCCAACTGGTCGCGCCGGCCGGATCACTTGCGGCGCTGCGCATGGCACTCCAGCACGGCGCCGACGCCGTTTACCTGGGCCTGCGCGATGCCACCAACGCGCGCAACTTCGGTGGCCTGAACTTCAGCGAGGACGATATCCGCACCGGCGTGGCCGAGGCGCATGCACGCGGCGCCGAGGTGCTTTTTGCCATCAACACGTTTGCCCAGATGGGGCACGTCGAGCGCTGGCACCATGCCGTGGACGCGGCGGCGGCGCTGGGCGCGGATGCGGTGATCATGGCCGATGCCGGGCTGATCGCCTATGCGGCCAAACGGCATCCTTCATTACGTATCCATCTTTCCGTGCAGGGCTCCGCCACGCATGCCGACGCCATCGAGCTGATGCGCGAACAGTTCGGTATCAGGCGGGTGGTGCTGCCGCGCGTGCTGTCCGTGCCGCAGATCGCCAGGCTGGCAAAGCAGACCGATGTGGAGCTGGAAGTGTTCGGGTTTGGCAGCCTGTGCGTGATGGCCGAGGGCCGTTGCCTGCTGTCTTCCTACGCCACGGGCGATTCGCCGAACAACAAGGGCGTCTGCTCGCCGGCCCATGCCGTACGTTGGGACGAGCGTGACGGCACGATGCAGGCGCGGCTGTCGGGCATCCTGATCGATAGCTATGCGCCGGGCGAGCCGGCCGGTTATCCGACGCTGTGCAAGGGCCGTTTCACCGTCGAGGGCGAGCGGGGCTATGTGCTGGAGGAACCGACCAGCCTCAATGCCGTGTCGCTGCTGCCATCGCTGATCGATATCGGGATTTCCGCGATCAAGATCGAAGGCCGCCAGCGCAGCCCGCGCTACGTGGCCGATGTGGTGGGCGTGCTGCGCGCGGCCATCGACGACGCCTGCCGCGACCCCAAGCGATTCGTGCCGCGCCAGGACTGGCAGGCCACGCTCGGCCGCCACGCCGAAGGCGACCAGGTCACGCAGGGTGCGTACGACCGCCCCTGGCGGTAACTCGACCCCGGTCCGCCTCACAACCCGCCCGCTTTTCATCAGGACTGCCTACTCCGATCATGGCAATGAATACCCCATCGAATCCCGAGTCGTTCCGCATCGCGCTCGGTCCCCTGCTGTACTACTGGCCGCGTGCGACCGTGCTGCAGTTCTATGCAGCGGTTGCCGATTCAGCCGTCGAGCGTGTCTACCTTGGCGAGGCCGTTTGCACGCGCCGTCATGAGATGCGGCTTGCCGACTGGATCGAGGTGGCGCAGATGCTGCGCGATGCCGGCAAGCAGGTAGTGCTGTCCACACCGGTACTCGTGGAATCGGACAGCGATATCGCGGTGATGCGCAGGGTCTGCGCGCAGGAAGACTTCCTGGTGGAGGCCAATGACCTGGGCGCCGTGCATTGCATGGCGGGGCGGCCATTCATCGGCGGCCCGCACCTCAACGTCTATCACGCGGACACGCTCGCATGGCTGGCCAGCCTCGGCGCGCAAGGCTGTGTGGTACCGGTGGAAATGGATGGCGACACGATGATGGCGCTGGCGGCCGCGCGGCCGGCCGGGCTGGATCTCGAAGCGCTGGTCTGGGGGCGCATGCCGCTGGCATTTTCGGCGCGTTGCTTCACGGCCCGGCATCATCGTCTGCGCAAGGACGCCTGCGAATTCCGTTGCCTCGACTATCCCGATGGCCTCGTGGCCAATACCGGTGAAGGCCAGGCCTTCTTCACGCTCAATGGCATCCAGACCCAGTCGGCCACCTGCCTCGATCTGTGCGCGCACACGTCGCGCATGGCTGCGGGAGGGGTGGGATACGTGCGCGTCAGCCCGCACGCCACTGGCACATTCGAAGCCATCGCGCATCTCGACGCGATTCGCCGTGGCGAGCGTGCGGCGTCGCCCAGCAACGTGACGCCCGCACAGGCGTTGCCCAGCAATGGCTACTGGACCGGTGCGCCTGGTATCAGCTGGATGTCTCAGGAAGCGCAAGAATCGGAAGCACCGCAACTGGGGGCCACGGCATGACGATACTGAAATCGCTGTTCACGCGCGTGCATCGACACATGCCGGCGCCGATGCGCGCCGCACCACTGGTCGTGGCACTGGAAGCCATGCGTCGCGCCGGCTGGCTGGAGCCGCCAGCCGCGCTCGACGGCAGAACCTTCTCCCTGACAGTGGAGGATATCGGCCTGGAAGTGCGTTTTCACTGCACCAATGGGCGCTTCCTGCCAGGGCCGTTCGATGGGCGCGAGACCGACCTGACGCTGCGCGCCGAGGCGTTGAGCTATCTGCGCCTGATCAGCGGCGATGCGGATACCGATACCTTGTTCTTCCAGCGCCGGTTGTCGATACGCGGCGACACGGCGCTTGGTCTCGAAGTGAAATACTGGCTCGACGCCGCGCCACGGCCCGAGTGGCTGGGCACGCTGGCACAGCGGCTGTCGCTGCTGTTTCCCGAGCCGCGCAGCGCCTGATTCAGAACTCCGGCATCGTGCCGCCAAAGCGCGTGCCGCGCTGCTTGTAGCACTGGCTTGCCTGCAGCACGGCGCGTGGCGCATCGGTCAGTCCGCCAACGGCATCAAAGCGCGCCAGCGTCGCATTGAGTTCGTTGGCGCTGCGCGCGTGGATCATCGCAAACAGGTTGTACTGCCAGACCGGAAGCCGTCGCGTGCGCCGGAAACACATGCTCACGTGCGGCACATGGGCCAGCCGCAAGCCGATGGCGTCCACGCGCGCATCGGGCACATTCCAGACACACATGACGTTGTGGGTGTAGCCGAAGGGCCGGTGCCGCAAGATCGCGCCGAAGCGGCGGATCACCCCTGCGCTGCGCCAACTGGCGAGCCTTGTCAGTGTTTCGGATAGCGCCAGCCCGGCGCGTTTCGCCAGCGCGTGATAGGGCTGCGGCGTAAGTGTCAGGCCCGCTTCCAGCGCGGCGGCCAGGCGCCAGTCCGCTTCATCGAGCACCGGCCGCGCCGGGGTGTTCAGTATTTCCTGCGGCTGCAGCGGCGTGCGGCGCCCGATGCGGCCGGCACCGAGCGGCAGACCCAGATCCGCGCGGTATTCCCGCTCCAGCGGCAGATCGACGGGCCGTTGGCCGACGTCCACGGCGATGCGCTCCAGCACGCCATCGAGCGTGCCGCGGTCGCGCGCGCCAGCCACGAACCAGAGGTTGTAGCGATGGCCCTCGCGCGCGTGACTCTGGCTGATATCGGGATCGTTGTTGATGCGCTCGACCACGCGGTCCAGGCGCGCGGGCGGTATCGACAAGGTCGCCACCGTGGTGGCGCCAATCGTATTCGGCGCAAAGACCGCGCCGATCCGGCTGACCCGTCCGTTACCCACGTCGCGCGCGAGCAGGCTCAGTACGGCGTGTTCCGAAAGATTGAAGGCTTCCCCGGCACGGCGGTAAGGGCGCACGTGCAGCGGAAAGTCGTCCTGGATGCGATTGTAGAGTTCGTATTCGTCGAAGATGGCGTCGAGCATGGCGAGCGTTTGGGGCAATCGGTGCAGTGCGTGGGTTGGGCACAGGGTCGATGCGCGGGAGCCATGTGTTGCGACGGACCGGAGCACGCCCGCAATATGCGGGCATCATCATCGTCAACTTCTGCTGTTACCTCGTTGACCGTTGTCAAGCTGGATCGAGATGGTACGCAGCGCGCTGGCCAGATGCCTTGCGCTCCATGCGCACGGCCAGCAGTGCGATGCCCAGTGCCGCCAGCGGGGCCAGCGCCGCCACCCACGGCAGGGCCGGCAGACCGGGCCCGTGGCCGACCACCACGCCGCCCAGCCAGGCACCGAGGCCGTTGCCAAGATTGAACGCGGCGATGTTGAAACTGGAAGCCAGGTTCTGGCCAGCGCCCTGGGCATGCCGCAACACGCGCAATTGCAATGGCGAAACCGTGGAGAACGCGGCGATGCCGAGCACGCCGACAAAGATCACCACGCCCACATGGCTGTGCAGCGACAGCGTCATCGCGGCCAGCACCACGGTCAGTGCCGCTATCGCGCCAAGCAGCGCGCCCGTGGGTCGACGGTCGGCCATGCGTCCGCCGAGAATGTTGCCGATGATCATGCCGCCCCCGAACAGCAGCAGGATGGGCGATACCGCGCCCTCGCTGAATCCCGTGACGCGCGTCAGCATCGGCTGGATGTAAGTGATGACGGCGAACGTGCCCAGCGCCTGCAGCACGGTCATCAGCAAGCCCAGCAGCACCTGCGGCCGCCCGATGGTTTTCAGTTCGTCGACGAGGCGCACTTGCGCGGTGTCGTCACGGCTGGAGCGCACCAGCAATGCGATCACCGTCAGCGATACCAGGCCGATCGCCGTCATGGCCCAGAACGTGGCACGCCAGCCGAACTGCAGGCCCAGCCATGCGCCGGCCGGCATGCCGAGCAGCGTGGCCAGCGTCAGCCCGGAGAACATTACCGAAATGGCCGATGCGCGGCGGTTGGCCGGCACCAGGCCGGTGGCAACCACGGCGCCCACGCCGAAGAACGTGCCATGCGTCAGCGATGTCACCACGCGCGCGATCATCAGCGTGGTGTAGTCGGGTGCCAGCGCGCACGCGGCATTGCCAACGGTGTAGACGACCATCAACGCCATCAGCACGGCCTTGCGTGGCATGCGTCGCGTCAGCAGCGTCAGCACGGGGGCACCGGCGAACACGCCCAGCGCATAGCCGGAGACCAGCATGCCGGCCGAGGCGATGGTCACGCCCAGATCCGATGCAACCTGCAGCAGCAGGCCCATGATGACGAATTCCGCGCAGCCGATACCGAACGATCCCGCGGTCAAAGCATAAAGAGCCGCGGGCATGCGCGTACGCGGGCCGGCGGTTGGTGTGGCAAGGGGCGCAGCCATGTGAATTGCTCCGTGAGGGAATAGGAATAGCGAACCTCCGGCGCGCGAGACGCCGGCAGGGGAAGACAGGTCAGGCCGCAAGTCTCGGCCTTTCCCATTGTTTGAAAAACAGGCAATATCAATAATCAGTTTCAAGATTCTGTTGAAAATAATGGATCGTATTGGCGACATAGGACTTTTTCTCAGGGTGCTGGACCTCGGTTCGATCAGCGCGGCGGCGCGTAGCCTCGATGTCTCGGTCGCCGTGGCCAGCCAGCGATTGCAGCGGCTGGAGCGGGACCTGGGCGTACGCTTGCTGCATCGCACCACGCGGCGGCTGCATGCCACGCCGGAGGGCGCCGTACTCGCGGAGCAGGGCCGGGTGCTGGTGGAAGATCTGGAGGCGCTGTCGGGGTCGTTGCGTCAGGCGGGCGCCGGCATCACGGGCACGCTGCGCCTGACCACCTCGGCATCATTCGGGCGTCAGTACGTGTCGCCGCTGCTGACCGGATTTTTGCGGCGCCATCCGGGCGTCAACGTCAGCGTGAACCTCGACGATCATGTGCTGGATCTGGTCAGTAGCGGCTTCGACCTGGCAATCCGCATCGGATCGCTGGACGACTCGACGCTGGTTGCGCGCAAGCTGGCCGATAACCAGCGGCTGTTGTGCGCGTCGCCGGACTACTTGCGCGAGCATGGCTGGCCCAGTACCCCGCAAGACCTGGCCAACCATCAATGCCTGGTGCTGGTGGGCGCGCAAGGGCGTGCCGATGTCTGGCGCTTCGATGACGGCACGGGTGGAGAAATCGCGGTGCGCGTGCGCGGGCGCGTGGAAGCCAATACGGGGGAGTTGTTGTCGGACGCGGCGCTGGCCGGTTTCGGGATTGCCATGCATTCCACATGGCATGTCTGCGACGATCTTCGGACGGGGCGGCTCGTGCAGGTATTGCCGGACTATACCATCGCCGCCAACGGCATCTACGCGGTCATGCCGCAGCGCCGGCTGGTGCCGCCGCGCGTACGCGCATTCGTCGACTTCCTGGCCGACCACTGGCGCGAGTCGCCGCCGGGCATGCCGGCCTTGGGTCCGGCGCGATCCTGAACTACATTCCCTTGTTACGGCTGCGTGTCTGGCAGGGCAGAAAAACCGCTCGTGTTGCCTATTTCTTGTGCAGTCCAGTGCGATGCCGCACAGACAGGGCCGCGGCGGTTCGGGCAGGCAGGATATCCACAGAAGCTGTGGATATCCTCAACGTGGCCCAGCCCACGTCCGCTTGACGGCGAGAACGGTATGCTCTGGCACCAACCTCGGTCAACTGTCAGCTTCGTGCCCGCTATGCGCAGGATTCCGATTGTCGTTGTGCCTATCGCCGTCGCGCTGGCCCTGTCGCTCGGCGGATGCGTGCCTTACTACCGCGTGCCGTCGGACGCGCCGTACGCCAGCGTGCGCCTGATGACCAGCACGGACGAGCGCACGACGTTCAACGTGCTGGACCCAGCCAAGTGCCCGTCGCCCCGGCCGCAGGTGCTGGCGGGCATGGGCAGGCAACTGGCGTCGATGGGCCGTGATTCGACGCTGGATATGGCGGGCATCGCGCCGGAGCCGCCGTCGCGCACGCGCGAGCGCAAGGTCCTTCCGGGGCAGCGCATCTATATCGCGGTGACGTCGTATGCCGCACCGCCTGCTGACGACGCGCGCTGCGCGGCAGGCGTGTCATTTGTCCCGCAGGTGAATGGGCAGTATGAAATCCGGTATACGCGGGACGAGGCGGCGACGCATTGCGCGGCGCGCGTGCTGCGGCTGCAGCCGACTGCGGAGGGTGGGGCGACGGTGGTACAGGAGCCGACGCAGCAGGGATTCAGGGCGCTGCGCGCCGAGTACCTGTGCGAAGCGCGCTAGGGCGCGCGCTTCGTTCCTGAGGATTCAGGTCAGGCGGGCCGGTCAGGCCTGTTCGATCAGAAAGCGTTCCGGGCGCTTGCCCAGCCATGCCGGTGCACGGCCGCGACCGGACCACGTCTTGCCGGTCTTGGGATCGCGATACTTCGGCGGCAGGGCCGAGGCCGACTTTTGTGCCACGCCACTGCCGGCGGGACGACCGCGGCGGCGCTTCGGCGCAATGTCCTCGACCGTCAGATCATAGTCGGCCATCAACTGGCGAATCTGGTCAATCACACCGGCCACTTCATTGGCGCGCACTTCGCTGAGCTTGGCTTCCAGTGCTTCTTTTTCGGCCAGCAATTGTTTGTATGTCGGCATTTTGGGATCCCCGTTCAGATTGGCGGCCGTTTGCGTCGTGCAGCAAAGCGTGTCCGCATAACAAAAATACTACAAGAATTATCCAGAAAAGCACGATTCAAACGCATATCGCGCAAGAAATCGTAACCGGCTTGGCACCAAAGCGGTATGCCATCTACCTTTTATTGGCCTGTCCTGAATGATTTGACGCCGATGTTTATCGGGCCAGGCCGCATCCTAACCAGAATCGGTAATTGGAGGCAACACTTGACCAACCGGATATTCGTAAATCTGCCAGTTCGAGATCTCGATAAGTCGATGGAATTTTTTAGCCGGCTTGGCTTCGACTTCAATCCGCAATTCGCCATTCACGGACGAGACTGCAAGTTGCATGATTGTCAGCGATGATATTTTTGTCATGTTGCTGACCGAGGCGAAGTTTCGAACCTTCACGCCCAATGAGATATGCGATGCGCGCCAATTCACTGAAGTGCTGATCTGTCTGTCAGTGGAAAGCCGGGATCGCGTGGACGGAATGGTGCGCGATGCGGTGGCCGGGGGCGGTAATACTTACAAGCCGGCACAGGACCTGGGTTTCATGTACGGACATGGTTTTCAGGACCCGGATGGCCATATATGGGAACTGATTTATATGGACCCGGTGGAAAGCGGCGCGACGCAATAAAAAAAGCCCTCGGGGGAAAGTACCCGAGGGCTGCGAAATCCACCGGTCATCCCAGGTGGAGGAGACATCGTTGCCGCCGTATCCGGCGGTGCTATCGATGCATCAGGAAAGTGCCGGCCATCTATGCCAGTCAATGCCAGCCAATGTCAGATGGCCCAGCCGCCGGCATAGAACGCCGCCAGTGCCACCGCAATGGCAACCGTGCCGACATTGAGCTTGCGCCATTCACCGGCGACGATGCGGCCAATCACCAGCGTGCAGAAGCCGAGCATGATGCCGGTGACGATATTGCAGGTCAGCACGATGAATACGGCGCAGACCAGGCCAGCCAGCGAATCGACGAGGTCGTCCATATGCAGGCGGGACACGCTCGACAACATCAGCAGGCCCACATACATCAGCGCCGGAGCCGTGGCGTACGAAGGCACCAGGCCGGCCAGCGGCGAGAAGAACATCACGGCCAGGAACAGCACGCCGACGGTGACGGCGGCCAGGCCGGTACGCGCGCCGGCGGCCACGCCCACGGTTGATTCGATATAGGCCGCGGCCGGTGCGCCGCCGAAGAATGCCGAGAAGATCGAGCTGACCGAGTCGGCGGTCAGTGCGCGGCCGCCGTTATGGATGCGGCCCGTGGCGTCAAGCTGGTTGGCCTGACCGGCCACGGCGCGGATGGTGCCGGTGGCATCGAACACGGCGGTCATGACCAGTGCCAGCACGCTGGGCAGCACGGCCGCCGACAGCGCGCCACGAATATCCATCGCGCCGATCAGCGATGCATGGCCCGGTGCGGACAACGACGGCCACGCGAACACGCCGGTGTATTTGACGGCCGGGTCGAACACCAGGCCCAGCGCCGAGATCGCGACGATCACGAGCAGGATGCCGCCGGGCACGCGGCGACGTTCCAGGCCGAAGATCGCAGCCAGGCCCAGCACGGACATCATCACGGGGAAAGCGGTGATTTGCCCGAGCGCCACAGGCAGGCCGGGGCCGGGGTTCTTCACCACGAGGCCTACTTCATTCGAAGCGATCAGCAGCAGGAACAGGCCGATGCCGATGCCCGCGCCATGCGCCACGCCGGCGGGCAGATTGCGCAGAATCCAGGAGCGAACCCCGGTGACGGAGATCGCCGTGAATACCACGCCCATCAGGAATACCGCGCCCAGCGCCACCGCCGGCGACAGTTTCTGGCCCAACACCAGGCCAAAGGCCATGAATGCGGTGAGCGAAATCGCGCAGCCGATGGCGATCGGCAGTTTTGCCCACAGGCCCATCAGCAGCGAGCCGAATGCCGTGGTCAGGCAGACGGCGACGAATACGGCGCTGTTATCGAAGCCGGCCTTGCCCAGCATGCCGGGCACGACAAACACGGCGTAAACCATCGCCATGAATGTCGTGACACCGGCAACTACTTCGCGCCGCTGCGTGCTGCCTCGGGCGCTGATGCCGAAATACTGGTCGATCCGGCCGCCGGCCTGGCGGTCGGCGTCCACGTCCGTGACGGACGGATACGGCTGTTCGATCATGGTCTGTCTCCTTGCTGGGGCGCTGCGCGCGTCCGCGTACGGATCGTGCGTCAGCCTCGTCTCACGTGGTTCCGGGTGCGAGGTCGGAGTTCCCGTCGGCATCGGGCAAGGGGTGCGGGCGTCTCTTTCCTCGGTGTCCGGCCAGTCGGGCCGGGGGCCGGTCGGCTGCCTCTGCGGGCTGGATCCGGCGAGGCTCAAAGGTAGGCGAGGCATTGCCCTTGTTCATCATCGGGTGCGGATGCGGAACATGCCCTGGCCCGAATAACCACGGCCGGCCCGTGCTTTCCAAGGCTCAGGGATTTCCCTCGGTGGGCGCCGGGTGATGCATGCCGGGCCAGCCATGCGTCACAACCGGGTGCCCCGGCGCACGATGGGGCTAAAGGTCACGGCCCGGGCGCCGATAGCCCCTTGGCAACACCCGTATCCATACACACCGAGCCAGCGGAGCAAGAGCATGACCAGTGCGATGAGAGACATCGACGAGCGCACCAACCTGACCAACAACAACCAGTTCGAGTTGCTGTTGTTCCGACTTGGCGATGCGACGCACAGCGGACAGTCCGAACTGTTCGGCATCAACGTTTTCAAGGTCCGGGAAATCCTGGTCATGCCGACGGTGACGACAGTGGTCGGCGCCGAGCCGTCAATCCTGGGCATGGCCGATATCCGGGGCCAGGTCATTCCGGTCATCGACCTGCCACGTCTGCTGGAGTGCCAGCCGAAGTCGGGCCTGAACATCATGCTCGTCACCGAATACGCGCGTTCCACGCAAGGCTTCGCGGTCGAGGCCGTCGAGGAAATCGTGCGGCTGGACTGGAGCCAGGTGATCTCGGCCGAGAACAGTGTGAAGGGCGGGCTGGTGACCAGCATCGCCAAGCTGGATGTTGGCGGCGACAACCCGCGCCTGGTGCAGGTGCTGGACGTGGAGCAGATTCTGCGTGACGTGCTGCCAACCCGTCAGCCCGACGTGGACCCCGCCACGGTGGGGCCGCAACTGAACCTGCGTCCGGGCAGCAAGATCCTGTGCGCGGACGACTCCGCGCTGGCGCGTGGCCTGATCGAGAACGGCCTCAAGGCGATGGGCGTACCCGTGGTGATGACCAAGACCGGTCAGGAAGCGTGGGACATGCTGGGTCAGATCGCTGACCTGGCGGCCAGCCAGGGCCGGACTATCCGCGACGAAGTGTCGCTGGTGCTGACCGACCTTGAAATGCCGGAGATGGACGGCTTCACGCTGACGCGCAAGATCAAGGCCGACGCACGGCTCAAGTCGCTGCCCGTGGTCATCCACTCGTCGCTGTCGGGCGAGGCCAGCGAGGAACACGTGCGCAAGGTGGGCGCGGATGCCTACGTGTCGAAGTTCCTGGCGAAGGATCTGGCCGATACGATTCGCGGCGTGCTGGCACGGCATCCGTAACGCGACGTTTCAAACTTTCAAACGCTGCTTCGATTTCGCCCTTCCCCCGCTCGCGCGGGCGAAGGGCGAATATGCATTGGCGCGCCATAACCGGCCCTGCATAAATCGTTACCCTCTGCAACCAAATCCCCGAAACCGTGTTTGCCCAAAAAAAAGGCACGCCAGCTCCTTCTAGAGCTGGCGCGGGTTTGCGGGTTGTCAAGAGGGCGATTATCCACGCAACCTGTGGATAGTTCCACGAGCCAATTGGATTAACTCAAACAGGTATTTCTACTTCGGTTGAGGTACCGTGCGCAGGTACGGCTTCAGCGTCTTGAACCCATCCGGATATTTCTTTTTGGCATCTTCGTCGGATACCGAGGTCGGGATGATGACGTCGTCGCCCGGCTTCCAGTTCACCGGCGTGGCCACCGTGTGCTTGGCGTTGAGCTGCAGTGAATCGAGCAGGCGCAGCACCTCGTCGAAATTGCGGCCGGCGCTCATCGGATAGACCAGCATCGCCTTGATCTTCTTGTCCGGCCCGATCCAGAACACCGAGCGGATGGTGGCGTTGTCCACGGCAGTGCGTGGGCCGCTGCCGCTGGCTTCGGGGTGGATCATGTCGTAGAGCTTGGCAACGGTGAGGTCGTGGTCACCGATCATCGGATAGTTCACGGCCGTGCCCTGCGTTTCCTCGATGTCCTTGGCCCAGCGCGAGTGATCGCCCACCGGGTCGATGGACAGGCCGATGATTTTGGTATTGCGCTTGTCGAACTCGGGCTTGAGCTTGGCCATGTAGCCAAGTTCGGTGGTGCAGACCGGCGTGAAGTCTTTCGGGTGCGAGAACAGGATCGCCCAGCTATCGCCGATCCATTCGTGGAAATTGATCTTGCCCTCGGTGGTTTCCGCAGTGAAGTCCGGGGCTGTCTCGCCAATTCGGATGGCCATATCAGGCTCCTTGGGTTGGAATACGGTTGTCGGATGGGAAGGACCCGGCGCGCGCGTGAGCTTGGGACGCGACCGGACAGCAATCCAGTATATAGACTGCGTGGGGCGATGGTGCTCCTGCCGATGGAGGAGGGGGACGCGGTATCGCGCGCGTCACTCCCTAGTCGGGACGCTCCAGATCGGCAATCACCGCACGCAGAAAGCGCGCGGCCTCGCCGCCCGTGACCACGCGGTGGTCGAACGTCAGCGACAGCGGCATCACGCGATGCACGGCCGGCACGCCGCCAGCGGCCACCACTTCGTCACGGATGCGGCCGGCGCCCAGGATCGCAACCGTGGGCGGCACCACGATCGGAGCCGCATAACGCCCGGCGATCATTCCGAAGTTGGAAAGCGTGATGGTATTGCCGCGCATCTCCTCGGGAGCGATCGTGCGCGCCTTGATATCGGCACGCATCCGTTCCAGCCCGGCGCGCAGGTCGGCTGCGTCGCGCTTGCCCACGTTGCGCAGTACCGGCACGAACAACCCCTCGGGCAGGTCCGCCGCAATGCCTACGTCGATGCGTTCCAGCACATGGCGGCGGCCGGTGCGACCCTCGTACCACGCGTTCAACGCGGGTTCGGCCTGCACGCCCGCCACCAGCGCGCGTACCAGCCGGATCGTGATGTCGTGGCCGGCTGCCGCCGATCCGCCCGTCCGCCAGGAGTGCAGGTCCGCGTCGTCCATGACCGTGGCCGCGGCCACCTCGCTCTGCGCGCGCGCCATGTTCTGCGCCATTGCACGCCGCACGCCGCGCACCACTTCCGCGGGACCGACCTCCGCCAGCGCGGTGGCCACGCGCTGCACATCGGTGGCGGTAATCACGCCGTCGTGGCCGGAGGGCGTGACCACGGCCAGGTCCACCGACAGCTTGCGTGCCAGCGCGCGTACCGCGGGTGTGGCCTTGATGTTGTGGCCGCCCTGGATGCCCGCCGTACCCACGCGCGTTTCGCTCTCGCGCACCACATGCGTGCCGACCTTGACGGCACCCACGACGGTGCCCGCGTCATCCGACGCGCCCGCGCCTTCGAAACCCACCAGCGGCGCGCCCAGGTGCACGATGTCGCCGGGCTGCGCAAACAGCTTTGCCACCTGCCCGCCGAATGGCGAGGGAATCTCGACGATGGCCTTGGCTGTCTCGACGGACAGCAGCGGCTGGTCCGCCTGTACGGCGTCGCCGGCCTTGACGTGCCATGTCACGATTTCGGCTTCCTGCAGGCCTTCGCCCAGGTCGGGCAGCTTGAAGATCCGCATCGTTGTCTCCTGGTTGGCTACGCGGCGTCCAGCGCGCGCCGTGCCGCGTCCACGATTCGCGCCACCGACGGCAGATAGCTGTGTTCCAGCCGCGCCAGCGGAACCACGGTGTCGTAGCCGGTCACGCGCTGCACCGGCGCGCTCAGTGAATAGAGTCCGGCATCGGCCAGGTTTGCCGCGATCTCGGCGCCGACGCCGGCCGTGCGCGGCGCCTCGTGCACGATCACGCAGCGCCCGCTCTGGGCCACCGATTCCAGAATCGTCTCCATGTCCAGCGGTTTGAGCGTGGCCACGTCGATCACCGTGGCGGAGATGCCGTCCTCGGCCAGCCGGTCCGCCGCGGCCAGCGTCTCCTGCACCATCGCGCCCCAGCTGACCAGGGTGACGTCGCTGCCGTCGCGCAGCGTGAAGCAGGCGTCGAGCGGCAGGGCTTCGCCGTTGTCTTCCACTTCCTGCCGGAACAGGCGATAGAGCCGCGTCGGCTCGAAGAAGATCACCGGATCGGGATCGCGGATGGCGGCCAGCAGCAGTCCGTATGCGCGTGCCGGCGACGACGGCATGACCACGCGCAGCCCGGGAATATGCGCGAACAGGGCCTCAGGGCTTTCGGAGTGATGCTCGGGGGCGTGGATGCCCGCGCCGCTTGGCGCGCGTACCACGAGCGGACAACTGAGGCGCCCGCGCGTGCGGTGCCGTAGATGGCCGGCGTGGTTCAGGATGTTGTCGATCGCCGGATAGATAAAACCGGCGAACTGTATTTCGGCAACGGGTTTGAGGCCCATCGCCGCCATGCCGATGGCCGCGCCGACGATACCGCCTTCAGCCAGCGGCGTGTCGATGACGCGCGCCTCGCCAAAGCGGGTCTGCAGGCCGACGGTGGACCGGAACACGCCGCCGTTGACGCCGATATCCTCGCCCAGCAGCACCACGTCGGGATCGTGTTCGAGCGCGTGGGCGAGCGCCAGGTTGACCGCTTCCACCATATGCAGTTCAGCCATGATGGGCCTCCTTGTCCTGCGCGGCGTACCGTTGCGCGCTATCGAGCTGGTCGGTCATCGCGGCCGGGAGCGTTTCATAGAGGCAGTCGAACATCGCCGACACGTCGGGATGGGGCAGTTGCAGATACGCTTCCACGGCGGCGCCCACGGCCTGCTGGCATTCGCGGATCAGTGCCTCTTCGCGCCCGGCATCCCAGGCGCCGACACTGGCCAGATAGTCGCGCATCCGCTTGATCGGCTCCTGCCGCCAGGCTTCCTTGACGGTGGCTTCGTCGCGGTAGCGCGAGGCATCGTCGGCCGTGGTGTGATCGCCCAGCCGGTACGTGACCGCTTCGATCAAGGCCGGCCCGGCCCCGTCGCGTGCGCGCGCGATGGCGTCGCCCACGCGCTGCCGCACGGCGATCACGTCATTGCCGTCGATCTGTTCGCCGGGAATGCCGGCCGCGATCGCTTTCTGCGCCAGCGTTGCGGCAGCCGTCTGTCTGGCGCGCGGCATCGAGATGGCCCACTGGTTGTTGTTGATGACGATGACCAGCGGCACCTGCCATGCGCCAGCCATGTTCATGCCCTCGTAGAAGGCGCCATTGGAGGTGCCGCCATCGCCAATGATGCAGACCGCCACGCGCGGCTGGCGGCGCAGCTTGAATGCGTAGGCCACCCCCGCCGCGTGGCCGACCTGGGTACCGATCGGTACGCAGTTGCCAAAATCGTGCGGCACCGCGGCAAATCCGCTGCCCCGTTCGTCGCCACCCCAGTACAGCAGGCTCTCCGTCATCGTGACGCCGCGCACAAACTGGGCGGCATGATCGCGGTAGGACGGAATCAACGCATCGTCCGGCTGCATGGACATGGCCACGCCCACGCCGATCGCTTCCTGGCCCAGTGCCGACGCGAACGTGCCGATCTGGCCCGTGCGTTGCATCGCAATGGCCTTGAGGTCGAACTGCCGGGTGAGCACCATAGCGCGATACAGCGGCAGCAGCGCGGCCGGGTCGCGGGCAAAGGCGGGAAAGTCTGGGGCGGGTGTGCCCTCGGGAGAAAGGTAGCGGGTGTAACCGATGTCAAAACGCGCAACAGTGCCCATGTGGAGGTCCCCTTGTGGTTCGCTGTGTCCTGTGCGGCGCAGCATCTTGTGGACGCTGCTGC
>DAIOET010000030.1:0-24641 GCA_036746135.1 Cupriavidus sp.
TTCCCTGAAGACCAGCCCCTCCTGCGACACCCCGCCACACCCCCGCGCAAGTTCCTAAGTTTTGTTCTAAACTTTCACAAATTTCTGAAAATTCAAAACAGACAATGCAGCTCTCGCCCCTGATCCAGCGCTTTGTCCTCCACTTCGGTGAGATGGGCAGCCGCTGGGGGATCAACCGTACGGTTGGTCAGATATACGCCCTTCTCTTCACTGCGGCGCGCCCCCTGAACGCCGACGAAATCGCCGAATCGCTTGGCTTTTCGCGCTCCAACGTCAGTATCGGGCTCAAGGAGCTGGAGTCCTGGAATCTGGTGAAGCTGTCGCACCAGCCCGGTGATCGCCGCGAATATTTCTCCGCGCCCGATGACGTCTGGGCGATCTTCCGTACGCTGGCCGAGGAACGGCGCCGGCGCGAGATCGATCCCACGCTGTCGATGCTGCGCGAAGTCCAGCTGGAAACGCCGTTGTCCGATGAAGACCGCCATGCGCAGGCGCGCATGAAGGAAATGTACGGACTGATCCTGCTGGTCACCACCTGGTTTGGCGACATGCAGAAGCTCGACGTCGCCACGCTCGAAAAGTTGATGCGCCTGGGCTCGCGCGTCACCAAGCTGCTGGACGTCAAGGACCGGCTGACCTCTGCCATCGGCATGGGCGGCGCGGCCAGGGACAAAGCGGACAAGGCGCCCGCCAAATCCGCCAGCAGCAAAGCCCCCGCAAAGTCTGCCCGCCCCCGCAAGGAGTAACCCGTGTTTGCAAGTGTCGATCCGGTGATACTGGCCCGCATCCAGTTCGCCGCGAATATCACGTTCCACATCCTGTTCCCGACGATCAGCATCTCGCTGGGCTGGGTGCTGCTGTTCTTCAAGCTGCGCTACAACAAGACCGGCGATGAAAGCTGGATGGACGCCTATCGCGTCTGGGTCAAGATCTTCGCGCTGACCTTCGCGATGGGCGTGGTGAGCGGCATCACCATGAGCTTCCAGTTCGGTACCAACTGGCCCGGCTATATGGAAACCGTGGGCAATATCGCGGGGCCGCTGCTGGCCTACGAGGTGCTGACCGCGTTCTTCCTGGAAGCCACGTTCCTGGGCATCATGCTGTTCGGCATGCGTCGCGTCAGCAACCGCATGCACACCATCGCCACGCTGCTGGTGGCCGGCGGCACGACGTTGTCGGCGTTCTGGATTCTGGCGCTGAACTCGTGGATGCAAACCCCGGCCGGCTTCGAAATGATCGATGGCCGCGCCCATGTGGTGAGCTGGATCGAAGTCATCTTCAACCCATCGTTCCCGTACCGGCTCGTACATATGCTGCTGGCGTCGGGCCTGACGGTGGCGTTCCTGCTGGCGGGTATCTCCGCCTATCGCTGGCTGCGCCAGGACCGCGGCCGCGAAGTCATGCATTCCCTGCGCACCGGCGTCACGCTTGCAGCGATGCTGATTCCGCTGCAGATCGTGGCGGGAGACCTGCACGGCCTGAACACGCTGCACCATCAGCCGGCCAAGATCGCGGCGATGGAAGGCATCTGGAAGACCGAAAAAGGCGCGCCGGCCGTGCTGTTTGGACTACCTAACGCAAAAACGCAATCGAATGATTTCGAAATTGCGATTCCCAAGCTGGCATCGATCTACCTGACTCACAAGGCGGATGGCGAGATCAAGGGTATCGACGCGTTTGCTGACCGTCATCCGCCGGTGGCCCCGCTGTTCTTCGCATTCCGCATCATGGTGGGCGTGGGCCTTCTCATGCTGGCGGTGTCATGGCTTGGCACATGGCAGATCCGCCGCCAGGGTGCCCCGTCGGCGTGGCTGGCGCGCGTATTGGTGGCGATGACGTTTTCGGGCTGGATCGCGCTGGTGGCCGGCTGGTATGTGACCGAAATCGGACGGCAGCCTTATCTGGTGTATGGCGTGCTGACCACGGCGCAGGCCGCCTCGAAGGTGCCCGCCACGATGATCGGCAGCACGCTGGCGATGTACCTGTCGCTCTATCTGCTGCTGATCGTCGCCTACATCTCCGTGGTGTTCCACCTGGCCCGCAAGGCGGGTAAATCCGGCCCCGATGTCGAAACATCGCAACCCCTCATCGGCCAACCCAGGAGCGCGCAATGAACCCGGCCACGATTCACGATCTGAGCCAGCCGGCTGGCTGGATGCCGCTGGTATTCCTGGCGCTGATGGGGCTGTCGATGCTGATCTACGTGATCCTCGACGGCTACGACCTTGGCGTGGGCGTGCTGCTACGCCGCGCCGACGATGCCGACAAGGACACGATGATCGCGTCGATCGGCCCGTTCTGGGACGCCAATGAAACCTGGCTGGTGCTGGGCGTCGGCCTGCTGCTGACGGCGTTTCCGCTCGCGCACGGGGTGATCCTGACCAACCTCTACCTGCCGGTGGCGATGATGCTGGCCGGCCTGATCATCCGTGGCGTGGCATTCGACTTCCGCGTGAAGGCCCGCGACCCACACAAACCGTGGTGGAACTTTGCGTTCTACGCTGGCTCGCTGTTGGCCAGCTTCTCGCAGGGGCTGATGCTGGGGCTCTATATCACCGGGTTCCGCTACGACCTGCCCAACCTGCTGTTCGCCGTGGCCGTGGGCCTGTGCCTGGTGGCCGGCTACTGCCTGCTTGGTGCCTCGTGGCTGATCATGAAGACCACCGGAAGTCTGCAACTGCGCGCCATTTACTGGGCGCGGCGCAGCCTGTGGCTGACGGCGATCGGCGTGGCTGCGATCTCGGTCGTCACGCCGATGGTCAGCACGCGCATCTTCGACAAGTGGTTTGCGCTGCCGAACATCATCATGCTGGCGCCGATCCCGTTGCTGACGATGGGTCTGTTCGTGGTGATCGAGCGGTTCCTGCGGCGCATGCGCAATCAGCACGCAAGCGGTAACGACCGCTGGTGCTGGGTGCCTTTCGCAGGCACGGCCGTGATCTTTGTGCTGGCCTTCAACGGCCTGGCCTACAGCCTGTTCCCGTATCTGGTGGTCGATCGCATCGACATCTGGCAGGCCGCCAGCGCACCGGAATCGCTGATGGTCATCCTGCTTGGCGCGGTCATCGTGCTGCCGACGATCCTGGGCTACACGGCATACGCGTATCGCGTGTTCTGGGGCAAGGCAACGGACCTGCGCTACGACTGATACGCATCGGGCATTTCGGGGGTGTATGCTGACGAGCATCGAGCCATCGCCCCCGATCCCTACCCTTGGCAGCTACACCCGACCCATCCAGCCGTGCGCCCACGGGCGCAACCACCGGTCCACTGCTGCAGCGGCTGCGCAGCCAGGCCGGAGCTCATGTGCGTGCGCTGACGCGCAGCAACTCCGGGCTGACGCTCGACTACGACAATCCGCCAGGCGACCCGGGCCTGTTCGGCCCCGACGCGGTTTGCTGGCGCGTGCACGCTGACTTCCCGGCCATGCTGGCCGGCGGCGTCAGCGCGCTGTTGCTGCAGGCGCTGCATCCTCGCGCGCTGGCTGGCGTGTGGGACCACTCCTCCTTCCGCACCGACATGCAGGGCCGCCTGGGCCGGACCGCGCAGTTCATCGCCGGCACCACCTACGGCAGCCACGCGGACGCCATGCAACTGATCGAACGGGTGCGCCGCATCCATGCGTCGATCAAGGGAATGGCGCCCGACGGCCAGCCGTATGCCGCCGACGACCCCGAGCTGCTGACGTGGGTGCACGTGGCGGAAGTGTCGAGCTTCATGGCGGGATACCTGCGCTATGTGGGTCCGCTATCGCTGGCGGAACAAGACCAGTACTTCGAGGAAGAGGCGCGCGTAGCGGCCCTGCTGGGCGCGCCCGATGTGCCACGGTCACGCGCGCAGATCGACGCCTATCTGGAGTCGCAACGGCCCGGCCTGGTGAACAGTGATCGCACAAAGGAAGTGGTCCGGCTGATCATGGCCATGCCGGTAGCCAACCCGCTGCTGGTGCCTGCCGTGAGGACGATGGCGGATGCGGGCGTGGCATTGCTGCCGCCGTGGGCGCGCCGGATGCTGGGACTGCACAGGCCATCGTTGCGCCGGTCGCTGGCATTGGCCGGCATGCGCGGACTGGCGCCAACCCTGCGCTGGGCGTTGGGACCAGGGCTGGCTGCACGGGCGCGCAGACGGGTGCAGTCGCCGGCCGCTGTTTGATGTCGACGCTCCCGTGCGCGGGACGCGGAAGACAACAACCCGGCCCTTGCGAAGCTACTCCGCCGCCGCGGCCACCTTTGTCGCGGCAGCCGGGCTGCCGCGCAATGTGGTTTCCTTCAGCCGCGCCACAAAGAACGGCGCAATCAGCGACACACCGGCACTCATCAGGAACAGCACGCGGAATGCATGCTCGGCGGCCGCGCGCACGGCAGCGGCATCATTCTGGTCCGTCGCGGCAATGGCCCGTCGGAACATGCTCATCAGCACGTCTTCGCCACCACTCAGGTCCGATACCGCTACGCCGCTATGGCGCAGCAGCGCGATCAGCACCGTCGTCAGAACGGCCACACCGACGGCACCGCCCAGCAGCCGCGAGAACGCCGTCAGCGCCGTGGCAATGCCAACCTGCTGCGGTGGCACGGAATTCTGCGTCGCCACCAGGCCACTGGGCAGTTGCAGCCCGATCGACAGACCCAGCACGATCATGACCAGCGCCGCTAGCCACACGGCACCCGGTGGCGTAAAGGCCAGCGCCACGATGGCAACGGGCGCCACCAGGCAGCCCGTCATCTGCAATGGCTTGTAGCGGCCGCTCCACGACATCAGCCGTCCCGATATATAGGCGCCGAACGGAATCGCGAGCGTCAGCGGCACCAGTCGCAGTGCAGCCGTATCGGCGTGCGCGCCACCCACCACCTGAAAGCGCAGCGGCAGCAGCACGGACATCGCAATCAACTGGAAGAAGCACAGGAACAACGTCAGGCAGCAGATTGCCACCGTGGGCACGGCCAGCATCGCCAGCGGAATCACGGGATCGGTCGCGCGGCGCTCCTGCCAGAAGAACAGCACCAGCCCGACCAGGCCAGCCGCCAGCAAACCAATCGTCTGTGGTTCCAGCGGCGAATGCCCCTGCCCGAGCCGCGTCAGAAAGACCAGCACGCCTGACAGGCCGCCGCCGAACAGCAGCGCGCCGAGGTAGTCGATCTTGTGCTTGCGGCCACTGACCGGCAGGTGCCGCAACGCGCGCCGCACCACAACCAGCGCCACCAGAGCCAGCGGAATGTTGATCCAGAATATCCAGCGCCATGACAGAAAGTGCGCCAGGTACCCGCCGATCACGGGACCGGCCATGCTGGCCACGGCCCACACGCCGCTCACATAGCCCTGATACTTGCCACGTTCGCGCAGCGGCACCACATCCGCGATGGTCGCCTGCGACACCGAGATCAGGCCGCCGCCGCCCAGCCCTTGCAGGATGCGCGCGCCGATCAGCATCGGCATCGTCGTGGCCATCGCACACGCAATCGATGCCAGCAGGAACAGCACGATCGAAAAGGTCAGCACCGAGCGGCGCCCCAGCACATCGGAGAGCTTGCCGTAGATGGGCGTCACCACCGTCGACGCCACCAGGTAGGCCGAGATCACCCACGCCATGTCCTCGAACCCGTTCAGCTGCAGCGCGATGTCGGGCAGCACCACGGCCACGATCGATTGTTCGAGTGCACCGAGCAGAATGGCCAGCATCAGGCCAAAAATAACCTGCATCACGGGCACGTCGGCCGGGGGAGCGTCAGGAGAAAGCCTGGAGGATGGCGCTGCGGACATGGTGTGGCCTGGCTGGCAGATGAAGACCCGGACGGGCTTCGCTGCTCTTCTGTCGGATGAAGGGGAGCCGGTATTTTAGGCGACTGCTGAAAACCGTGCTTGTCCATTCCCTTTCAGCGCCGCCGCACCGGAGCCAAAAAGAGACACGCGCCACACTTTGTGGTCAATCCGCTGTCATGCGGAGGCGCCGGCCTGCGGCCGATGGGGCCGCCGCGAACGGCGGCCCGGCATCATTGCGCAACCCAACCGCCAACGGTCATAGCGGTCAGAAGGTCTCCCAATCGCCCGCATCGGCCGCGCCGGGTACCGGAGCGGCAGCCGGACGCCGGCGCGCGGGGGTGGCCAGCACCGGTTCCTTGCGCTGATGCGTGACGGGCGCACGGGGCTTGGCCGGCTGGCGAGCCAGCACGGGGTCTGCCTTTGTCTTGCGCTGCACCGGCGGCCGGGCTGCCGCTGGCACGGCGGCCACGCGCGTCGCGGCCGGCTGTGCCGCTTTGGTTGCCTGCACCGCAGGCGCTTTCTTCACCGGTGCGGCAGCAGCAGCCACCGGGCGGGGCAGCGCGGGAGTTGCCTTCGCGGGAGTTGCCTTCGCGGGAGTTGCCTTCGCGGGAGCCGGCTTCGATGCGATCCGGCGCACGGGCTGCGGAGCAGCCACGGCAGCCACACGCGGGGCGGCCGCGCGCGGGGCAGTCAAGCGCGGGGCAGGCTCTCGCTCGGCGGCCAGACTGCCGGCCTGGCCCAGATCGAAACGCGCCACTTCGCTCACCAGTCCGCCAGCCTGCTGCATCAGGCTTTCGGCGGCGGCGCTGGCTTCTTCCACCAGCGCGGCGTTCTGTTGCGTCACGCTTTCCATTTGCGTGATGGCCAGGCTCACCTGCTCGATGCCGGCGGTCTGTTCCTCGCTGGCGGCGGTGATCTCGCCCATGATGTCCGTCACGCGGCGCACGGCACCGACGATGTCATCCATCGTCTTGCCGGCCACTTCCACCTGCTTGGCGCCGTCCTGCACCTGCCGCACCGAGCCGCTGATCAGCTCGCCGATCTCCTTGGCCGCCGACGACGACCGCTGCGCCAGGCTGCGGACTTCGGCAGCCACCACGCTGAAGCCGCGTCCCTGCTCGCCGGCACGAGCCGCTTCCACAGCCGCGTTCAGCGCCAGGATGTTGGTCTGGAACGCGATGCCTTCGATCACGCCGATGATTTCCGATACGCGGGTCGACGACTTGGAAATGCCGTCCATCGTGTCCACCACGCTGCGCACCACGCGGCCACCTTCCGTAGCCACGTCCGAAGCGTTGACCGCCAGCTGGTTGGCCTGCCGGGCGTTCTCGGCATTCTGGCGCACCGTCGACGTGAGCTGCTCCATCGATGCGGCGGTCTGCTCCAGCGAAGCGGCCTGTTCTTCCGTGCGTTGCGACAGGTCGGTATTGCCGCTGGAAATCTCGCGCGCGGCCGTGTCGATCGACCCGGCTGCCTGCTGGATGCCGCGCACCAGCATACCGAGCTGGCCGAAGGCCCGCTCCAGCGCGCCAAGCATGCGGCCCATTTCATCGTTGCTGCGTACGTGGATCGCGTGGCCGAGCTGGCCTTGCGCCAGCGCTTCGGCGGCGTCCAGCGCCTGGTTTGCCGGGCGCGTGACCGAGCGGGTCAATGCAACACCCAGCAGCGCGGCGATGATCGCGGCCGCCACGGAGATGCCGATCAGCAGGTTGCGCGTGAATACGTATTGGCGGGAAGCATCGTCGACGGCGGCCACGGCCATCGTGCGGCCCAGTTCGGCTACGGCGTCGAGCTTTTCGAAATAGGCGGCCTGTGCCGCGGGCAACGTCACCACGAGGCCCGCCCGCGCGCCATCGAAGGCACCGCCGCGCAGCTGCTGCAGGACGAGGTCGAGCTGGCCGTTGTAATTGGCGCGTACCTGCATCAGTTCTTCGAGCCTGGCCTTGGAGTCGGGATTCGCGGACGCCCGCATCACCTTGCCCAGATCCTCAAGCGTCGCGCCGATCTGCTCGCGGAGCTTGTTGATCTTTTCCGCGTTCTGTTCGGCCAGTGCCGGGTCCTCGGTCAGGGCGGCATCGCGTACCAGGATGCCGATCGTCAGCCCCTGCTCCTTGGCGACCTTCAGGTCCATCACCCGCATCAGGCGCTGCTCCACGGCCTGATGCATCGCGTCGTTCATGCCGCTCAGTGCCCTGACACCCAGCGTGGCCACCGCTGCAAGCAGTACCACCACGGCCAGGAACGCCAGCGACATCCGCGCGCCGATACCCATTTTCCGCAAGCCCATCACGTCGTACCTTTCGCTCAGTTCGTTTGTGTTTGTACGCGCTGCATTCGCCCGTCACGGGGCATCGCACCGCCCGGTAACGGCGCGGGATGCAGGGCACTTGAGCGAATATTTGAATTGAGGGGAAAAGTCGCTGCTCTTCCACAAATTGGGGGTGCGGCGGGTGGCGTCTAATCTGACCCGTGCATTCCGAGCCGCCGCAACCGGCGGACGTGGCAGACACCGCAAACAGACGGATCGCCGCGAAGGACGCGGGCTGAAAAAAAAGAAGCCCACGCGCGGGGTGCTCGTAGGCTTTCAGGACTGCTGTGAAGGGACCGGCTGTACCCGGACCCGAACCCGGAATATAAACCCGCTTACATGAGGTGTAAATCGCGCTTCTATCAGGGATTCCCCCGATAGCGGGTGTAACGGATGGGCCACTTGAATGCTAAAAATGATGGTCTAGCGCACTTTTATTCTTATCGATGAATAACGGACGCTTCCCGGAAACCTTTAGCTGGCGCGGGTTGTGGAGCAGGCGTCAATTTCAGCCGATGAAACAAATCCGAAAAGTGCTACACCAATCACTATTAAGCGGCAACTGAATAAATAGAGCTTTTCCTCTAGGCTCAGGTCATCCGGTGCTTCGTCAACGGTTGTAAAACTTTGTTACTCTCCCGCCTGAAGTATTCCCCTTCTCTCCTGGCAGCGCCGACCATATCCGGCAGCTGGGCAGTGCTATCCACTTTCGTGAAACGCCTGTCAGCTGCAATCATGGCGCCACGTCCCAGCGCCGGTTCCGAGAGCGAATGTTTCAATTCTCGCCGCGATCAGCTCGCGCTCGACGTCACTTTTAGTGCGACGCCAGCCGTAGTTACTGATCATCGGACCGTTGTCAGCCGCCAGAACCCTCGCGGGCTCTTCCGGAGAAGTTGTGAAGAAGGAAATCAAGGCTCCCAGACCCAGCAGAAAGCTGCAGCAGTTGCAGTTCGCCGCGCACAGTGCCAGCCGCGCCGCAGTGGTGGTGCATCTGTCAAACGGCACGCGACTGAACGGCATCGTGCTGTCATCGGACAATTACATGATCCTGCTCGGACGCTCCGCGGAGGATCCCACCCCCACATTGATCTACAAGCGCGCCATTACGGTGGTGACGCCCGCCCACGCGTCCAACGACGCCACGGCGATGCTCGATGCCGAGGAGTCGCCGGACTTCGTGCGCATCTTCATTCCACGCACACGCAAGCGCCGCTGAACCGCCCGGCCGGGCCTGGCGGGCCGGACAGCGCCGGTGCCGCCGCCCGTGCGCCTATATATATAGAGGCGCACAAACTCAGGGACCGGAAATGGCCGGTTGTCAGGCCCGACACGGCCCATACACCAGATCCGGCTACGCCCGCAACTCGCTCAAAAGTCACTCTAAAGTCTTCTCACCCACGGTCGATAACCTTTGCAACGGAGGCACTCTACGTCCTGCTTAGCAGGCAGCCAACGTTACGGCACCCGCCGGAATGCCTAAAACATTGCAAATAGGAGTCGTACCATGGCGCAAGTCATCAACACCAACATTCTGTCGCTGCAAACGCAGAGCAACCTGAACACGTCGCAGTCGTCGCTGAACAGCGCTATCCAACGTCTGTCGTCGGGTCTGCGTATCAACAGCGCCAAGGACGATGCAGCTGGCCAGGCTATCGCCAACCGCTTCACCGCCAACATCAAGGGCCTGACGCAAGCTTCGCGTAACGCCAACGACGGCATCTCGATCGCTCAAACGACCGAAGGCGCGCTGAGCGAAGTCAACAACAACCTGCAACGTGTGCGTGAACTGTCGGTGCAAGCCGCCAACGGCACGAACTCGTCGTCGGACCTGAAGTCGATCCAGGACGAAATCAAGCAACGTCTGTCGGAAATCGACCGCGTGTCGGCTCAGACCCAGTTCAACGGCGTGAAGGTCCTGGCCAAGGATCAAAACATGTCGATCCAGGTTGGCGCCAACGACAGCGAAACGATTTCGATCGCCCTGAAGCAAATCACGTCGAAGACCCTGGGCGTTGCTGGCTTCAGCGTTGCCGGCCCGCAAGGCGCAACGGCTGCCATCGACAGCACCTCGGCTCAAGCAGCTCTGGGTTCCGCCACCCCGGTGACGGCCGCTTCGGCTACCGGCGTTGCCAACGCTGACATCCAGCGCGCTCTGGGCCTGGGCACCGGCGCTTCGGTGAACTCGCAATCCGTGGTGTCCGATTCGAAGGGCAACTGGTTCGTGCAAGTGAGCATGAACGGCCTGACCGCTTCCGACGACGCCGCTCTGAGCTCGAAGGGCTTCGCTGGTAACGGCACGGCTACGTCGATGACGATGTACATCGCCGTCAAGCCGAGCGACGCTTCGGTCAACGGTAGCACCGCTGGCTTCACGCTGACCGGTTCGTCGCTGCAAGCTTCGGACTTCCAGCAAGCTGCCACGACCAACCCGCTGGCCACGCTGGACAAGGCCCTGGCAACGGTTGACAACCTGCGCTCGAGCCTGGGTGCTGTGCAGAACCGCTTCGAATCGACGATCAACAACCTGAGCACGACGGTGAACAACCTGTCGGCTTCGCGTTCGCGCATCGAAGACGCTGACTACGCAACGGAAGTGTCGAACATGACCCGCGCGCAGATCCTGCAACAAGCTGGTACGTCGGTGCTGTCGCAAGCGAACCAGACCACGCAAAACGTGCTGTCGCTGCTGCGTTAATCGCATCGCCGCAAGAAACCGGGCCGCAAGGCCCGGTTTTTTTGCTGGAGTGTTTTGCAGGCAGACCGCTGCCTGCAAAGCATTTCAACCGTAGTGTTCTTCCTGCCCTACCGGACGGAGCTGATCATGGCATCCACTCAACCCGTTTCCATGCCGGCGGCACGCATTTCCGCCGAACCCGCGGCCATTGGTCCCGCACCCTCCGTGCCGGCCACGGCCGCTGGCGCCGTTCGTCCGGTGTCCGCCAGCCAGAACATGGATGCCTACACCGGCTCCGGCGACACCCCGCCCAACATGACAGCGGCGGTGGAAGAACTGGTCGATGTACTCAAGACCACGTCGATCGGCCTGCGCTTCGAAATCGACGACACCACCCACCGCGTGATCACCAAGGTTGTCGACAAGGAAACCGGCGAACTGATCCGCCAGTTGCCCAGTGAAGAAGTGCTGCGCTTTGCGCGCGCCATCGACAAGCTCCAGGGTCTGTTCGTCAGTCACGCAGTCTGATTCACCGCAAGCCCATCAGTTGAAGCGATAACAACAGGTAGAAAAACATGTCCGGAATCTCCTCCATCGGCATCGGCTCCAATCTCCAGCTGCAGGATCTGCTCGACAAAATCGAGACGAACGAGAACGTTGCGCTCGACACGATCAACACCCAGGCCAAGAGCTACCAGGCTCAACTGAGCGGCTACGGCACCATCAAGAGCGTGCTGGACGCCTACTCGGCCGCCGCCAAGACGCTGGCCACCGCATCGACGTTCGGCGCCGTGAAGGCATCGGTCGGCAGCGACAGCGTGCTGTCGGCCACCACCAGCACCACCGCCGTCGCCGGCAGCTACACCATCAACGTCACGTCGCTGGCCAAGGCACAGAGCCTGGTGTCCAAGCAGGTGGCCGACCAGACCGCCGCCATCGGCGGTGGCACGATCACGGTGGATTTTGGCGAGAACCTTGGCTCGGGCGGCACGCCGACCAGCACCAAGACCGTGACGATCGGCTCCGACACGTCGCTGCAAGGCATCCGCGATTCGATCAACAAGGCCGGCATCGGCGTGACGGCCAGCATCATCAACGACGGCAGCGGCACGCCCTACCGTCTGGTGCTGACGTCCGACAAGACCGGCACGCAGTCGTCGATGCGCATCTCGGCCGATAACAGCGCCGTGAACGACGTGGTCGGCTTCGACCCGTCGGTCGCCGTGCAGCCCAACGGCATGCAGGAAAAAGTCACGGCCGCCAACGCCGCCCTGACCATCAACGGCATCGACATCACGAGCCAGAGCAACACGGTGGCGGAAGCCGCCCAGGGCGTGACGCTGACGCTGAAGGGCACCGGCACCACGAGCATGAACGTGACGCGCGACGACGCGTCGATCAAGACTGCCGTGCAGAGCCTGGTCACCGCCTACAACAACGTGCTGGCAGCCTCCAAGACGCTGACGGCATTCGACACTGACGCAGGCACGTCCGGCGCGCTCAACGGCGACAGCACGCTGCGCAACATCCTGACGCGCATGCGTTCGATGCTGACCACGCCGATGTCGGATGGCAAGGGCGGCACGGTCACGCTGTCGGACATGGGCGTCGAATTCAGCCTCGACAGCTCGAACTCGGGCACGCTGAAGATCAACGACGACAAGCTCAACAAGGCCATCTCGAGCAACCTGAGCACGCTGACCAGCTTCTTCTCGGGCGCCAACGGTGCCTCGGGCATGGGCAAGACCATCACCGACTACGTCGACTCGCTGAACGCCTCGGGCGGCGCGCTTTCCGCCGCCACCGACGGCATCACGTCGACGCTGAAGGACCTGGAAACCAAGTACACCGCAACGCAGGACCGTATCACCGCGACGATGGACCGCTACCGCGCCCAGTTCACGCAGCTGGATCTGCTGGTTTCCCAGATGAACCAGACCAGCAGCTACCTGACGCAGCAGTTCTCGGCCCTGACGAGCAGCACCAAGAAGTAACCAACTGGAGTAACGCCATGTTCGCGCGCCAAGGTATCAACGCCTATGCCCAGGTCGGTGTCCAGACCGGGGTGATGAGTGCCAGCCCGCACAAGCTGATCGTCATGCTGTACGACGGTGCGCGGTCGGCCATCGCCCGGGCGAAGTTCCATCTGGAAAACGGCGAGCTGGAAGCGCGCGGCAATGCAATCTCCAAGGCCATCAACATCATCGATAACGGCCTGCGCGCGGTGCTGGATCATGAGGCGGGCGGAGAAATCTCCGCCAACCTCGAATCGCTGTATGAGTACATGACGCGTCGTCTGATGCTGGCCAACCTGCGCAGCGACGCCGAAATGCTGTCTGAAGTGGATGCCCTGCTCGAGAATCTTTCCTCGGCATGGGCCGTCATCGATCCGGCAGCACCCGCGGACGCCGTGCCTGCGGAGCCGGCCGTGGCGTCACAACCCGTTTCGCAGGACAACTGATGATGTTTGCCATGTCCCCCATTGTTCGCAGCTACGAAGAGCTGCTGGTGCTCTCCGAGCAAATGCTCGAGGCCGCGCGCGCGTCGAACTGGGACGCGCTGACCGATCTGCAGAAGGTCTATATGGCCGAAGTGGATCGCCTGCGCCTGCTTGACCACGCCGTGCAGCTTTCCGACGACGAACGCCTGCGCCGCTTCCAGCTGCTGGAGCGCATCCTGGCCTACGATGCCCGGATTCGTGACCTGACCAATCCGCGTCTGGCCGAACTGGGCGCCTTGCTCAACAACTCGCGTCGCAAGCTCGAACTCTCCGCAGCCTACGGCGCCGTCTGAAGCGCGCGTGCTCCGGTAACACCGGGGTGGCGCGATGCGTATCACATCCGTTCTTATCGCTGACACGCGCCCATGACCGGCATCCAGATTCCTTCCAGCCTGATACCGCAGCAGGCACCGGATCCGCAGCTATCGCGTCCCGCGCTGGCCATCGACAAGCTCGCGGCGCTGATGCCGGTACCCGAGGTCTCGCAGGGCGATGTGCAATCGTCCACCGGCGAGACGGTCCAGGCGCGCCAGCCCAACACCATCGCGCCGGGCAGCGGCGATCCCCGCCTGGCCGGGCAGACCGGTTCTACGCGCGAAACGCTGAGCTTTGCCGCCAAGGCGATTCTCGACCTGTTCGAGGCTGGCGACGCCATTCCCGCACGGCCGAATTCGCCGCTGCTCGCCGCGTCTCCCTCCGGCAATCCCGGCGCGACGCAGGACCTGGCCAGCGCACTGGCTCGCTTCGTGGATCAGAGCGGGCTGTTCTATGAATCGCACCTGACGCAATGGGTGACGGGCCAGCGCCCGTTGTCGACGCTGCTGCAGGAACCGCAAGCCGCGCTGCGCAATCCGGCGCAGGCATCGCCACAGCCGCAGGGGCAGCCCGCCACTGCCGCGCCATCGGCACCGGCACCCGCACCGGCCGCGTTGCTGCCCTACGGCGGCCCCGCCGCATCGAGCACGCTGCCGCCGCCCAGTGCCACGATCCTGGCCGAACTGACGCGCCCGGTCATCTATCCGCTTTCCACCGGCATGCCCGTGCAAGCGGCGCATGGCGATCCGCATGCCGCCGCCAGCGCACAGACGGCCCAAGGCAACGCGGCCGCGGCGCAGCCCCAGACACCGCAAAGCCCGGCCGCCGAACAACGCCTGGCCGCGCACGCCAACGCGGCGGCACACGCTTATCAGGTCACCGCCGAGATTTCGCAAGAGGGCCACCATGTCGCGCGCGCGCAGCACGCGGCGATCGTCGCCAGCTGGAACGCGCCGGACAGCCCAAGCGCCCAGGCGCAACCCGACCGGGGTCCGCCTATCCATCCTTCCAGCGAAGGGGTTGTGCGCCAGCAGCTTGAACTGCTGGCCTCGCAACAGTTCCGCGCAACGATCGATGCATGGCCGGGCATGCCCGTGGATTGGGAAATCACGCGCGATCATGGCCGCGAAGCCGGCGGCAGCGCCGAGGCTGCCAGCTGGAGCACCCGCCTGCGTCTGAACCTGCCGGCGCTGGGCAGCGTCGACGCCGTGCTCACGCTCGGCGCGCACGGGCTGGAGGCGCGCTTCGTCGCCATCGACAGCGATGCGGCCGCACGGCTGATCCAGGGCCGCGCGGACTTCCGCGCGCAACTGGAAGCGCGCGGCATCTCGCTGCTGAACATGAATGTGTCGACACAGGATGCCCCGTCGACGCCCACCGTCATCGCCCTGCCAGCATGAGCGACAACCCGTCCGATCGCGGCGCCGCCGTCGCCCTCTCCTATCAGTCCAGCGATAACGCACCGCGCGTGGTGGCCAAAGGCTATGGCATGTCCGCCGAAGCCATCATCACGCGCGCGCGGGAAGCCGGCGTCTACGTGCATGGCTCTCCCGCGCTGGTCAATCTGCTGATGCAGGTGGATCTGGACAGCCAGATTCCGCCCCAGCTCTATGTGGCCGTGGCCGAGCTGCTGGCATGGCTCCATCGCATGGACGGGACGGACAGCCCCCTCGCTCTCCCCGCCGCAGGCACCGCCGCCAGCGCCGCCTGACGCGCCTCGTGCGCCACCCGGCGCATGTCCGGCTTGAAATAGCGCCAAATCCGCCCGGTTTTCCGGCCGCTGGCGTCGGACACCTCTTGTTAATGTGCTCGCATCCGTCAGCCCCGAGCTGAAACAGCGTCAATTCCAGAGCACGACGTCATGAACAAGAAGGTATCGATGGACCCAACGCGCCGCGCGCTACAGACGGCGTGGGGTGCCTACTATGAGGGCAAGTATGAGGATGCGCTCAAGCGCGCGCGCGCGGCAAAGCGCGGTGCCGCAGGGACGCTCCCCGAACCATACTATCTGGAAGCCCTCTCGCTTTCGGCGTTGAAGCAACACGCCGAAGCGCGAAATCTTGCGGATGCCGGCCGGCGGCGTTTCCCCCAACACCCCGGCTTCAGTGGGTTGCTCGGCACGCTCGAAGTCAATCTTGGCAACTACCGCGCCGGTATCGAGCTGCTTCGTGAAGTACTGAAAGTCCAGCCCAACGCCGGGCACCTGTGGCAGGTCCTGGGCAATGCGCATTTCACGATCGCCGAGTATGAAGAATCGCGCATCGCATGCGAGCGCGCGGCCGAACTGCTGCCTAACGATGCCGCGGTCGTCGGTAACTATGCGGCCGCCGTGCGTGAATCGGGCTCCACGCTCGAAGCCATCCCGATCAACCGTCGTGCCATCGCGCTGGACCCACTGCAACGGGTGAACCGGGCAAACCTGCTGTTTTCACTGCTCTACGACGATCGGATCGGCGCGGACGAACTGCGCCGCGAAGCCACCGACTGGGCTGAAACGCTGGCACGGACGCCGGTGAACGCGCCGCCGCTGCAACCGAGCGAAGGCAATCGCATCCGCATTGGCGTGCTGTCCAACGACTTGCGCCGCCATGCCTGCGCGTACTACCTGATTCCGCTGATCGCCAATCTGGATCGCACACGCTTCGAGGTACATCTGTTCTCGCTCTCGGGCGTGTCCGACAACGTCACGCTGAAGATCCGCCAGTACGCCGACAAGTTCCACGACGTGCACGGCATGAACGAGGAAACGCTGGTCCGCGCCGCGCGTGCGCAGCGTTGCGACGTGATGATCGACCTTGGCGGCTATACCGGTGCATCGCCGTTGCAGTACATGGTGCATCGCCTGGCGCCGGTTCAGCTTGCCTGGCTGGGCTACCCGAGCACCACAGGCATGAAGGAAGTTCAGTATCGGATCACCGACCTGATCGGCGATCCCCCTGGCTTCGAATCGAACTACACCGAGACGCTGCTGCGCGCGCCGCTGTTCTGCGCCTACCATCCGCACGTCACGGACCCGCTCGCCATCTACGAACCGAAGTACCGCGTTCAGCCAACTCCGGCGCTGGAGAACGGCTACATCACGTTCGGGTCGTGCAACCACATCGCCAAGCTCGGTCCCAAGACCATGCGACTGTGGAGCGCGGTACTGGCGAAGTGCCCGAACAGCAAGCTGCTGATCGAAGCATCGGGCCTGGACCGCGAAACCGTGTCCACCATGCTGAAGAAACGCATGACTGAGTACGGCATCGATACGAACCGCGTCATCCTGGTACCGCGCGATGGCACGAACCAGTACATCACGTACAACCGCATCGACATCGCACTGGACACCGCACCGGTAACCGGCGGCACCACCACCTGCGACACGCTCTGGATGGGCGTGCCGCTCGTGACGCTGGCCGGCGACACGTTCCACCAGCGGGTTTCGGCGCCGTTCCTGCACGTCACTGGCCTGCAGGACCTGATCTGCGAGACCGAGGAACAGTATGTCGAGATGGCGTGCGCGCTCGCATCCGACGTCGGGGTACTCAATTCGATCCGCATGTCGCTGCGCGACCGTGTGGAGAAAGGCATCATGTGCGATGCCGCCGCCTTCGCCGGATGGTTCGGCGAGCAGATGGCCGAGATCGTCAAGGAATTCAAGCCGACTCCGGACGGCGGTGCCGAGCGTGAGGACGGCGTCTTCTTCGGCGGCACGTGGTTCCGCAGCCAGGACCTGATTCTGTCCGCGGCCGCGCACCTGCATGAAGGCGACTACATCAAGGCGCGCAACCTGCTGGAAAACGTGACGTCGACCTGGTATCGCCACTGGATGGTGGCGTTCGGCCTGGCCGTGATCAAGTACCAGGAAGGCAAGAAGGACGAAGCCATCGAACTGCTGGTGGAAAGCATCGGTATGCGCCCGTACGGCCTGCCGCTGTACCGCCTGCTGGCCCACTGGCTGGACGAATGCGGTCTGGATAAGTCCGATCTGGCCGGCCTGCTGCAGGACCAGTTCGGCTTGTCGCTCGACGCGCTGGAGGCATCGCCGCCGCCATCCGTGTTCGAAGCCCTGGGCATCGACCTGAATGCCGTCATCGAAAACAGCCGTCGCGCGGAACAAGAAGAAAGCGAGGTCGCCGCATGAAAGCCGTGATCCTGGCGGGTGGCTTCGGCACCCGCATTTCCGAAGAATCGCACCTGCGGCCCAAGCCGATGATCGAGATCGGCGGCAAGCCGATCCTGTGGCACATCATGAAGATGTACTCCTCGCATGGGGTGAACGACTTCGTGATCTGCCTGGGCTACAAGGGCTACATCATCAAGGAATACTTCGCCAACTACTTCCTGCACATGTCGGACGTGACGTTCGACATGTCCGAGAACCGCATGGAAGTGCACTGCCGCAAGGCGGAGCCGTGGCGCGTCACGCTGGTGGATACCGGCGAAGACGCCCAGACCGGTGGCCGCCTGCGCCGCGTGCGCAACTACCTTGCCCCCGGCGAGACGTTCTGCTTCACCTATGGTGACGGCGTATCCGACATCAATATCTCGGCGGAAATCGAATTCCACCGCCGCCACGGCCGCTGGGCCACCGTGGCCGCCGTGCAGCCTCCTGGCCGCTATGGCGCGCTGGAACGCACCGACGAGGGCATGGTCAAGGGCTTCTCCGAGAAACCACGCGGCGACGGCGGCTGGATCAACGGCGGCTTCTTCGTGCTGCAGCCTGAAGCGATCGATCTGATCGAGACCGACGTCACGCCGTGGGAGCAGGAGCCGATGAAGGAACTGGCTCGCCTTGGGCATCTGCTGGCCTACGAGCACGTCGGCTTCTGGCAACCGATGGATACGTTGCGCGAAAAGACGCAACTGGAAGAACTCTGGCAAAGCGGCAAGGCGCCCTGGAAGTGCTGGTAATGGACGGTCTGTCTTCGAGCTTTGCCGGCCGCCGCGTGCTGGTGACCGGGCATACCGGCTTCAAGGGGTCATGGCTGTCGCTGTGGCTCGCACGGCTCGGTGCCCGGGTCACTGGTTACGCGCTGGCACCCGAGGGCGAGGCAAACCTGTTCACGCTGGCCGATATCGCCTCCGTGCTGGAGACGCATATCGTCGCCGACGTGCGCGACGCACGCGCGATGCGCGAAGCCGTGGACCGCGCGCAGCCTGAAATCGTTTTTCATCTGGCCGCACAGCCGCTGGTGCGCGCGAGCTATCAAAACCCGGCGGACACCTGGTCGACCAACGTCATGGGCACCGTGCACCTGCTCGATGCGCTGCGCCAATGCCCATCGGTGCGCGCCGTGGTCGTGGTCACCACCGACAAGTGCTACGAAAACCAGGAGTGGTCGTGGGGTTACCGCGAGACCGATCCGCTCGGCGGGCACGATCCCTATAGCGCCAGCAAGGCCGGCACCGAAATCGTCGCGGCCAGCTACCGCCGCGCGTTCCTGGCCGAACGTAACGTGCTGCTGGCCACGGCCCGCGCCGGCAATGTGATCGGCGGCGGCGACTGGTCCGTGGACCGGTTGATCCCCGACGCGGCGCGTGCCGCCGCTGCCAACACCGCGCTGCGCATCCGCAATCCGCGTGCCACGCGCCCGTGGCAGCACGTACTCGAAGCGCTGCACGGTTATCTGCTGCTGGGCAGCCGTCTGCTGGCCGGCGACGACGCTTGCGCCCATCCATTCAACTTCGGCCCCGTACCGTCCGACAACCTGCCTGTGGACGACGTGCTGCGCCGCCTGCAACCACACTGGCCCGGTCTGCACTGGGAAGTGGAAGCACCCGCTGGCCATGCGCCGCACGAGGCGAACCTGCTCTATCTGGATGCCGCCAAGGCACGCCGGACGCTGGGCTGGGAGCCGCGCTGGACGCTCGATGAAGCGCTGGCGCAGACCGCCCGCTGGTATGCAGCCGTACAGCTCGACCCGTCACGGGCACGCACCCTGACCGAAGCCCAACTCGACTCCTTCTGCTCATGACGAACGCCTGCACTTCGCATGGTTCCTGCCGTAGCTGCGGCACCCCATTGACCCACACTTTCGTGGACCTGGGCCTGTCGCCGATCTCGAACCACTTCATCCGCCCGGAAAACGCCGCGCAAGGCGAGTTCTTCTATCCGCTGCATGCGCTCGTCTGCGACCAGTGCTGGCTCGTCCAGCTGCGCGACGTTGCCAGTGCCGACACGCACTTCCACGACGACTACGCCTACTTCTCGTCTTACTCGTCATCCTGGCTCGACCACGCACGCCGCTATGTCGATGACATGACGGGGCGCTTCGACATCTCGGGCAAGAGCAAGGTCATCGAGATCGCCAGCAACGACGGCTATCTGCTGCAGTACTTCGTGAAGGCCGGCGTGACCTGCCTGGGCGTGGAGCCGACGGCAAACACGGCGGCGGCCGCGCGCGAGAAAGGCGTGCAGACGCGCGAAGTGTTCTTTGGCCGGGAAACGGCGACCGCGCTGCGCGAAGAAGGCTGGCAGGCCGACCTGCTGCTGGGCAACAACGTACTGGCGCATGTCCCCGACCTGAACGACTTTGTCGGCGGCATGCCGATCGTGCTCGCGCCGGAAGGCGTGGTCACGATGGAGTTTCCGCATCTGCTGCGCCTGATCGAGCAGACGCAGTTCGACACGCTGTATCACGAACACTTCTCTTACCTGTCGCTGCTGGCGTTGCAACCGGTTTTCGCGCGCGCCGGCCTGCGCGTGTTCGATATCGAGCACCTTGGCACGCACGGCGGCAGTCTGCGCGTCTACCTGTGCCACGACAAGGCCAGCCACGCCACGCTGCCGGCGGTTGCCGAGTGCCTGGATGCCGAGCGCGCAGCGGGACTCGACACGCTGCGCCCGTACCAGGCGTTCGCGTCCGCCGTGGCCGAAACCAAGCGCGACCTGCTTGCGTTCCTGATCGAAGCACGCCGCGCCGGCAAGCGCGTTGCCGCCTATGGCGCCCCCGCCAAGGGCAACACGTTGCTCAACTACTGCGGCGTGGGCACGGATCTGATCGACTTCACCGTCGACCGCAACCCGCACAAGCAGAACACATTGCTGCCGGGCACACGCATTCCGGTGCTGGCACCCGAAGCCATCGACGCAAGGCGCCCCGACTACGTGGTGATCCTGCCCTGGAACCTGCGCGACGAGATCGCGGCACAGCTCGCTCACATCCGCCAATGGGGCGGCAAGTTCGTGGTGCCCATTCCGCGCGTGGAGTGCCTGTGAAGTTCATTGCGACGGACATTGCCGGAGCCTGCCTGGTGCAGCCCGAACCGCTGCGCGACACGCGCGGATACTTCGCGCGCATGTGGTGCGCGCGGGAGTTTGCGGATCACGGGCTCAATCCGTCGCTGGTTCAGTGCAATGTGTCGTTCACCGAGCAGCGCGGCACGCTGCGCGGCATGCATTACCAGACCGCGCCCCATGCCGAGGCCAAGCTGATCCGCGTGCTGCGCGGACGCGTCTACGACGTGCTGCTTGACCTGCGCGAGGGCACGCCCGGATTCGGCCGCTGGCAGGCATTCGAACTGGACAGCGAGAACGCCACGATGCTCTATGCGCCGGAAGGCGTGGCGCATGGCTTTGTGACGCTGTCCGACAACACCGAGATGTTCTATCAGATGTCCGCCGGCTACAGCGCCGGGCACGCCGCTGGCGTGCGGTGGAACGACCCGGCATTCCAGATCAAATGGCCGCTCGACAACCCACTGTTATCGCCGCGCGACCAGCAGCACCCCCTGTGGAACCACCCAAACTGATTGTGGAGACCTGAAATGATTCCGATGTTCAAACCGCTGATCGAGGCCGAGGAAATCCAGGCCAGCCGCGAAGCCCTGGAACTGGGCTGGCTTGGCATGGGCAGCTATGTGTCCGCCTTCGAGGAAGAAGTCAAGAAGATCATCGGCAACGAGAACAAGTACGTGGCCGCGCTGAGCACCGGCACCGCCGGCCTGCACGTCGGTCTGCTGGTTGCGGGCGTTGGCCCCGGCGACGAAGTGATCGTATCCTCGTTCAACTGCTCGGCCGACTTCCAGGTCATCACGCAGGTGGGCGCCGACATCGTGTTCTGCGACTGCGAGGACGACACGCTCTGCATCGACCTGAAGGCTGCCGAAAAGCTCGTCACGCCGCGCACCAAGGCCATCATCGTGATGGACTATGACTGCCTGCTGTGCGACCACGACGAAGTGGCCGCATTCGCCAAGCGCCACAACCTGCGCGTGATCCACGACGCGGCGCACTCGTTCGGTTCGTACTACAAGGGCAAGCCGGTGGGCAGCTTCTCGGACATCACCGTGTTCAGCCACGACCCGGTCAAGACCGTGACGTGCCTGGATGGCGGCACGATCGTCGTCAGCTCGCCGGAAGACCTGAAGCTGGTGCATGAACTGCGCCTGCTGGGCATGCAGCAGCCCGCCGCCGTCATGTACAAGAACCAGCGTGCCTGGACGTTCGATGTGGAGCGCGTGGGTTACCGCTATCACATGATCAACATGCACGGCGCCGTGGGCCTGGCCCAGATTCGCAAGCTGCCGGTCATCGCCGAATCGCGCCGCAACGCCTGCAAGGAATACAGCCGCCTGCTGGCCGGCATTCCGCAAGTGCGCACGCCGAAGTCGAGCTTCGAGGAAGTGAACCCGTTCCTGTACTACATCCGCGTGCCGGAAGGCCAGCGCGACAACCTGCGCGCATGGCTCAAGGAAAACGGCGTGGACACCGGCATCCACTGGCAGCCGGGCCACTGGTTCACGCTGTGGAAGGATTGCAAGGCTGGCGACCTGTCGGTGACCGACCGCGTCGGCAAGGAAATCCTGTCGCTGCCGCTGTACTCCAAGATGGATCTGGCCATCGTGGCCGAAGTGGCCGCCAAGGTTCGTCAGTACTTTGAAACGCAGGTGTGAGATGAGCAACCAGCCCGCCGGACGTGCGCTGATCGCCGGTATCAAGGCCAGCGCCGCAATGAATCGTGTGTCGTTGTCGATTCCCGTTGGCCGCCCCGTGCGGGCGGTCCTGCGCCCCATTCCCACGCGCGAGGGCTGCATCTCGCAGACCGATCTCGAACTGCTCAGCGAATGGCGCAACCGTTACGTCAAGTCGTTCCTGACGGAATTCGTTGCCCATGCCACGCGCACGGAACGGTGGCTCGTGGACTTCGTCCATGCCAACCCGTCGAAGCTGCTCTTCATGGTGGATGACCTGGACGGCAAGCCGCTGGGCCATATCGGTATCGATTTCATCGACTGGGAAGCCGGGTATGGCGAAGCCGATGCCATCGTGAGCGGTGGAGACTCGCCGCGCGGCCTGATGAAGGAAGCGCTGCAAACCATGCTCCAGTGGGCGGGAGACCAGCTCGGGCTGTCGCATCTGGCCGTGCGTGTCCGCTCGGACAACACGGCGCTCGAGTTCTATCGCAAGGTGGGATTCGTCGAGCAGAAGCGTGTGCCGCTGAACGTCGAACGCACGGAACACATGGTGCGCTGGTATGAGGACCCGGCCGTGAACAATGCCGCGGCCTCGCTGGTGTACATGGACTATCACGTTCCCGCATGAACCTCATCGGAACCCATCGTTCCGGACTGGTCAGCTACGTCAACACGCAGCTGGCCAATTTTTTTCCGGACGGCGCCGACCATCGCGCCACGATCGACCGCTATGTGGACGACGCATTGGCCCGCACCGCGCGCTGCGTGGATGCGGTCAGGATGTGGCGGCCGGGCGAATTCAACTACCTGCATTCGAGCCAGTACTGCACGTTCCTGTACTACCTGTCGAACTGCATCTGGCGCGACAAGGGTGACCTGACGGTTGCCACCAAGCTGTTCGGCCTCAACAAGGCGCTCAACGCCATCGATCTGTTCTACGAGATCGAGATGCCCGAGGTATTCCTGATCGGCCACTCGGTGGGCATCGTGCTGGCCAAGGCCACCTATGGCAACTACCTGGTGCTGTATCAGAACTCCACGGTTGGCAAGAACCACGGTGTTGCACCGGTGATCGGCGAGGGTGTGGTGATGTACCCGAACACCGCCATCATCGGCCGCAGCCATGTGCGCGACAACTCGGTTGTTGCGCAAGGCGTCAGCGTGCTGAACCGCGAAACGCCGGGCAACTGCCTGGTCTATGGCGGCCAGGCCGGTGAACTCGTGTACAAGCCAGCCCGCGAGCGCGCCGCCGAAGAGTATTTCCGCCTGTGAAACCGTGCGGCCGCGTGCCGCCGGAAATGGAAAAGGCCATGCCGCCTGAAGCGGACATGGCCTTTTTGCCGTGGCCGGCGCGCCCTGAGACGCGCCGCACCCATCAAACCGGCATGTTCATCATTTCCTGATACGCGGCGGCCAGGCGGTTACGCACCTGCACGGCCGTCTGGAAGGAAATGTTCGCCTTCTGCATGTCGATCATCACGTCGTTGAGCGACACGCCGGGCTTGCCTACTTCAAAGGCTTCAGCCTGGCCGTAGGCGCGTTCCTGGGTGGCGTTCAGGCGTTGCAGCGAACGTTGCAGCTCGCCGGCAAAGCCAGCGGTGGAAGCCGCCGCAGTCGCCTGGGAGGTGGAACCGCCGCCAGCCACCTGCGCCAGGCCGCGCAGTTGCTGGAGCATGCCCTCGATGGAAGAAATGGTCATGGCACGTACAGGTTAGAGATAGTCGGGACAGGTGGACGTGATGAAAACACCACTCGCCATCCTGTTTCAGCCCTCGCACTGTACTGGCCGGCCGGTTCCTCCCAAAGGCTGAAATCGGCGGGAAAACCTCGCCTATTCAGCCGATTGTTCCGCGCCCGTCTGACCGATCATCGCTACCGTGCCGGATCTGGCGGTTCGCCGCGCTTTGCCTTACCGCCCACGGCCCGAGGAACATCAACTATCGCGGAGAGTGCGCGTGTTTTGTCTGCAGCGTAATGTGAGCCGTGCCGAAATGAATAACGGCAGCGAAGGCCTGAGTGGTAAGGGCAGGGTATGCCCGGCCAAGCCGGAGACGCGCGCATGAACGCGGCCGCCACCCTGCCGAACGGCGCAGCCCTGGTCGAAAAGCTCAAGGGCAATCCGCGTCTGCCCCTGATGCTGGGCGGCGCGGCGCTGGTTGCCGCGATTGCCGTGGGCGTCATGTGGT
>DAIOET010000031.1:0-24439 GCA_036746135.1 Cupriavidus sp.
CCCGGAAACTCTCAGGCAAAAGGACCGGTATCGCCAGTGCACTCTGAAGAACCCCCGGCTTGTACGTCGGCCGGTGGTACCGAAGGAGCAAGCGATGCCCGTTTTTTCGCGCGGCATTGCGAATCTCTCAGGTCAAGGACAGAGGGGGCGTCCGCGTAGCGCATGGTGCGCCGTGGACTGCCACCCCATGACGTCCTGGAAGACCTTCCACATGAAAACCATTGCAGTGATCGGCGGCGGTATTACCGGCGTCACGACCGCTTACGCCCTCTCCAAACGCGGCTTCTCCGTTACGCTGTTCGAGCGGCATCGCTATGCCGCGATGGAAACGTCCTTCGCCAACGGCGGGCAGTTGTCGGCATCGAATGCCGAAGTCTGGACGCACTGGTCCACCCTGGCCAAGGGCATCAAGTGGATGCTGCGCGCCGATGCCCCGTTGCTGGTGAACCCGCGCCCCTCGTGGCACAAGCTGAGCTGGTTTGCCGAGTTCATCGCGTCGATTCCGCACTACCGTGCCAATACGGTCGAGACAGCACGGCTGGCCGTTGCGGCACGCGAGCACCTGTTTGCCTGGGCGCAGGCCGAAGGCATCGACTTCGACCTGAAGCAGCGCGGCATCCTGCATATCTATCGGGACAAGTCGGGGTTCGAACATGCCGGCCGCGTGTCGAAGCTGCTGGCCGATGGCGGGCTGGAACGCCGGCCGGTCACGCCGGAAGAGATGCGTGACATCGAGCCGACTCTGGCCGGCACCTACTACGGCGGCTACTACACCGAGAGCGATTCCACCGGCGATATCCACAAGTTCACCAGCGGACTGGCCACTGCGATCCGGCGCCTGGGCGTGCAGACGCTGTACAACCAGGACGTGCGTTCCGTATCGACCACTGGCAGGCGCGTGACCGTGGTATCGGCGGAAGACAACCTGCCGACGTCGCGCGACTTCGACGGCGTGGTGATTTGCGCGGGCGTGGCCAGCCGCGGCTTTGCCCGGCAGCTTGGCGACCGCGTCAACATCTATCCGGTCAAGGGCTACTCGATCACCGTGAATCTGAACGATGCCGAAAGCAAGGCGAGCGCGCCGACCGTGAGCCTGCTCGACGACGAGACCAAGCTCGTGACCAGCCGTCTGGGTGTGGACCGGTTCCGCGTGGCCGGCACGGCCGAGTTCAACGGCGTCAACCGCGATATCCGCGCCGACCGTATTCGTCCGCTGATCGACTGGGTGCAGCAGTGCTTCCCGGGCGTGAGCACGCGCAGCGTGGTGCCCTGGGCCGGCCTGCGCCCGATGATGCCGAACATGATGCCGCGCGTTGGGCGTGGGCATGCGGCCAACGTGTTCTACAACACGGGGCATGGGCATCTGGGCTGGACATTGTCGGCGGTGACGGCCGAGATGGTGGGCGATGTGGTGCGGCAGGCGGTGCCGCAGGACGGGTGCGTGGCCGTTGGCGGAGGCGCAAGCGGCGTGGCGGCTTGAGGCGCTGACCCTCTCGCCCGGCCCCTCTCCCGCGCAGCGGGAGAGGGGAGACTCCCGACGCTGCATCGATGGCCTCGCCAAAATGAAAAAGCCCTGCTCGATGAGCAGGGCTTTCGAATTGGTGCCCAGAAGAGGACTCGAACCTCCACAGTGTTGCCACCGCTAGGACCTGAACCTAGTGCGTCTACCAATTCCGCCATCTGGGCTTCGTTTCGCTGCATTGCTGCTGCGACGCGAGCCGCGAATTCTACAGAAGCTTTCGGAATTTGCAAGCCCTTTTTCAACCGGCCTCGATATCAACTGTTCTGCACCCCCAGATACACGCTGGCGTCCAGCACATAGCGGTTCCGGCCGGCACGCTTGGCGCGGTACATCGCGCTGTCGGCGCGATGCAGCAGCGGCTCCAGCCGCGCGGCCTCCGGTACCGCGCACACGGCGCCCACGCTGATCGTCACAAACGGCTGCACAGGCGTGCCGTTGTGCGGAATGCCAAGTTCGCGCACGGCCGCCACCATGCTGCGCGCGATGCCGCGCGTTTCTTTCATCGAGGAATCGGGCAACACCACGGCGAATTCCTCGCCGCCAAGGCGCGTGCAGAACTGCGCGCCGCGCAGTACGCCAGTCAACGCCGCCGCCACTTGCCGCAGGCATTCGTCACCACGTGGATGCCCGTAAAGATCATTGAATTGCTTGAACAGATCGACGTCCAGGATCAGCAGCCCAAGTTCCGTGCCGCGCTCAAACGCACGCGCCACGGCTTCGCGTGACTCGCGCTGGAAGTAGCGCCGGTTCGGAATGCCGGTCAGCGCGTCGATGTCGAGGTCCGCCTGTACGCGCGACAACTGCTCCGTGGTTTCGCCGAGCTGGGTGGCCAGTGCCAGCTCGCGCGACTGGTAGCGACTGATGTCGCGCATGAACACGAGCAGACCGATCTGTTTGCCATCCATGCGACGTACCGGTTCCACCGCCACTTCGTACCCGGCCCCGTCCGGAATGACGGGCGACACCTCGCCCGCTGCGTTCAATGCGTCGTGCCAGATCGATGGCGGAATCTGCCCACGGCATAACTCCGGCACCAGCCGTGCGGCGGCGGGATTGAATTCCACGATACGCCCGTCGGCGCCCAGGATCACGCAGCCCTCGCGGATCGTGTCGAATACGCGGAGCCGCGCATAGTGCCCCGTATCGTCGAGGTGCGTGCGCAGCGCACAGAACCAGACCAGCAACGTCATCAACGAAAACGTGGCGGGCGTCAGGTCGCCGCCCAGCGGACTGGTCCAGCGATACAGGTAGGCGATATGCGTGACCAGCGGCAGCATCAGCCCGGCCATCAGCACGTTGCGGCCGCGCACTGACAACGCGGCGTTCGGCACTTCGGCCGTGGCCAGAAAGTACATGCTCAGGCCGAGCATCGCGTACGTCCAGGCCGCCGCGGCGGTATAGCCGATGCCGTGATGGAATACCGCGCCAGGCGCCACGCCCGGTGGCATCCGCTCGATCGTGGTCCAGATCAGATGGTGGCGCTCATTGGTAAAGACCAGCACGAGCGTCAGCAATGCCGCAAACACCGGCACCCACAGCATCGACCAGGGCACCACAAAGCGCGGGCGGCTCAGGTGAACCATCGCCACCAGCCAGCCAATCGGCACGGCCACGATGCCCACATACTGCAGCTTGGCCCAGAAGATACGGCCGGCCAGTTCCGTCTCACTGATCTCCAGCAACCTGCCACCGCTCCAGATGGCCACGCCGGCGGCCAGCAGCAGGAACGCGCGCACGGTGGGATCATCGCGCCGCGGCCACGCTGCGACAGCCATGCCCACGCTGCACACCACGGCAATGGTCAGGCAAAGGACGAGAGGATACGATGGCATTGACGAGTGGCCGAACCGGATAGCGCCCCTTCGCCAGGCAGTGCGGGGGCGAACCATTATAGGCCCGCGCTGTCCGACGCTGGCGGGCATCCGCCACGGCGCCACACTCGTCAATACCACGCGGCAACACTACGGAAACCAGACGTGCCCATTATCCTTCTTGGCCTCGCGGTCATCGCCGCCTTTGTTTACGGGATGGTCCGGCTCTACCAGACGGTGGCGGCCGCGGCCGGCATGCTGGCCGGTACCGCCGCCGTGCTCGCGGTGCTCGCCGCGCTGACCGCGCTGTTCATGGCATGGCTGCGCCGCTACCGCGCCATTCACGGCCGGCGCGTCAAGGGCGAGCGCATCCTGGCCTTGCGCGGCGACTGGGGCAACCTCAGGATCGATGCCGAACGCAAGAACGGCGTACTGGAAATGGGCGGCCAGCGCCAGGTACTGATCTTTGCGGACATCGACGGCGCGCGGCCCGAGGCGCGCCAGGGCCACTGGTATGTGGTCGTGGCACTGCAGCACCACAAGCAGGCCGAATGGGCCATTCCCGTACCAGACCGCGATACCGCCAACCGCTGGGCAAAGATCTTCCGGCTGGCGGCGCAGCAGAAGCTCTGAACGGGCGCTACCCGCGCATCAGCCCTGGAACGGCCGGCCCATTGGCTTCAGGCGGATGCCGGGCGCCAGACGCTTCCAGGGCAGATCGGCCGGATCGGCGGTCATCGGTCCGGGTGCCTTGGCCACCAGCACGGCATGCGCGATGCCCTGAAAGTCCGCGCGAAAATGCACCGAACTCTTGTTCACAAGGATCTTCATCGCCTCTGGCTCAATTCCGCCAACGCGATAAAGATTGCGGTCGAGCATCTGTGCCTTGCCGCTGCTGACCACGATCCGTACTCCGCCCATACCGAGCAGCGCCACAGGCCCGACGTCGGCCACCATGCCGTGCATCATCGGCCCGCCAAAGCGGCACACGCCGTCCGACAGCCCGAGCACTTCGAAACGCCCCTGCAGCGGCTCGTCTCCGGGCACGCCGGACACTCCGCCAAGCGCGATGTCGATCACCGCGCCAACGCCCGCGCGATGCGCTGTCGCGGCCGCCGTCGGGTCCCAGATCAGGCCAATCGCCGCGTCCCGCGCACCATGACGCAGCAGCGCGCGCAACATCCCCATCGTGTTGGAATCGCCTCCCGCGCCAGGATTGTCCTGGGTATCGGCAATCACGACCGGCCGCGTTGCGCCTTCGGCCATCCGCATGGCTTCTCGCACCGCGTCGTCGGGCGACAGGAATGGCACCTCCCAGGCGGCCTCTTCCGCCAGCATCCGGTCGTAAAGCGACTGGACGGCAGCTTCGGCGGCATCGGCATCCTCGCCGTAGCCCCAGATGACCGGCCCGCACTCCGGAAAATCCGCTGCCGGAAATCCCGGTGCAAAAGACAGCGACACGACCGCATTGCGCTCGGCGTCCTCCAGTGCCGCGTACAGGCCGCTTGCGGGTTCCAGCATCGTGCACATGCCGTTGATGGGAATCAGGAACGGCAGGCGCCGCGCCGCGACGTGCCAGCGGATCGAACGGCCCAGCAGGGGCTGTAGCAACTCCGCGGCGCGCACGCCGGTTTCCGCCATGTCGACGTGCGGATAGGTGCGGTACGCCACCAGTGCATCGGCGGCGTCGAGCATGCGCTCGGTGACATTGGCATGCAGATCGAGCGAGGCCACCAGTGGCACGCCGGGACCGATCACGTCACGCAGCCGCGCCAGCAGTTCGCCCTCGCCATCGTCAACGTGCTCGGCCACCATCGCGCCGTGCAGGTCCAGGTAGATCGCGTCGAAGCCGCCCGCCCGCGCGGCCGCGACGATTTCGCTGGCGATGCGCTCGAACGCATCCTCGGTCACGTGCGCCGACGGGCTCGCGCCGGCCCAGATCACCGGGCAAAGCGACCAGCGGTTGCGTTCCGCTGCCTGGATGAACCCGCCCACGGGAATATTCACGTCGCGCAACGCCAGCACATCGTCGCCTCGACACATGGCCGGAAAGCCCTCGCCGCGCTCGAAGCTGGTGTAGGTAGCCTTCGACGGCGCAAACGTATTGGTTTCGTGCTGGAAGCCGGCGATCAGGATTCGGGGTGACAAGGACATCTCCATATGCATTCTCATTGGTTGTGTCAGGCGGCGGCCACGCTGCCGTGCGATGCCGGCATGCGATTGGCCAGCAGCGTCAGGGCGCCAGCCACGAGCAACGCCACCATGACCAGCAGGCCGGCCTGCATGCTGCCCGTGGCCGTGCGCACCCAGCCAATGATCGTTGGGCTGAGAAACCCGCCGATCAGGCCGATGGTATTGATCAGCGCGATGCCACCGGCCGCCGCATCCCCCTTCAGGTACTGCGACGGAATGGCCCAGAACACCGTGTAGGCCGACCACATCATCGCCGTGGCAATCGTCATGCACAACAGCGACACGGCCAGGTTGCCGCTGGACAGCGTTGCCACGGCCAGCGCCACGGCTCCCACGAAGGCGGGCACCGCGCTATGCAGGCGCCGCTCGCCCCGGCGGTCCGAGCGTCGGCCGATCACGATCATCGCAATGGCGGCGGCGATGTACGGGATCATCGAATACAGCCCGATCTGCATGGTGTCCGTGACGCCGTCCGCCTTGAGGATGGAAGGCAACCAGAAGCTCACGGCATAGATGCCGCAGATCATCGTGAAGTACGCGAAAGCCAACAAGTAGACACGCGGGTCGCGCGCGACCTGTGCAAACGAATGATGGCCCGCGCCGGGAGAGTGAAGCTCCGCTGCAATCATGCGCTTTTCTGCTTCGGACAACCACTTGGCATCAGCCGGGCGGTCGGCCAGCACGCGCAACGCCAGCGCGCCCAGCAGCACGCAGGGCAACCCTTCCACCAGGAACATCCACTGCCACCCGGCCAGGCCGTGCGCGCCGGAAAGCCCGGTCATGAGCCAGGTCGACAGCGGCGAGCCGAATATGCCGCCGATCGGCCCGGCCAGCATGACGATGGCCATCACGCGCGCCATGCGCTGCTGACCGTACCAGTACGTCAGGTAGAAGATCATGCCCGGCGCAAAGCCGGCCTCGAACACGCCGAGCAGGAAGCGCATGACGTAGAACGACGTCTCGTCGCGCACGAACATCATGCCGGCCGACGTCAGGCCCCATAGCACCAGGATGCGGCTGATGGTCTTGCGCGCACCGATGCGGGGCAGCAGCAGATTGCTCGGGATTTCGAACAGCACGTAGCCGAAGAAGAAGATGCCCGCGCCCAGGCCATACACGGCATCCGAAAAACCAAGGTCGCTCTGCATCTGCAACTTGGCAAAGCCGATGTTGACGCGGTCTAGATAGGCAAAGGTGTAGCAAAGCAGCAGGAATGGCAGAAGGCGCCAGTTCAGCTTGCGATACAGCGCGTGGTGCGCGGCACTGTCATGCGCCGGCGTGGTGCTTGGGGGCAGTGTGGCGGACATCCGATCTCTCCCGTGGTCGTCCTTGTGGATGCGATGAACGTTGTGCTGTTGCTGTGTTCTTGTTTTCGAAAGATCGTCGGGCAGATGAAAAATCAGCGCAAGAGCAACTTAAGTCGGTTATCGTTGCCCATTCGGCAACACCATGCATTGGGCGGACTTCGACATGCGAGAACTGAACCAGCGCAGGCTGCGCTATTTCCACGAGGTGCTCACGCACGGATCGATCCGGGGCGCGGCCGACAGCATCAATACCTCGCCATCGGTCATCACACGGCAGATACGCCTGCTGGAGGATGAGGTTGGCGCGCCGCTGTTCGACCGGCATGCGCGCGGCGTGCAGCCCACGGAGGCGGCATTGCATCTGCTGGAATACTGGCGCGGCTGCCGCGCGCAACAGGAACTGTTCGAAGACCGCCTGCAGGCATTGCGCGGCCTGCAACACGGCCAGGTGCGCATTGCCACGAGCGAAGGCTATGTCGATGGCCTGATGGACGAAGTGCTGACCGACTTCTGCGCGCAGTATCCACGGCTCGATGTCACGGTGGATACCCTGCCCGTCAACAACGTGCTGCAGGAGGTGGCGGAAAGCCGCGCGCATATCGGGCTGGCCTACAACCCGCCCTCGCATGCCGACGTCCGCTGGGTGGCAACGTCGTCGCAGCCGGTGGTGCTGCTGGTTCATGCCGAGCATCCGCTGGCACTGCGCGGCACCAGGGTGGAGGTGCACGAACTGGCCGACTATCCGCTGGCGATGATGCCGCCCGCGTTCGGGCTCGGGCAGGTCGTGCAGATGCTGGCCTATGCCGAGAACATCCAGATCCGCCCCACGTTGACCACCAATTCGCTGGCCGTGCTGCGGCACTTCGTCAAGCGTCATCACGGCATTACGCTCATCGGCGCATTTGCCGCGTATCGAGAACTGCAATCGGGAGAACTGGTGACGCTGCCTGTCGCTCATCCGCTTTTCGAAGCGGCCAAGGCCAGGCTGCTGGTGAAGACCGGTCGGCCGTTAGGCGTGGCGGCGGACACATTGCTCGGTTGCATCCTCCGTGACATGCGGATGTTTGCGGCGCCCGTGCCGCGTAGCCGAGGAAAATCGACGCCTCGCGCCGCGGTGCGAAAGGCGCGCGCGTCGCGGTAGGCAGTGACGGTCCGCTAGAATCGGGACTTCGACAAATCCGACTGGCCGCAACAGACAGCAAGGAGCCCGCGCATGACAGCACCGAACTGGAAAGGGATTGCCCTCACGGGCGCCGTGGCGATGGCCGCGATGATGGCGGGATGCGCCGCACAGCCACCTTCGGGCGGCGTAACCGATCCAGGCCCGCAAGGCGGCCGTGGCACGCCGGAAGGCTGCCAGGCCGACAAGCTCGGCGACGACGCACTGATCGGCAAGACCGAGGCGGAAGCTGCCGCCCTGCTCAAGGGCTGCGCATGGCGCTTTGGCAATCGCGAGGGCCAGCATATGCCGGGCACGATGGACTACAACCCGCAACGCCGCACGATCGATGTGATGGGTGGCAAGGTGACGGCAGTCCGAAGGGGATAAGGCAGCGAACAGGGAGGCTTCGCTGGAAGCCTCCTGCTTCGTGCTTCGCAACTGTAGAACGCGCGTTCATCCCGCGCGTGGACAACCCGGAATGGGGTGATCCATCAAAAGAACGTTGTCGCGCCGGTGGCCTATTTACGGCTACGTTCGCCGCCGCGTGAGTCCTGGATGATCATCGTGCGATCCAGCACGCCGTTGTCGTCGAAGTAGGCGCTGAAGTGCGCCGGCAAGTACCCTGGCAGATACATGCGATATGACCACGCCTCGCGCTTCATCAGCGCGTAGTACTGGATAGGCTCGCGCGGCTTGCCCCAGCGCTCCAGCACATCCTGCTTGGTCCACGTGCCGGGACGCGCGGTGTAGACCTCCGTTTCCGTCAGCATCTGACGAAAACTGGTCAGCTTGCCGCTCGCATCGAAATCCGCTGCGTAGACCTCATAACCGTAGGGCTGTTTCGAGTAAAGCCACCGCTGCGTGCCATTGGCAAGCTGGAAAGTATCGGTTGGCGTACCGAACGTTTGCTGGACGGCCGCCGGCGGGCTGCCAATCAGCTTCTGCCCGGTTTCCACCGGCTGCAACGATGCGCACGCACTCAACGCAAGGGCCACCACCAGGGTACCCATCCAGGCAGAAAATCGAATCGGCATGACGGCCTCCGGATAGCAGGGACGACAGGACTGCGTGCCAAGCATACTCCACCCCCGGCGTACGGCACGCAGCCTGCCTGACACGTAAACACATCAGGCCGGCCGTTTATTCCCTCCGCGCGCTCAGGGCCGCAGACCCTGCCACGGAACGCGCACGATCTCACGGTCATCGATAGGCCAATGCAACGCCGCGGCAACCACGCCCAGCGCCATCGCACCCATCCACACCAGATCATAGGAACGGGTCAGTTCGAACACCAGCCCGCCCAGCCATACCCCCAGGAAAGATCCGAGCTGATGGCCGAAGAACACAAAGCCAAACAGCGTGGTGATATAGCGCACGCCAAACACCTGCGACACGATGCCGCTGGTCAGCGGCACGGTGCCCAGCCACAGGAAGCCCATCACCACCGCAAACGCGTACAGCGTGACCGGACTCAGCGGCAGCAGGACGAACAGCGCCATCGCTGAAGTCCGGGCCAGGTAGATGCCTGCCAGCAGGTACTTTTTCACATGGCGTCCGCCGAGCCAGCCGAATGCATAGGTTCCGGCGATATTGGCCAGCGCGATGATGGCCAGCGCAATCATCGCGCTGGCCGGCGCCATGCCCTTGTCGCGCAGATAGGCCGGCAGATGGTTGGCGATAAACGCGAGCTGAAAGCCACACGCCAGAAAGCCGAGGTTCAACAGCCAGAATCCCGAATGGCGGAATGCTTCGCCAATCGCGGTGAGCATCGGCGGATGATTGCCACTGGCATCGCCCACTGCCCTGTCCTGGAACGGCAGCGCAAACGGCAGCAGGACCAGCGCCGCCACGGCAAACACGATCAGCGCCAGATGCCACCCTGCCACCGACATCAACGCCTGGGCCGACGGCACCATCAGGAACTGGCCGACGCCACCGAGCGCCCCGGCGATGCCCAGGGTACGGCTGCGCTGTTCCGGCGGCACCATGCGGCTCAGCGCACCGTAGACCACGCCGAAGGTCGTGCCGGACTGGGCAATCCCGATACAGATGCCCGCCGCCAGGATGAATGTCATCGACGACGGCGCCATCGCCATGCCCCAAAGCCCCGTTGCGTACAACACCAGCCCGCCGAGCATGACCTTCCACGATCCGAAGCGGTCGGCCACCATGCCAGTGAATGGCTGCGCGATGCCCCACACCAGGTTTTGCACGGCCATGCCAAAGCCAAAGGTTTCGCGGGTCCAGCCCCGCTCGGCAATCACCGGCAGCAGGAACAGGCCCTGCACATGGCGCACACCAAGCGCCAGTCCCATCACAAGCCCCGCCGCAAGCAGCAGGAATACGGTGGTGCGCCACCAGGGTGGCGAGGCAGCAAGCTGCAATGCGCTGGCATCATGCGAAGACTGGCGGGTCATCATGACTGGCTCCACGGCGAAAAGATCGAACAAGGCGAAATCGGGTCTATTTCACGCGACTTCCTCACGCGGGACAAACGAGTTTTCAGACGTTCTGCCATTCCTGAGCCGCATGGCAACGGTATCGCGTTCGTGCTGTAATGGCGCGAGTTCCAGGTCATCGTGAGTCCTTGCCATGTCCGTCCCCCTCGTCCGGCTGTTTCCGCTCGACCTGCTCAAGGGCTTCGTGGCCGTGGGCCGGCGCATGAGCATCACGCAGGCGGCCGACGACCTGTGCCTGACGCAATCGGCAGTAAGCCGCCAGATCCGTGCGCTGGAAGAGCAACTCCAGGTACGCCTGTTCGTGCGCCAGCATCGCGGCGTCGCGTTCACGCCCGAGGGCGAGCGGCTGTTCCGCAGTGCCGACGGCGCCGTGCAGCAGCTCCAGGATGTGGCCGCCGAACTGCGCAAGCGCGATGGCCGGCAGCCCGTCACGGTCACGGCAAGCATCGGCGTGGCCGGCTTGTGGCTGCTGCCACGGCTCGGCGGACTGCAGCGCCGTTTTCCGCAGCTCGACGTGCGGCTGTCCGCCAACAATCAGATCAGCGACCTGCGCGCCGACGGCATCGACCTGGCCATCCGGTATTGCCCGGCATCGGCCGCTCCGCCGCACGCGATCCACCTGTTCGATGAAACCATCGCTCCCGTGGCCAACCCGTCGCTGGGCGCCACGCGCGTGGCATCGGCCGAAGCACTGGCCGACCTGCCCCTGCTGGAATTCGACGACCCGAGACCGTGGCTGCACTGGCGCAACTGGCTCAGCGCGCAGGGCTACCGCCAGGCCAGCCGGCGCGGCATGCTGCGCTTCAACCAGTACGACCAGATCATCCACGCGGCCCTTGCAGGGCAAGGCGTGGCACTGGGGCGGCTGGAACTGATCCGGTCCCTGATCGAAGGTGGCCAGCTGGGTGTCGTGACCACGGCGGGCGCGGCCATGCCCAGTCCCAACGCGTACTGGCTGATCCACGCGACCGATAGCGCACGCCAGGACGTTCGCCACGTAGCCGACTGGATTGCGGAAGAGGCGGCGCGCATCAGATCGGGCGCAGCTCCAGCCGGTGCCGGCCCGGCGGCGTGATGTGGCATTGCACCATCCCGCCGTTGTCCGTGCGCAGCGCACTCAGGAAGTAGATGCCATCCTCCGCCACGCGGCAACGCTGGCCGGCCAGCAGCACGATATCGGCCGATGGCCTTGCAGTGCGGTGTTCGACAGTCATCCATAACTGGCCGGCGCGGCAGGCAACTTCGGCGCCCGCGCGCAGTGTTACGGGTACACAGTCCGATTCGATCAGCAGATCCCAGGTCATGGCAAAGCTCCGGTTCACGTTTGCAGTGTGGCAAACCGGTGTCTTCCTGCCATGAGCAATCGGGCAGCCAGCCATGACATTTGCGCAGCCGCCGGATGCAGCCGGATACCGCCGCTAAAGGTATTGCTTCGCCCGCCCGTTAATATGTGCGTCGGCGCGAAATCTCATGCCATACATCAGGCCGCACATCATGGATCCCATCTCGTTCGAATTCGTCACTGTCGAAGAAGCCAAGAAGGTATTGGACGGCGGCCCACCGGCCACCGCGGCTGTCGACTGGAGCGAGCTGCGCCAGGCTCCCGATCCGATCAATCTGTCGCTCACGCCAGTGGCGCTCCGTTGGCTGGCCCAGTTGCCGCGCGAGGTGCGTCCGCTGGAACTGTTCTACGCCTATCCGCGCATCGGCAACCATCTGGCCGCGCTGGGCAATGCGGCGACGGTGTCGGCCTTTCTCGCCGAACTGCTGATCGACAAGCGCGGCGGCCGGCAAGGGTTTCCCGGCGGCATCGCGGGTGAACTGTCGCGCCTGCAGGAATTCCTGCTGACATTGCTGCAGCCTGGCGGCACGGACACACCCGCCCCATAGTCTGGCGCAGAGAAAAGCGCGCTATAGCTGGTCTTCCACCGGCAACACCTGCAGGATGCCGATACCCATGTGCTGCCACACATTCATGCCGGGTTCCGTGTCGTAGGTAACTTCCTTGCCGTTGTCGCGCGTGGTCCACGTCAGTGACTCGGCGCCCGTATCGGTCTTCTTCAGTTCCACGCGATAGGCGATATCGATCAGTCGACGGTCGATATCTTCCACGAGCTGCCTGGTCAGTGCGGGGCTATCGAGCACCACGCCCATTTCCGTATTGAGCTTGATCGAGCGCGGATCCAGGTTTATCGATCCGACAAACAGCGTGCGGCGATCCACGACATAAGCCTTGGCGTGCAGGCTGGCACGGCTCGACGAGAACATGCTGCGCTGCGACGATCGGCTGCGCGCCAGTTCGGCATTGGCCGCCGTGGCCTTCAGTTCCCACAGCTCGACGCCGGCCCTGAGCAGGCTCTTGCGGCGCGGCGCATAACCAGCGTGCACGGCTGCCACGTCGGTGGCGGCGAAGGAATTGGTCAGCACGCGGACTTTCACGCCGCGCCTGACCATCGTCGTCAGCCACTTCTCGTTCTCGTCGTCCGGCACGAAGTAAGGCGATACCAGCACCAGCTCGGTCTGCGCCTTTTCCATCAACGCACGCAATTGCGGAATCGCATGTGTCGAAGGATCGTCCTCGTCCTCCTCGATCTTGTCGGCCCGGTCGGCAATCACTCGCGCAGCGCCCATATATCCGGGCAGATGGCCGACCTCGATACCTTTTGCCAGCCCGGAGTCGAGCAGTTCCTGCACAAACGGGCTGGAGCGCGCCATATCGCCCTGGGCTTCGATCTGCTTGCGGAAGGCCTTCAGTTCCTCCGGCGCCTCTTTGCCTTCGGGCGTCAGCGTGGCCACCGGATAGGCCAGATTGCTGTTCCAGTATTCGTCGAAGACCTTGCTGGCAGCCGGCACGACCGGGCCCGCGACCATCACGTCGAGATCGCTGAACGCCAAGTCCGGCTTGGCCGAGAAGTACGCATCGCCAATATTGCGGCCGCCCATGATCGAGACGAGGTTGTCGACGGTAATCTGCTTGTTGTGCATGCGGCGGTTCAGCCTGCCGAAGTCCCACAGGATTTCGAGCCAGCGCGCCTTGCGATTGGCAAACGGATTGAAGATCCGCACCTCGATGTTCGGATGCGAATCCAGCGCGGCCCAGACCTTGTCCTGCTTGCCGGTATGGATGTCGTCCATCAGGATGCGCACGCGCACGCCGCGATCGGCGGCGTCGATGACCTCGCCCAGCAGCGCGCTGCCCGTGGTGTCGATTTCGTAGATGTAGTACTGGAGGTCGAGCGTCTTTTGCGCGGCGCGGGCCAGCGCCATGCGCGCCGTCAACGCATCCGGGCCGGTGCCCAGCGGGTAGAAGATCGATTGCCCTGGATTCTGGGCCAGACGCGGCGCGAGGGAGCGCGCCAGCAACGTGTTTCCGGTATCGGCGGCGGCATAGGTCGGGGTGCGGCCGGCATTGGCCGGCAGGCTGGCGCACCCGCCCAGCAGGGCCAGCCAGACCGACATCAAGACCAGCCAGGCCAACGAGCGGGCATGCCGCCACCCTGCCTGTGCCGCCACCGCTGCGTTCGATCGAATCAGCGTCTGCGTCATGGTCTTCTCCCCGACGGTCCCGCCAATACCGGTTTGCTTCTGGTCGGCGCTACGGCTGCGCGGGCGGCGGTGCGTCCGGCCGGACCAACGCCCGTTCGCGGTAGTAGCCGCGCACGATCTGTTGCGCCACCGCCAGCCGCGCGCTGACCGGCACCGGAAAGCGCACCACGGCGTCGTAGCGGTCGACATCGAACGGCTCGAAAATCACGCGCGGCTCGAATTGCGAGAGATCGACGAAGCGCATGTCGCCGTAGCGTCGCAACGTACGGCCGGCTTCCTCCATGAAGCCTTCGCACGCCTGGCGAGCCACCTGCACCAGCAGCGTTTCCACGGCTTCGGGGTCGTCCCCCACCGCCAGCGGAATACGCACCATATCCAGCGTATAGGCGCCAGCCTGCGAGTGATTGCGCACAGCCGTGGTCAGCAGCATGCTGTTTGGCACCTGCACGGTAAAGCCCGTGTACTGGCGCGCGGCGGCCACCTCCACCAGCGTGGTGGACATGACATCCATGTCGATGACTTCGCCGCCGAACGGACCGATCTCCACGAGATCGCCAAGCTGGAACGGGCGCGTGATCATGCGCATGAACGCGCCCAGGAAACACATCACGAGTTCCTTGCCGACCAGCAGCAGCGCGGCGGCGAACGCAGCCAGCGAAATCGCCACGCTTTTCAGTTCCGACACCCAGATGCCCAGCAACAGCAGGAAGACCACGGCCGCCACGAGGTTGCGGGACGCGACGGTCCAGGCGCGATAGCTGCCGCGGTTGTCCGCTTGCAGCCGCGCCGAGAAAAAGCGGTTGATCAGCTTGACCACCAGCGTGCCGGCCAGGATGACCACGAAGCTGGTGACGATGTTGACCAGGATGCTGTCGTTGGCGTTGAAGTGCATGAGTGCCTTGCCTGTTGTCCCGCATGCCCGCCTCCACCGCTCAGACTGTCGCAACCGGTGCCGCAGGCGTGAATACCCACGGCGATTCTATCCACTTGCCAGTGTGCGGTGCGACCCATTGCGAACAAAAGTCGGCGCTGTCCGGTTCCGCTGTCGGCGTTTTTCTGTCATTTGCTGCACCTGCACGCCAGATCCTGGACAAAATCCGGGGCCCGGTGGCGGCCAGGGCAGGCACGCGCCGGAGCGCGCGCGCAGCGTGGATCAGCGGATGGCCGGTGGCCGGTCCCGGCTCAGGAAGCAGGGGCGGATGACGCCTGCCATCCAAGTCCCAACGATTTCTGCAGCGACACATAATCCTTGAGCAGATCGGCATCACCGGAGATGCGATTCTGCTGGGCCACCACGCGCGTGCGCTCCACGTCGAGCCATTCGAGCATGCTGGCGGTGCCGGCACGGTAGCGCTGCTGTTGCAGCGTGGAGGCACGGTCCGCCGACGCTTCCACGCGACGCAGCACCACCACGTGCTCGCGCTGGTGACCGTAGCGCGACAGGGAGACGTCCGCGTCGCGCAGCGCCTTCAACACGGTGCTGCGGTAGTTGGCATCGGCTTCGTCGCGGCCGCCCTCGGCGCTATCCACCCCGGCCGCCACCCGGCCGAAGTCGAGGATGTTCCACTGCAAGCGCGGCAGCGTCAGCCACGTGCCGTTGTCCTTGCGAGCCAGGTGACCGGGGTCCATCGCACTGAAACCCAGTGAGCCAAGCAGCGAGAGCTTCGGGAACCAGTCCGCCTTGCGCACGCCGATCTGCGCCGTGCTGGATGCCAGGCGGCGTTCGGCGGCACGAATGTCGGGACGCGACTTGAGCATGGCGGCAGGATCGCCCACCGCCACGGTTTCCGGGACATTCGGCAAGGGTTTCGCGTCCGCCAGTTCGGTGTCGAGCGCGCCCGGCGCGCGGCCGGTCAGCAGCGCCAACTGATCGAACGATTCGACGATGCCGGCCTGCACCGGCGACATCTGCGCGCGCGTGTTGTCGAGCTGCGTGAGCAGGCGCTCCACTTCGAGCTGCGACGCCACGCCGCGCGCGCGGCGCTGCTGCGTGAGATCGAGCATGTCGGCCTCCAGCTTTTCCGACGCCTGCAGATGGGCAAGGCTGGCCTGCTGTTCGCGCAGCGTGATATACGTCTGCGCCACCTCGGCGGCCAGTTGCACATGCGCGTCGGCCAACTGTGCCGACGCCGCATCGGCTTCGGCCGACGCCGCTTCGATCGAGCGGCGCGTACCGCCAAACAGGTCGATCTCCCAGCTTGCATCGAAGCTGGCGATATAGAGCGACAGCGGCCCACGGCCGCCGCCCGACGACCCCTGCCCCGACAGCGCGGACAGGTCCGGCGAACGTGTGCGCAGCATGGCCGCATCGAAACCGACCTTCGGCAGCAGATTGGCCTTGTTGCTATCGAGGCCGGCACGGGCCTGCCGGACCCGCGCACGCGCGGCATCGATGTCCGGGCTATCCTTGAGCGCGGTTTCGATCAAGGCATCGAGTTGGGTATCGCCGAGCGCGTGCCACCAGTCGGCCGCGCGCGGTGCGCTGTGGTCGGCCTCGGCGGACGCATGCGGAAAGCGGCCGGCATCGATGGCATTGGCAGCCACCTGCGGCGCGGTGCGATAGTCGGGGCCGACGGTGCAACCGGCGGCGAACAGCGCGGCGGCGAGCACCAGCAGGCGTGGCAGCGTGGCGTGTGAGGAGGCAAGCATGATCAATGACCGGAAGATACGGGCGCACCTGGGCGGGGCGGCTTGAGCAGCAGTGCCAGCGGCACGCAGCACAGCAGCGCGATGCCAAGCGCGTAGAAGGTTTCGGAGAACGTCATCACGGCCGCCTGCCGCGCGATCTCGCCACTAAGCTGGGCGACCGCCTGCAACTGGGCATGCGCGTAGTCGCCGCCCTGTGCCACGAACCCCGCGATGCTCGACGTCATGTGTTCCTGGCCCAGCGCGCTATTGGCGGTGACCGATTCACGAATCACCGAGTCGTGATAAGCATTGCGGCGATCGATCAGCGTGCCCAGCAACGCCAGGCCAATCGATCCGCCAAGATTTCGCGCCATGTTGTAGAGGCCGGCGGCATCGCCCGCCTCATGCGTGGCCACGGCGGCCATCGACGCCTGGTTCAGCGGCATCATCGCCAGGATCTGGCCAAACCCGCGCAGGATCTGCGAAACGGTGAAGTCGTGCCCGACGCTATTCACAGTCAGGCTGATGTCGAGCATGCAACTGGCAAAGAAGCACACCAGCCCGGTGATGACGAGCCAGCGGCTGTCGAACTTGCCCAGCATGCGCGGCAGAACCGGCATCAGCAGGAACGCCGGCAGTCCGGAAAGCAGCATGATGCCGCCGGCCTGCTCGGCGTTGTAGCCGGCGATCAGCGACAGGAACTGCGGCAGCAGGTACGACACGCCGTACAGGCCCGCGCCCACCGTCGTCACGATCAGGATCACGCTCGCATAGTTTTTGTTCAGCAGCAGCCGCAGCCGCACGATGGGCTGCCTGGCCGTGAACTGGCTCACCAGCATCAGCGTCAGCCCGATTGCCGAAAGCGCCGACAGATAGACGATGAACTGCGACTCGAACCATTGCTCACGCTGTCCTTCCTCAAGCACGACGGTCAGCGAACTGAGGCCGATGGTCAGGCCGACGATGCCAAGCCAGTCGGCCTTGAAGAACGCCTCCACGTCGGCACGCTCGGCCTTCAGTCCGAAGTAGAGCAGCGGCACCAGCACGGCCGTGATCGGCACGTTCAGGAAGAAGCACCAGCGCCAGTTGATGTTCTCCGCCAGCCAGCCGCCTACCACCGGCCCGAGCAGCGGCCCCAGCAGCACGATCAGGCCGAACATCGACATACCGATCGGCATCTGGTGGCGTGGCAGGCGGGTCCGGACGATGGTCTGCGCGGTCGGGATCATCGCGCCGCCTGCAAGCCCCTGCCCGATGCGGCCGATCACCATTTGCGGCAGGCTATGCGACATCCCGCACAGCATCGAGAACGCCGTGAACAGCAGCGCATTCCACATCAGAAAGCGCCGCAGGCCGAAGACGCGCGTGAGCCATGCGGTCAGCGGAATGATCACGATCTCGGCCATCAGATAGCCCGTGGACACCCATGTGCCCTCGGTGCCTGCCGCCCCGATCTGGCCCTGGATCTGCGGGAGCGCGGAGTTCGTGATCGAGATATCGAGCGTGGCCAGCAGCGCCCCGAGCGAGCCGGCGGCCACGGCGATCCAGTCGGCCGCCGACGCATTCGGTTGCTGCAGTGCCGCGGGCGCCGGTGGTAGCTGACCGGTAGCCGCGGCTTCAGCCATGACTGGCTCCGCTGGCCGGCGTCTGCGCCCTGGCCGGTTGCAGGTCGCGTGTATCGACGTCGACCACCACGGACAGGCCCGGCACCAGCACCGGGCGCGCGTCGTTCGGCACATCCACGTGAATACGCACCGGCACGCGCTGGACGATCTTGGTGAAATTGCCCGTGGCGTTTTGCGCGGGCAGCAGCGCGAACTGCGAGCCGGTGCCCGGCGACAGACTTTCGATCACGCCATGCAGCGGCTCGCCCGACAGCGCATCGACGTGCAGCGTCACGGGCTGGCCCGGGCGCATGCGGCCCACCTGCGTTTCCTTGAAGTTGGCGGTGAGATAGAGGTCCTGCACCGGCACCACGGTCAGAAGCCGTGTGCCCGGCTGCGCGAACTGGCCCACGCGCACGCCCTTGTCGGCCACCCGTCCGGCCGTGGTGGCGCGCACCACCGTGTCTTCCAGGTCCAGCTTCGCCTTGCGCGCGCTGGCTTCGGCCACTTCCAGCTGGGCGCTTGCCTGCTGCAGGCGCGTTTGCAGCGTCACGGTCTGGCTTTGCTCGACCTTGAGCGCCGCTTCATTGGCGGCCAGCGTGGTCGACGCGCGGGTCTGCGCGTTGCGCAGTTCGGCGGTCCGTTCTTCCGTCTCCGCGCCGGACTTGACCAGCGGCGCGTAGCGCTCCACCTGCGAGGCGGCGTAGCGCGCATTGGCGCGGGCGCCATCCACTTCGGCCGCCGCCTGGGCGATCCGCGCCTTCTGCTGCTGCAGGTCGGCATCGGCACGCGCCACATCGGCCCGGCGCGACGCCACATTGGCCTGCGCCTCGTCGAACGCTGCCTGGTACTGGCGATTATCCAGTCGCACCAGTTGCTGCCCCGCCGCCACCTGCTGGTTGTCGCGGACATAGACCTCGGCCACGTAGCCATTGACCTTCGGGGCGACGGTCACGCTGTCGGCCTGGATATAGGCGTCGTCGGTGCTTTCGATAAAGCGGCCATATAGCCACCAGCGCACACCGATGACGACGGCGACGAGCGCCAGCACAACACCGATACCGAGCAGGATCGAGCGGCGACGCGAGGCACGGCTGACGGGCGTGGACTGGGGAGCGGCGCCGGCGGGCGCGGCTGGTGCGGCGGAATTGGGGGCGGACATGATGAGAGAGGCGCTGGAGTCGGGAGAGCCGCGCAATTATTCCACTCGGAATAAATCTGTCAACTGATATATTTCAGCCTGTACACGACAGGGGAGAAGCGGCGACATGGCGCGACACAGGCCTGCGGCCGAAGGTGGCTACCAGCGTGGGGAGGAAACCCGCGCACGCATTATCGAAGCAGCGATGAGGTTGTTTGCCGCGCATGGCTTCGACGGCGCATCGACGCGCGACATTGCCCGCGAAGCCAGCGTCAACGCGCCGGCGCTGCAGTACTACTTCGATAACAAGGAAGGCGTCTATCTGGCCTGCATCGACTATTTCGTCGAGCGCGCCTGGGCCATGCTGCAGGACGTGGTGGCCAGCACCGAAACGCTGCTGGCACGCGCCGACGTGACGGATGCCGAACTCGTCGACGGATACCTGGCGCTGCAGGCGCGCTTTGCCAATTTTCTCTACGAGTGCCCCGAGACGCATCACTGGCGCCAGTTCATGGCGCGCGAGCGCGCGGGCCTGGGCCCGCCCACCGCGTTCGAGCGGATTGACGCGGGCATCAACCGGCGTCTGTTCGCGCTGACTTCCACACTGATCGGCCGGCTGACGGGGAAGCCGGCGTCCGATGAGACCACGCGCATCCGTACCGTGGCCATCGACAGCCAGATTGCCGCCTTCAAGATCATGCGGCGCCACGTGTTGCGCGCCCTGCAATGGGATGGCTACGGCGAGACGGAGACCCTCCGTGTGCAGGAAGTGCTACAGGAAAACACGCGAATCCTTCTGCTTGGGCTGGTTGCCTTACGCGATCAGCGGCAATCCAACGAGTAGAGTAAACACTCTAATCGGTTCGCTGACAACGATAGTTATCGGTACTTTATCGTTGTAATTCAATGATATAGGCCGACTCACCCGCGTCGACCAGACCAGACTCAGACCCCAATTTTGGCGCTTATACGATTGTGCTTTGCAAAAAGTCCTTGCTTGTCTATCTAGTAGTAGATAATATTCGGGTCATGGACGACGGATGCAGCAAACAGCAAAGACGCCGCAGACACCGTCCAAGCAATACCGAGCAGTGAATCAGTACCGGAGGCGGTTCTTTTTTTAGCGCAGCAAATCTACCTACCAGTAGATAGCAACCAAAAAAAAGACCCCCCGACATTGCAGCAGATACCCGGCCCCGCGACACCACAACGTTATCGCCCGGCCACTTTGCCAGGAGAGCAAATCATGAACGCCAAGACCATCCTTTCCGCCGCCGCCCTCGCAGCCGCTTTCGTGACCGGTGCCGTACAAGCCGCCCCCGCCGCGCAAAAGGCCGGCGAAGTCTACGGCTACAGCTACCGCGTGCAAGACCAGCGCAACGCATTCACCGACGGTGCACGCCAAGGCAATTTCGACCCGTTCACTGAAGGCGCACGTGTTGGCAAGGCTGACCCGTTCACCGACGGCGCCAAGGTAGGCAAGGCCGATCCGTACACCGACGGTGCACGCATCGTGGCCGGCCTGGACCAAGTCGGTGTATCGGCAAGCCCGGCTCGCAAGGTTGACCCGTACTACGACGGCGCCCGCAGCGTGAACGACCCGCGCAGCCCGTACTACGACGGTGCCCGCACCCGCGACATCTATACCGACGGCGCCAACGCCTGAGTCCCGCCGGATGCTGGCGGTCCAAACGCAGTAACCGGAGTCCGAATGGGCTCCGGACCCTCTCCACGGAGCCCATCATGACTTTCCGGAACAGCGCCCTGATCCTGGGCGGATGGCTGGCACTCAGTGCCGCCAGCGGAGCCGCGGCAGCCCTCGTCGCCACGGCACTGCCCGTCTGAAAGCCCCAAGGCCGCCATTACTGGCGGCCTTGGGCTTTTTTGCGTTAACCATCCCTTCGCTCGTCAACCGGGCACATCGTTCGGCAGCACATTGGCGCCATCGGCGCGCAGTGCTTCGCTGGCCTCCACTTCGTCCCGCGCGACGAAGTCTCGCCTCCCCCGTTTTGTATCCGTTCCCTCACACCCGCCGCATTTACAGAGCGCAACCCGCCGTATAGTCTGGCCTTCTACGCGTCTTTCCTTCCCATCGATGGACGACACTCCGGTCAACTATCTGATTTCCGTCGGTCTCACTGCCACGTTGACCGTGCTGGCCGTGGGCATCCACTACGAGGCCCTGCGGCTGATCTCGGAATTCCACCCGAAACGGCTCAGCGGCAAGCTCAATATCGGCGCGGTCATCGTGCTGATCATCGTGACCCACTGCGTCGAAGCCATTGTGTTCAGCGTCGGCTACTGGCTTGGCGCCGACGTCCTTACCATTGGCAGACTGACCGGCATGCGCGAGCACGGCGCCATCGCCTATATCTATTTCTCGCTCGAAACGTTCACGACGCAGAGCATTGGCGATATCTTCCCGGTTGGGCCATTGCGACTGCTCGCGTCCGTGCAGCCGCTGGTCGGCCTGATCCTGATCGGCTGGTCCACGTCGTTTACGTTCCTGATCATGCGGCGCGACTGGCGCGGCGAAGAGGCGGAGCGGCACGATTAGGGAAAGAGAAAAAGCACCGTATCCCCTGTAATGGCGGGCACCGTCGGCTGACGCCGAAATCGGCGTCCTTCCTACACGGTTGTGGGATTTCGGGAAGTTACGAGCGGCCGGCTTCGGTGAAAAGATAAGTTGCCGTCATCCAGATGGCCAGTTGTCTCGTTAGATGTCGATTCCACCCCGGCCCCTGGGGTAACAAGAAGACCGGAGAGCCAAGTGTCGATCATCCCGGATAGCCAGCCAAGGCTCGTCCCTTTTCCACGTTTGCCACGCATCGCTGCCATCGCGTCCACGCTTCGCTGGTTGACCCTGGCGCTGCTGGCCGCCCTTGCCATGCTTGGCACCACCCGCGCCCACGCACAGACGCCCGCGCCGCTGGCGGAATGGCAGTACTCGGTAGGCGTGCCACTGGAAAAGCTGTTCGAAGGCGAGCCGGAAAAGTGGGAAGTCCGCCTGGGAATTGCCACCAGCGTGCGTCCCTATTACGAAGGCACCACCAACTATTTCATGCTGGCCGGCCCACTGATCGACGTGCGTTACCGCGACCTGGGATTCCTGTCGACGGGCGAAGGCCTGGGCTGGAACATCATCCACACCAACAATCTGCGTGCCGGCATCGCCCTGACGTACGATTTTGGCCGGCGCGAGAAGCATGACCACGACCATCTGGGCGGCCTGGGCAATATCGGCATGGCGCTGGAAACCAAGCTGTTTGCGGAGTACGTGGTTTCGAAGGAATTCCCGCTGGTGGTCCGCGCCAACGTGCGGCGCCAGTTCGGCGGTGCCAACGGTGTGATCGGCGACATCGGCGCCTATATGCCGCTACCGGGCAGCAACGAGAATTTCTTCTGGTTTGCCGGCCCCACGGTGACCTTCGCGGATTCGGCCTACATGAGCCGCTGGTATGGTGTCTCGGCCGAACAGTCGGCACGGTCGGGCCTGGCGCAGCACCGCGCCGGAGGCGGCATCAAGTCTTACGGCGGCGGCATCTCGGCCATGTGGTTCTTCGACAAGCACTGGTTCACCACGGCGGACGTCGGCGTATCGGCCCTGGTGGGCGATGCCCGCAGCAGCCCGGTGACATCGCGCTCGACCAGCTGGACTGGCGATATTTCGATCAACTACCAGTTCTGACCGGGCTGGCCCCGACCCTTCAGGCTTCGGGGCGGCTCAGATAGCCTTCCACCACGCGCCTCAGGCCCGGCAGCTTGCCGGTGAAGAAGTGGCCCGCGCCCGGCAGTACCACCACTGGCAGTTCCTGCGGCCTTGCCCAGTTGAGAACGTTGGCCAGCGGCACGCGCTCGTCGCGCTCGCCGTGGACGACCAGCGTATTGCCGGGCACCGTCGGCGTGTCGTAGGACAGTGTTTCAGACAGCGCGCCCGCCGGCATGCCCGTCAGAATCAGATGCGCGATCGGCTCGCCGGCCGATGTCAGCTGCGCCGCGGCGCGCGCCTGGACGAAACCGCCAAACGAAAATCCGGCCAGAGCCAGGGGCAGGGACGGATGGGCGGCGCGCACATGGCGGATCACGGCGAGCACGTCGTCGGTCTCGCCATTGCCATCGTCGTACTGGCCTTCGCTCTGTCCCACACCGCGATAGTTGGGCCGCAACGTCAGGAAGCCATGTGCCTGCAGCACGCGCGCGAGCAATTGCGGAATCTTGTGCTCGGCGGTACCGCCCTGGCTGGGGTGCGGATGCGCGACCACCGCGATGCCACGTGGCGTGGCATCGGGGGTATCGACGAGGACTTCAAGCTGGCCGACAGGCCCTGCAACAAACTCGCGTGCGGAGGTGGAGGTCGTGAATGACGATGACATGAAAAGCGGCTACCGGCTGGAACGGGGGACTGCCCGCGGATGCAGGCGTATGGGCGCGCAGCAGCATACCTTCAGCCGGACCCATGCGGCAACATCCACTGCAGCCACCACCCGCGGCCTGCCAGTGGCCACGCATCAATGCGAATGGTCTGCCTTGATCACCGATGCGACTTCCTGACGCCGCACGCTGACCACATCGTCCAACTCCAGCCCTTCCGCTACCACCAGCATTTCCGCACCACGATTGATGGCATAAATCACGCCGTACCAGAGATCCGGACCTGCCACGGCGTTCAGGCGAACGCTGAACTCGGTCTCAAGATCCTGGCTATAAACGGTCACCAGGTCGCCGACCTCGGGCATGGCGGCCTCCTCCGCCAGCGGATATTCCCGGGCCGCCACCGTCAGTGGCGTCTGCGCAATGCCGCGCGCAAACCTCGCTTGCATCGTTATCTCCTGCGGGTTGTTTTCCCTGTAAGGATATAAGCACGGCCCGAAAAGGCACGGTAAACGTGCTTTACCGGCAGCCACGGGTTGTGCGGACGCCGCTTTCAGGAATCCCCCGTGACGATTCCGCCGCCGCCATATTGACGGGGCGCCGGGCGTCCGGGGATTCCGGTTTTCAGGCGTCGCCGTGACGAGGGTGATGGAAAACACCCCCCTTTCTGGTGCACGCGGCGTAACGTGGCTCTG
>DAIOET010000032.1:0-24289 GCA_036746135.1 Cupriavidus sp.
ACTCGATTCCGCGCCTGTTCAAGGAATACTGGGAAACCATCAAGCTCGTGCGCTATTCGCTGCTGACCATCTGCGCGATGTTCGGTATCGGCTACCTGACCCGCTACTCGGGCCTGGACGCCACGCTGGGCCTGGCGTTTGCGCAGACCGGCGTGCTGTACCCGCTGTTCGGTACGATGCTGGGCTGGCTGGGCGTGGCACTGACCGGCTCCGACACGGCGTCGAACGTGCTGTTCGGCGGCCTGCAGAAGACCACAGCCGAGCAACTGGGCCTGTCGCCGACGCTGATGGCCGCGGCCAACAGCTCCGGTGGCGTGATGGGCAAGATGATCGATGCGCAATCGATCGTCGTGGCGTCCACCGCTACCAAGTGGTACGGCCACGAAGGCGAGATCCTGCGCTACGTGTTCTTCCATTCGATCGTGCTGGCCATCCTGGTTGGCCTGTTCGTGACGCTGCAGGCCTACGTGCATCCGTTCACGTTGATGGTGATTCACTGACGCATGCCGCTGGCCGTCTTTCCCGCGTTCAGGGGAAGGGCAGTCACCCCATAAGCCCCGCCTTCCGGCGGGGCTTTTTCATGGGCGTATCATCACCGGTTTGATGTCTGCCGACGAGGACAGCCGATGCTTATCCGCCGCCTGGAAAGACTGATCGATCCGTTTCGCGGGCTTCCCGACACGCAGCCGCCTGACAGCGTCTGGCGCTTCTACGCCTACTTCCTGCGCGAGGTCTGGGGCGTTTTTGCGGCGCTGCTGATCGTAGGGTTTGTCGGCGCGCTGGTGGAAGTGTCGCTGTTCACGTTTCTGGGCCGGCTGGTCGACCTGGCGCGGGAATCTCCCGACGGCGGTTTCTTCGCGCGCCACCGCAACGAGTTGCTGTGGATGGCGTTCGTCGCGCTGTTCCTGTGGCCGCTGATGGTCTGGCTGCACGATGTGCTCGTGCATCAGATCATCAATCCGAATCTGGCCAACATGATCCGGTGGCAGAACCACAGGTACGTGCTCAAGCAGAGCCTGTCGTTCTTCCAGAGCGATTTCGCGGGACGCATTGCGCAGCGGATCATGCAGACCGGCTTCTCGCTGCGCGACTCGGCCGTGCAGGCCGTGGATGCGCTGTGGCATGTGCTGATCTACGCGTCCACGTCGCTGCTGCTGTTTGCCCAGGCCGACTGGCGGCTGATGATCCCGCTGCTGATCTGGATTGCGTGCTTCGTCGCCGCGATGCTGTTTTTCACGCCCCGCGTAAAAGAGCGCTCGGTGCGCGCCACCGAAGCCCGTTCGCAGCTGATGGGCCGTATCGTCGACGGCTACACCAACATCACGACGCTCAAGCTGTTCGCGCATACGCGCGGCGAGGAAGACTACGCGCGCGAAGCAATGGCCGAGCAGACCTACCGGAACCGCATGGCCGGGCGCACGATTAGCGCGATGGATGTCACGGTCACGGCCATGAACGGGGCGATGATCGCCGGCACCACCGGTGTGGCGCTGTGGCTATGGAATGCCGGCATCGTCAGTACGGGTGCCATTGCGCTGGCGACCGGGCTTGTCATCCGAATCAGCAATATGTCCGGCTGGATCATGTGGGTGGTCAACGGCATCTTCGACAACATTGGCCAGGTGCAGGACGGCATGACGACGATTGCCATGCCACGGCGCGTACTGGACCACCCGGACGCGCAGCCGCTGGCGATCACGCGGGGCGAGGTCCGCTTCGATGCCGTCGGCTTCCACTATGGCAAGGGCGGGGGCGTGATCGAAAACGTCAATCTGACAGTTCGGCCAGGCGAGAAGATCGGCCTGGTGGGGCCGTCGGGCGCCGGAAAGTCCACGCTGGTAAATCTGCTGCTGCGCCTTTATGACGTGGAAACGGGCCGGATCCTGATCGATGGGCACGACGTGGCCGGCGTCACGCAGGAAAGCCTGCGCGCCCAGATCGGGATGGTGACGCAAGATACGTCGTTGCTGCACCGGTCGATCGGGGACAACCTGCGCTATGGCAGGCCCGATGCCACCGACGCGGAGCTGCACGAGGCACTGCGCCGGGCCAAGGCCGACGATTTCATCGGGGATCTTGTGGATACGCACGGCAACCGGGGGCTTGCGGCGCTGGTGGGCGAGCGTGGCGTGAAGCTGTCTGGCGGCCAGCGGCAGCGCATCGCCATTGCCCGGGTGCTGCTCAAGGACGCACCGATCCTGATCCTCGACGAGGCAACGTCGGCGCTGGACTCGGAGGTCGAGGCGGCCATCCAGGAAAGCCTGGAGGCGCTGATGGCGGGCAAGACCGTGATCGCCATTGCCCACCGGCTGTCGACGATCGCCCGGATGGACCGGCTGGTGGTGCTGGACGGCGGCCATATCGCCGAGACCGGCACCCATGCGGAACTGCTGGCACGCGGCGGACTCTACGCACGCCTGTGGGCCCACCAGACGGGCGGGTTCGTGGGGGTGGACTGACGGGGATTTGTCCGCCCGGTTCCGAAATTTCAGGTCCGCCTTTTGCTACAATCGCCGCCATGAGTTATCAAGTTCTAGCGCGCAAATGGCGCCCACGGGATTTCACCACGCTGGTCGGCCAGGAGCACGTGGTGCGCGCGCTCACGCATGCGCTGGAACAGCAACGGCTGCATCACGCCTACCTGTTCACCGGCACGCGGGGCGTTGGCAAGACCACGTTGTCCCGGATTCTGGCCAAGGCCCTCAACTGTACCGGCGCTGACGGCAGCGGCGGCATCACCGCGCAGCCGTGCGGGCAGTGCAAGGCTTGCCAGGAGATCGACAGCGGGCGGTTCGTCGACTACATCGAGATGGACGCGGCGTCCAACCGCGGTGTCGACGAAATGGCACAGCTGCTCGACAAGGCGGTCTATGCGCCGACGGTCGGCCGCTTCAAGGTCTACATGATCGACGAAGTGCACATGCTGACCAACCACGCCTTCAACGCGATGCTGAAGACGCTGGAAGAGCCGCCTGGGCACGTCAAGTTCATCCTGGCTACCACCGATCCGCAGAAAATCCCTGTCACCGTTCTGTCGCGCTGCCTGCAGTTCAACCTGAAGCAGATGCCGCCGGGGCATATCGTTTCGCACCTGGACAACATCCTGGGCCAGGAAGGCATCAGCCACGATGGCAGCGCGCTGCGCCTGCTGGCGCAGGCCGCTCACGGATCGATGCGCGACGCGCTGTCGCTGACCGACCAGGCCATCGCCTACAGTGCGGGGCAGGTGTCCGAGGACGCCGTGCGCGGCATGCTGGGGGCAATCGACCAGAGCTATCTGGTTCAGTTGCTCGATGCGCTGGCCGCCGAGGATGGCGCGTCGATGCTGGGCATCGCCGACTCGATGGCGGACCGCAGCCTGTCGTTTGCCGGCGCGCTGCAGGATCTGGGTTCGCTGCTGCACAAGGTCGCGCTGGCGCAGGCCGTGCCTGCATCGGTGCAGGACGAATGGCCCGAGGCCGAGGACGTGCGCCGTCTGGCCGGCCTGTTCGATGCGCAGGAAATCCAGCTGTTCTACCAGATCGCCAACCTTGGCCGCAGCGAGCTTGCGCTGGCGCCCGACGAATACGCCGGCTTTACGATGACGCTGCTGCGGATGCTGGCCTTCCGTCCGTCGGCCGCCCCGTCGGCACCGGCGGGTGGGCAGGGCGGTGGCGGCCAGCCGGTGGCACGGCCGCGTCCCGCGAACCCGCCAGCGGCAGCGCCTCGCGCGATGTCGGCTGCGCCTGTGGCCGTGGCCGAACCGGTTGCTACCCCGGCAGCGGCGCCAAAGGTCGAGGCGCGTCCGAATCCGGCCCCGGACATGGCAAAGCCCGTAACCCCGGCGCCTGCTGTTGCCCCTGTGGCGTTGCCAGCATCTGGTGAGGCGTCCGCGCCCGCCATACCGGTAGCGCCCGCCGTACAGGCTGCTCCCGCTGCACCGGCAGCGCCTTCGGCCAGCAGCCGTACGGCAATGTCGCCGGCCCGCGCTGCGCTGGAAGCTGCGCGCCAGGCGTCGGCAGGCAAGGGTGCCGCCCGTCCGGCCGGCGCCGGTGCACCGCCGATGGCCGGTGCGGCGGCAGCCGCCGTGGCAAGCCAGCGGCCGGCGGCACAGCCGCTGCGCCCGCCTTCGGCAGGGCGTCAGGCAACCGCTACGGCGCCGGTATCCGCGCCAATCGATCAGGCTGCGGCCGCGGCGCCCGCCGTCGAGCAGGCACCGGCCGCGCCGGAGCCGGTGCGCGAGCGCGCCGCCCCGTCGGCCAAGCCGGCCCCGCAGGCAAAGCCGTCCGCCGAGGCGCCGCCGTGGGAAGCGGCCGGTGGCAGCGACGTGCCGCCGTGGGAGTCCATGCCGTCCGACATGCCGGTGATCGGCCCGTACGATAGCGATCCGGGCTTTGACCCGAGCTTTGGCGGATACGACAACGGCTTTGAAGCCGCGAGTTTCGATCGCGCACCGCGTGGCGGCGGTCGTGCCGCGCCTGCACCGGCGCAGGCGCGCAAGCCGGAACCCGAACCCGTGCCAGCGACGCCCCTGGCGCCTGCCGTGCCGCCGGTGGCGCCAAGCGCGGCCGACGATGGCACGCCGGCAGTATTCACGGGCGACTGGCCGGCACTGGCTGCCGGCCTGCCGTTGAAGGGCCTGGCGCAGCAGCTGGCACACCAGAGCGAGCTGCATCGCGTGGTTGGCCGTACGCTGCATTTGCGCGTGCCGGTGGCGGCGATTGCCGAAGCCAGCGTGGCCGAACGTCTGCAGACCGCGCTCATCGAGCATTTCAAGGTCGACGTGCGCGTGCAATGCGAAATTGGCGCCGTCACGCATACCGCGGCGGCCGTTGATGCCGCGGCGCGCGCCGAGCGCCAGCGCGAAGCCGAGGCCGAGATCGACCGCGACCCGTTTGTACAGGGCCTGCTGCGCGAGTTCGGCGGACAGATCGTGCCTGGTTCCGTGCAGCCCCGCGCTGCCTGAATTCAAGAGGCGGGCGCGCGAACACAAGTCACGCAGCGCCGCCCAATCCAACACACACATATCCAAGGAGTGATTCCATGATGAAAGGTCAACTGGCCGGGCTGATGAAGCAAGCCCAGCAGATGCAGGAAAACATGAAGAAGATGCAGGAGCAGCTGGCCCAGATCGAGGTCGAGGGCCAGTCCGGCGCCGGTCTCGTGAAGGTGCTCATGACCTGCAAGAACGACGTGAAGCGTGTGACGATCGATCCGAGCCTGCTGGCCGACGACAAGGACCTGCTGGAAGACCTGGTGGCCGCCGCGTTCAACGACGCCGTGCGCAAGGCCGAGGCAACCAGCCAGGAAAAAATGGGTTCGATGACGTCCGGCCTGCCGCTGCCCCCGGGCTTCAAGCTGCCGTTCTGATCGCTGCCCTGATGCTCGGAACGACTCTGGCGGAGCTGTCATGAGAGCGGCCCCGCCCACCTCGCTGCAGGCGCTGATCGAGGCGCTCAAGGTGCTACCCGGCGTGGGGCCGAAATCGGCCCAGCGCATGGCGTATCACTTGTTGCAGCACGACCGCGACGGCGCTCGCAAGCTGGGCGACGCCCTGCGCGGGGCCGCCGATGGCATTCGCCATTGCGAGCGCTGCAATACGTTCACCGAGCAGGAGATCTGCGAGACGTGCCGCGACCCTGACCGCGACGCCTCGCTGCTCTGCGTGGTGGAAACGCCTGCCGACCAGGTCATGATCGAGCAGACGCTGACTTACCGCGGCCAGTATTTCGTGCTGATGGGGCGGCTGTCGCCGCTCGATGGCATTGGCCCGAAGGAAATTCATCTTGATCGCCTGCTGGCGCGCGCCACCGATCCCGAGTACGGCGGCCCGGCCACGGAGGTGATCGTTGCCACCAATTTCACCAGCGAAGGCGAAGCCACCGCGCACTACATCGGCGAAATGCTGAAGGCGCGTGGGCTGAAGGTGTCGCGCCTGGCGCGCGGCGTGCCGGTGGGTGGCGAACTCGAATACGTCGACGCGGGCACCATCGCCCGCGCCGTGATGGACCGCCGCACACTCTGACCATGAACCTGGCGCGCTTCGACCTTGTCACGCTTGGCCTGTTCGTCGCCGTCGCCCGGCAGGGCAGCATCTCCGCTGGCGCACGGCAGTCGCATCTGGCCGTGGCGGCCGCCAGCAAACGGATTTCTGACCTGGAAACGGCTGTCGGCGCGCCGCTGTTCTTCCGCCATGCGGCCGGGGTGCAGCTGACCGAAGCTGGGCAGGCTTGCTTTCACCATGCGCTGACGATTCTGCAGGACGTGGAACGCATGGCGGGCGTGATGTCCGACTACGCCTCGGGGGTGCGTGGCCAGGTGCGCGTCTGCGCGAACACGTCGGCGATTACCCAGTTCCTGCCCGACGATCTGGCGCAGTTCATGCGCCAGCATCCGACCATCCGCATCGAACTCGAAGAGCACAACAGCAGCGATATCGTCGCCGCGCTGATGGAAAACCGTGCCGATGTGGGAATTTTTGCCGACCGCACGCCGTGCACCGGGCTGGTCACGGTGGAGTACCGACAGGACGAACTCGTCATCATCACGCCGCCGGGCCACCCGCTCGCACAAAACGGGCCGGTGCACTACGCCGATGCGCTCGAATACGACTTTGTCAGTCTGCCGCAGGTGACTTCGCTGGCCGCGCGACTGCTGGAGGAAAGCAGCCGGCTCGAACGCCAGTTCCGCCTGCGTATCCAGGTGCGCAGCTTCGATGCGATGTGCCGCATGGTGATGGCGGGGCTGGGCGTCGGCGTGCTGCCGCGCATCGCGGCCGAACCGCACGTGAAGTCGATGGGTTTGTCTCTGGTGGGATTGCGCGATGCCTGGGCGCGCCGGTCGTTGCTGATCGGCATGCGTGATCCAGCCGGGCTGACGGTTTCGGCAAGGCTGCTGATCACCCATCTTTGCGGCGAACGCGCGCCGTTCTGACCTACGGCGTCGTCACGCCCTCGTCGGCATATTCGACCCGATCCCGCCCGTTTTTCTTGCCACGATATAGTGCCTGATCGGCGCGCGAGATCATGCCGTGGATCGTGTCTCCCGTCTGCACGCTGGCCACGCCAAGGCTCGCCGTCATCGCGCCCGTCACAGGAAAATGCCGCTCCGACACCGTACGGCGCAGCCGTTCGGCAAACTGCACGGCGGCCTGTGGGCTGGTATCGGGGCAGATGATCAGGAATTCCTCGCCGCCCCAGCGGCCTACGGTATCGGCGTCGCGCGTGGCTTCGAGGATGCGCTCGGCCAGTTCCACCAGTACCCGGTCGCCGATCTGGTGGCCGTGATTGTCATTGATGGATTTGAAGCGGTCCACGTCGATCAGGATGATGGAAAACAGGCTGCCATCCTGGCGATGGCGTTCGAGTTCGCTGATCAGTACGGCGTCGAGGTGGCGGCGGTTGAAGACGCCGGTCAGCTGGTCGGTCTTGGATAGCGCTTCGAGTTGTAAATTTTTCTCGACCAGCTCCGCCTGGGTAGCCTGGATCTGCGCAAACGCTTCGTGGCTGCGCTGGATCGCGGCGCGTACCGTCAGTTCGGCTTCGGTCCGTTCGGCGATGATCAGCTTGAGTTTGCGCAGCACCTGGTTGAACCCGTCGATCACGCTATCGAACTCGGTCCGGCCTAGCCGCGACAGCTCGTCGGGTTCGTCGCCGTGGCTGGAAGCCAGCTGGAACAGCGCGCGCTGCAGATGCTCCAGCGGGCGGAACACCATGCGCAGGCCGAACGTCAGCAGCAGCACCAGCACCACGTCGATGGCGGCCACTTCGGTCACGCCCTGGATCATCGCCTTGCGCAACGCCTTGTGCATGGGGTCGTGTGAAAACCGGATGACAGCGGTGCCGATGGCCTGCTCCCGGCGCGCGGCGTCGATATTGGCCGGCGGATAGATCTGCACCTCGCTCAGCACGTCGTTCGGGCCGGCCGCGGTGCAGGCCGCCCGGCCCGGCGCGGCGGGATGCCCGGCGGTGGCATAGGCTTCCTTGCGGTCGGGCGAGAACATGCAGGCCTCGGAAACTTCCGGATGCACCAGCGTCCCTTCGAGCCGGCTGCGCAGGATGCCGACGTTGAGCGCCCAGGCCGGTTCGGCCAGGCTTTGCCCCAGACCTTCCATGATTTCCGCGCGCGCCCGCTCGAAGCGGTGTTCAAGTTCCTGGTGCAACTGCCATTGGCGATGCGCGGCAAAGGCCCCAAGCGTTGTCGTGGTGACAACGATGAACAGCACGATCATCCTGTTCCGGATCGAATGAACCGGTGGCAGCAGTGGCATGAAGGGCTCGATCCTGAAGGATTCAGGGAAGGATTCTATTCATCCGCCGCCTTGTTGAACAGCAGGCGGAACCGGGCGAGTTCCGGATGCGTTTCCTCGTATTTCTTGCTGAAGCCAATATGGACGGTCTCGGTACGGATATTCAGCACGCGCCTGGACTTGTAGCGCATGCGCTCGGGCAGGCCGCGCGCTTCGAGTGCGACCAGCGCCTCGTTGATGACGGCGCTCGGGTTGACCACGCAGTCGATCTCCCCAACCAGCATCTTCTTGACGAGGTCGTGGAATTCGTGACCTTCGACGATTTCGATCTTGCCTTCGCGGGCAAACTCGAAGAAACGCGGCCCGGGAGCCAGATAGCTGCGCTGGTTGCCGAACTTCAGGCCGGCGAAGTCGTCCGGATAGGTGTGAAAGGTGCGGCCGGCAATCGCGTCGCGGTTGCAGTGCACCGCCACGTCCTCGGAGTAGAACGGCTTCGAATGATTCAGGAACGGCCGTTCCTTGGGCCGGTAGTAGACCCCCAGGATGCCCGCGCTGTTGCCGTTGCGGGCCTCTTCCACGGTGCGCGCCCAGGACGCAAAGCGGATCTCGACCTTGAATTCAGGCGGCATCCGCCTGAGCACGCGCTGCAGGTTGTCGATGTATGCGCCTTTGGGCGTGCCGTTTTCCTCGTACGACTGCGGCCGCTGGCCAGCCTCCGAATACAGCACGATGGTGGTGCTCTGCGCGAGCGCAACGGTCGATGCCAGGCAGGCACAGGCGGCGCAGAGAATCCGGCAAAGGCGGGGAAATCGCATGGCGTCGGGGGCCGCTGTGGAGGGTGGCGGGGCGAAACACCCCTGGGAGTTTGCCCACGAATAACGGCATCGCCGGCGCTGAAGTTGACCCATCCCCCCGTCAGGGTTAGCCCCAATCTTTCGCATTCCGAGAAAACCCGCTTTCCGGAATGCCGATTCCGCATCACCCCGCGCTGTAGCACACTCCGTCGAAACAAAGCCAATTCCCAGATACGGGTCAGATTCACGGAGACACTTCCAACATGGCGCAACAGATTCTCAACGGCATCAAGGTCCTGGAACTGGGCCAGCTGATTGCCGGCCCCTTTGCCGCCAAGACCCTGGCGGACTTCGGCGCGCATGTGGTCAAGGTCGAGCCGCCCGGACAGGGCGATCCGCTGCGCAAATGGCGCATGCTGCACGACGACACCTCGGTCTGGTGGGAAGCCCAGTCACGCAACAAGGAGTCGATCGCGATCGACCTGCGCCAGCCAGAAGGGCAGGCCCTGGTGCGCAAGCTGGCTGCCGAGGCCGACGTCCTGATCGAAAACTTCCGCCCGGGCACGATGGAAAAGTGGGGCATGGGCTGGGATGTGCTGCACGCGGCCAACCCCAAGCTGATCATGCTGCGCGTGTCGGGCTACGGCCAGACCGGCCCGAAGCGCGACGAACCGGGCTTTGCGGCGGTGGCCGAGGCCATGAGTGGTCTGCGTCACCTGACCGGTGAACCGGGGCGCCCGCCGGTGCGCGCCGGACTGTCGCTGGGGGACACCATCGCGGGCCTGCACGGCGCATTGGGCGTGCTGCTGGCGCTCTACGAACGCGATGCGCGCGGCGGCGTCGGCCAGGTCATCGACGTGGCGCTCTACGAGTCGCTGTTCAACCTCAGCGAAAGCCTGCTGCCGGAATACTCCGCGTTTGGCGCCGTGCGCCAGCCGGCGGGTGGCGCGCTGCCCGGTATCGCGCCGTCCAATGCCTATCCATGCGGCTGCGGCGATTACGTGCTGATTGCCGCGAACGGCGATGCGATTTTCAAGCGCCTGATGGCGGCGATGGGGCGCGAAGACCTGGGCGAGGACCCGGACCTGGCGCGTAACGACGGCCGCGTGAAGCGCGTGGACGAGATCGATGCCGCGATTGCCGAGTGGACCCGCACGCAGACCGTGGCGTCGGCGCTCGAAGTGCTGCGCGGCGCCGATGTGCCGTCCGGCCGCATCTACACCGTCAAGGACATCGCCGAAGATCCGCACTACCGCGCCCGCGAAGTCATCGAAACGGTGACGTCCGCCAAGGGCCTGAGCGTGGAAGTACCGGGCATCATCCCGAAGCTGTCGGGGAATCCCGGCGCCATCCACGACCGTGCGCCCACGCTGGGCGAGCATACCGACAACGTGCTGGCGCAGGCCGGCTTCGACGCGGCGGCCATTGCCGACCTGCGTGCCCGTGGAGTGATTGCATGAGTGCCCAGAACCATCCGCTGGCCGGACCGGCGAAGATCGAAATCAACGAAGTGGCGCCGCGCGACGGCCTGCAGATCGAGCCGTTCGTCGTGCCCACCGAGGGCAAGGTCGCCTTTGTCAACGCGCTGGCCCATTGCGGCTTTGCGCGGATCGAGGCCACGTCGTTCACGTCGGCCCGCGCAATTCCCGCGCTGGCCGATGCCGAGGCCGTGATGCATCAGATCGAGCGCGTGCCCGGCGTGCGCTACACGGTGCTGGTGCCGAATCTGCGGGGGCTGGAGCGTGCGCTGTCGTGCCATCCGGACGAAGTGAACCTGGTGATGTCGTCCAGCGAGACACATAACCGCGCCAATCTGCGCATGACGCGCGAACAGTCGAAGGCGCAATTGCTGGCAATGATCGACGAGGCCGGCAAGGCTGGCGTGCCGGTCAACATCTCGCTGTCCACCGTGTTCGGCTGCCCGTTCGAGGGCGATGTCAGTGAAGCCGATGTCATGGCGCTCGCGCAATCGTTTGCCGATGCCGGCGCGGCCGGCATCACGTTGTGCGACACCACGGGCATGGCCTATCCGAATCAGGTGGCCGCCGTGTGCCAGACGTTCCAGCGCGCGCTGCCGGACGTCGGCCTGACCATCCATCTGCATAACACGCGCGGCATGGGCCTGGCCAATGCCATCGCGGCCTGGCAGACCGGCGTGACGCGCTTCGATGCGGCGGCTGGCGGCCTGGGCGGTTGCCCGTACGCGCCCGGCGCCAGCGGTAATGTCAGTACAGAAGAACTGGTGCATATGTTCGCGTCGATGGGCGTCGATACCGGCGTCGATCTTGCCGCGCTGCTGAACGTGGTGGGCGGTGTTTCCGAACTCGTGCAGCGCGACGTGCCCAGCCAATTGCTGCGCGCCGGCCCGCGCCTGCGCACGCACCAGCCGCCCGCGTGGATGGCCGAGTTTTTTGCGAACGCATAACAAGTAGCGTCGCCACGGTTTTTTTTCTTCCCTCTCCGGTACGCGGAAGAGGGAAGTCGATCGACAGGATTTTCGGTTTTTCGGAATTTCGGTTTTTCGGATTTTCAGGTCCCCTAATAAGACATACGGAGACAACCATGAAACGCAACCTCACCGGCGCCTGCGCCGCGCTGGCCGCTGTCGGCCTGACTTTCGCTGTGACCGCGCAAGCCCAGGACGGCGCCTATCCCAATCGTCCGATCATGCTGGTGGTATCGGCGGCCGCCGGCGGTACTACCGACCTGGCCGCACGGCTGATCTCGGAGCCGCTGTCGAAGGCGCTGGGCCAGTCGGTCGTGGTCGACAACAAGCCGGGCGGCAACGGCACGATCGCCGCGCAGAACGTGCAGCGCGCCAAGCCGGACGGCTACACGCTTCTGGTGCAGTACTCGGGCTACCACGTGATCACGCCGCTGCTGACCAAGACGTCGTGGGACCCGGTCAAGGACTTCCAGCCCGTGGCCAACCTGCTGTCGGCCCCGCAGGTGCTGGTGGTGCGTCCGAGCCTGCCGGTCAAATCGCTCAAGGAACTGGTGGCATACGCCAAGGCCAATCCGAACAAGCTCAACTATGCGTCGTCGGGTAACGGTTCACTGCAGCACGTATCGACCGAACTGCTGAACCAGATGGCCGGCATCCAGATCACGCACGTGCCATACAAGGGCACCGGCCCGGCCATGACCGACCTGCTGGGCGGCAACGTCGACATGACGATCACCACGCCGCCGCCGCTGATGGGCCATATCGCCGCCGGCAAGCTGCGTCCGCTGGTGGTGACCAGCAAGTCGCGCCTGGAAAGCCTCAAGGACGTACCGTCGGCGCCTGAGGCGGGCTACCCCGACCTCGACGTATCGTCGTGGTTTGCGATGTACGCCCCGGCCGGCACGCCCAAGGCCGTGGTGGACAAGCTGACCGCCGAGATCGAGAAGATCATGAAGACCGAAGCCTTCCGCAAGAAGGCCGAGGAGCTGGGCGCCGAAGCGAAGTACATGAACCCGCAGCAGTTGGACCAGTACCAGAAGGCCGAACTGCAACGCTGGGCCAAGGTGATCAAGTCCGCGAACATCCACGCCGAGTAACGGGCGGGCAAGCTGTTTGAAAGGGCGGGGCGTTAGCATCGCCGCCCTGCGCGCTTTCTCTCATTGTGCTGACATTAGGTGTTGATCCCGATGCGGGTTTTGACCGCGTCCGGTAGCATCGCCGGGAGCCGCTTGGGCGGCGTCCCGGCTTTTGTGCGTCGGTACGCCGCGCCCGCATTCAAACAGAAGTAGAAAAGGCAGGAGAGCAATATGTACAACAAACCTTTCTGGAAGCAGTTGCTGATTGCCTTGGCGCTGTTCCTGGCCGGCTGGTTCACGTTCGGCAGCGCCTTTGCGCAGGGCAAGCCCGAGAAGACGAAAGTCACCATCGCCGTGGGTGGCAAGAACCTGTTCTACTACCTGCCGCTGACCATTGCCGAGCGGCTGGGCTACTTCAAGGAAGAGGGCCTCGACGTGGAGGTCGTCGACTTTGCCGGCGGCGCCAAGGCGCTGCAGGCAGTGGTGGGCGGCAGCGCCGACGTGGTGTCGGGTGCGTACGAGCACACGATCAATCTGCAGGCCAAGGGCCAGCACTACCAGGAATTCGTGCTGCAGGGCCGTGCGCCGCAGATCGTACTGGTGACGTCGAACAAGACCATGCCCAACTTCAAGTCGATCGCCGACCTGAAGGGCAAGAAGATCGGCGTGACCGCGCCGGGTTCGTCGACCAACATGATGGCCAACTTCGTGCTGGCCAAGGCTGGCCTGAAGCCGTCCGACGTGTCGTTCATCGGCGTGGGCGCCAGCGCGGGCGCGGTAGCCGCGATGCGCTCGGGCCAGATCGACGCGATGGCCAACCTGGACCCGGTCATCTCGATGCTGACGCAGAAGGACGAGGTGAAGATCGCCTCCGATACGCGCACGCTGAAGGAAACGCAGTCGGTGTTCGGCGGCAACATGCCGTCGGGCTGCCTGTATGCGTCGACCAAGTTCATCGAGCAGAACCCGAACACCACCCAGGCGCTGACCAATGCAATGGTGCGTGCGTTGAAGTGGCTGCAGAAGGCTGGCCCGTCGGACATCGTCAAGACTGTGCCGGAAAGCTACCTGTTGGGTGATCGCGCGCTGTATCTGGCTGCCTGGGACAAGGTCAAGGAAGCGATCTCGCCCGATGGCGTGATGCCGGCCGATGGCCCCAAGACGGCCCTGAACACGCTGCAGCAGTTCGATGCGGACCTCAAGGGCAAGACGATCAAGCTTGACGGCACGTTCACGAACACGTTCGTGCAGAAGGCCAACGCCAAGTACAAGTAAGCATTCCGTCCCTTCGGGGTACCCCATCGCCCGCCGCGCGCACGCCGCCCGGCGGGCGAAACGTTTCAGAGTCATGCCGTCATGAGCACGCCTGCACTTTCCCTTGAAAACGTGACCTGCACCTTCGTCTCGCGCGAAGACCGCGCGCAGCGCTATACCGCCGTGCGCGATGTCACGATGTCCATCCAGCCCGGCGAATTCCTTTCCGTGGTCGGGCCCACTGGCTGCGGCAAGTCCACGCTGCTGAACGTAGCGGCCGGACTGCTGGAGCCGTCCACCGGCGATGTGCGCGTCTTTGGCGAGCCGCTCAAAGGCATCAACAAGCGCGCCGGCTACATGTTCCAGGCCGAGGCGCTGATGCCGTGGCGCAGCGCGCTGGACAACGTGATCGCCGGCCTGGAGTTTCGTGGCATGCCGCGCGCGGAGGCCGAGGCGCAGGGCGAGGAATGGCTGCGCCGCGTGGGTCTGGGCGGGTTTGGCGACCGCTATCCGCACCAGCTCTCGGGCGGCATGCGCAAGCGTGTGAGCCTGGCGCAGACGCTGGTGATGGACCCGGACATCATCCTGATGGATGAACCGTTCTCGGCGCTGGACATCCAGACCCGCCAGCTGATGGAAAACGAAGTGCTCGACCTCTGGGCCGCCAAGCGCAAGGCCGTGCTGTTCATCACGCACGACCTGGACGAAGCCATTGCCATGAGCGACCGCGTGATGGTGCTGTCGGCGGGGCCGGGCACGCATCCGATTGGCGAGTTCACGATCGACCTGCCGCGCCCGCGCGATGTGGCCGAAATCCGCAACCATCCGCGCTTTGTCGAGCTGCACGCCGCCATCTGGGACGTGCTGCGCGAAGAAGTGCTCAAGGGCTATGCGCAGCAGCGCAAGGTGGCCTGATTCAACGGACCGGACAACTACAAGATCATGGCTTTTCGTGCTGATTCCAAAGGCATGCTGCGCGTCTGGCAGCTGCTGCTCCTGGTCATCATCCTGGTCGTGTGGCACATGGCCACGCGCTCCGAGCAGGTGGCGTTTTTCTTTGGCGAACCGCTGATGGTGGCCCAGCGCATCTGGAACTGGTTCATCGTCGAACGCGATATCTACATCCACCTTGGCGTGACGCTGCTGGAAACCGTGCTGGCCTTCGGCATCGGTACCGTGGCCGGGCTGGGCGTCGGTCTGTGGCTGGCGCTGAGCCCGTTCACGTCGGCGGTGCTGGACCCCTACGTCAAGGCTGCCAACTCGATGCCGCGCGTGATTCTGGCGCCGATCTTCGCGGTCTGGTTCGGCCTCGGCATCTGGTCGAAGGTGGCGCTGGCCGTGACGCTGGTGTTTTTCATCGTCTTCTTCAACGTCTACCAGGGCGTGAAGGAAGTCAGCCCGGTGGTGCTGGCCAACGCGCGCATGCTCGGCGCCAACAAGCAGCAACTGCTGCGCCACGTGTACCTGCCGAGCGCCACGAGCTGGGTGTTCTCGTCGCTGCATACGTCGGTGGGTCTTGCGTTCGTGGGCGCGGTGGTGGGCGAATACCTTGGTTCCGCGCGCGGTGTGGGCTACCTGATCCTGCAAGCCGAAGGCACGTTCGATATCAACACCGTGTTTGCCGGGATCGTCGTGCTGACGGCGTTCGCGCTGGTACTCGACTGGATGGTGACGACGGGGGAAAAGCGGCTGATGAAGTGGCAGCCGAAGAGCGGAGAGACGGAGAAGCTTTGATCGTCCGAGTCTGAATCGGAGGGCGGGGGAGAGGCTGCTGAGGTTCAAGCTACGGAAATCGGCAAGCAGCACCGCATTTCCCTCTCCCCGAACTTCTCTCCCGCGCACGGGAGAGAAGGGTAGAGCAAGCGAAGAACGGCGCTTACGGCGTGATCACGATCTTCCCGGTCACCTTCCGTGCTTCCATGTCCTTCAGCGCCTGCGGCGCCTGGTCCAGCGGATACCGTGCCGAGATATGCGGGCGGATCTTGCCTTCCTTCATCCAGCCGAGCATCTGCGCCATATTGGCCTGATTGGCCTTCGGCTCGCGCCGGGCAAAGTCACCCCAGAACACGCCCACCAGCGACGCACCCTTGAGCAGCGCAAGGTTCAACGGCATCTTCGGAATCTCGCCATTGGCGAAACCTACCACCAGGTAGCGGCCGCGCCAGGCGATCGATCGGAACGCCGGTTCGGCATAGATGCCGCCCACCGGATCGTAGATCACGTCCGGGCCCTTGCCGTCCGTCAGGGCCTTGACGCGCTCGCGCAGATCTTCGGTGGTGTAGTTGATCACGGCGTCGGCGCCGTGTTCCTTGCACACGGCGAGCTTTTCATCGGTGGATGCCGCGGCAATCACGCGCGCGCCAATCGCCTTGCCGATTTCGATAGCTGCCAGGCCCACGCCGCCGGCCGCGCCAAGCACCAGCATGGTCTCGCCGGCCTTGAGTTCGCCGCGGTCCACCACCGCATGGTGCGACGTGCCGTAGGTCAGCGTGAACGCCGCGGCCACGTCGAAGTCGATACCGGGTGGCATCGGCACCACGGCCTTGGCGGGCGCCTTGGCCTGCGTCGCGAATGCGCCATTGCCCAGGTAGGCAATGACCTTGTCGCCCGGTTTCACATGTGTGACACCCGCGCCAACCGCGTTGACCACGCCGGCCAGTTCGGAACCCGGCGAAAACGGCAGCTCGGGCTTGGCCTGATATTTGTTCTGGATGATGAGCACGTCGGGGAAGTTCACGCCGGCGGCCTTGACGTCGATGACGACTTCGCCTTCGCCCGGCACCAGGTCGGGCAGCGTTTCCAGCGACAGGGAATCGGGCGGGCCCCAGGCTTTGCACAGTACGGCTTTCATCGTGTCTCCCATGTGTGATGTGATATTGCCGGTGTCTGCGCGGCAGGAACGGCGAGGGCGGCCGCGGACAACGTCGGGCAAGTGTATCGCAAGAAAAGCACGATCGTTCTGCTGGAACAAATCGTTGCATGTCACCTATTCGGGCGACGCATGTCTGGCCCGGATTGTCCCCGCTTCGGTGCATCCGTGGTGCCTCCGACGGCCCCTTGCTCAGGTACAATCGCGGCCATGCATATCCTTCTCGCCAACGATGACGGTTACCTTGCGCCGGGACTCGCCGTCCTGCATGCAGCGCTCGCGCCTTTGGCGCGCGTGACCGTGATCGCCCCGGAACAGAATCATAGCGGCGCCTCGAATTCGCTGACCCTGCAGCGTCCGCTTTCCGTCTACGAGGCGCGCGAGGGCGTGCAGAAGGGTTTCCGTTACATCAATGGCACGCCAACCGACTGCGTGCACGTGGCACTGACCGGCCTGCTCGATGATCGGCCAGACCTGGTGGTCTCCGGCATCAACCAGGGCCAGAACATGGGCGAGGACGTGCTGTACTCGGGCACGGTCGCCGCGGCCATCGAAGGCTACCTGTTCGGCATTCCGTCGATTGCGTTTTCCCAGGTTCACCACGGCTGGGAGCATCTGGACGCCGCCGCGCGCGTGGCGCGCGAGATCGTCGAGCACGTGATTGCGAAACCGCCGCGCGAGCCGTTCCTGCTGAACGTCAATATCCCAAACCTGCCGTACGAGCATATCAAGGGGCAGCGCGCCACGCGGCTGGGCAAGCGGCATCCGTCGCAGCCCGTCATCCAGCAGGTGAATCCGCGCGGCGATCCCATTTATTGGATCGGCCCGGCTGGCGACGCGCGCGATGCGAGCGAAGGCACGGACTTCCACGCCACCGCCAATGGCTATGTCTCTCTGACACCGTTGCAGCTGGACCTGACGCATCGCGGCCAGCTCGAACAGATCGAGCAGTGGCTGGGGTGAGCGTGTCATCGCCGCGCGCGCCTCAGTCGTTCAATTGCGATCGCCGCGCCTGTGGCGCATCCGATGGCATCGTCGTGATTCCCTTTGTCCTTGCGCCGTACCTGAAATGAGTTCCACGCCGCGCCGATCCCGCTTTCCGCTACCGCTCGATGCGGTGGTTGAACGCAAGCCCGCGCCTGCGCGTACTGCCGGATTACCGGCGGTAGGCAAGCGCGCGGCCGCCGCGCCGGCGCCGGCCACCGCCAAGCCGCGCAAACCTGCCGCGCCACCGGCCGCACCACCCGCGCCGGGCAGCGCCGTGGAGGCGCGTACATCGGCGGCTGCCGCCGGCGGTGGCGGCATGGCGTCGGATCGTGCACGCGCGGCGCTGGCTTCGCGCCTGCGCGCCGGAGGCATTCGTGACGAACGCGTGCTGAGCGCTATCGCAACGGTGCCGCGCCACCTGTTCATGGAGCCGGGATTGGCATCGCAGGCGTATGAAGACGCCGCGCTGCCGATCGGGCATCAGCAGACCATTTCCAAACCGTCGGTCGTGTCTCGCATGATCGAGTTGCTGCGCGAAGGCATGACGCCGGACCAGCCGCTCGAGCGCGTGCTGGAGATCGGCACCGGCTGCGGGTATCAGGCTGCCGTGTTGAGCCTCTGTGCCCAGGAAGTGTTCTCTATCGAACGGATTCGTCCGCTACACGAACAAGCCAAGGCCAACCTGCGCCCGCTGCGCGTGCCGAACATCCGCCTGCATTACGGCGACGGCATGCTGGGTTTGCCGCAGGCGGCGCCTTTCTCGTCGATTATCCTCGCGGCGGCCGGTATGGAAGTGCCGCAAGCCCTGCTGGAACAATTGGCGATCGGCGGGCGTCTGATTGCGCCGGTGGTGACACCTGGCAATGGCGCGGCCGGTCAAACGGTGACGCAGCAGCTGCTGCTGATCGAGCGCCTCAATCGGCATCGATTTCACAGAACCGCGCTTGAAGCCGTTTTCTTTGTGCCCTTAAAATCGGGCACCATCTGAGTCGAACTATGCACAACATCGTGAATCAGAAGAATTTCACACGAGTCGGACAACATCTGAGCATTCTGGCGTGCGCGGCCGTGCTGGCCGCCTGCGCCAACTCCCCAATGCCCGCCCCGGTGGTGGATCGTACTTCCGGCGGCACAGCCCAGCCGGCGGCGGCGTCCACCGAACCGGCACCGCCCGGATACTATCGGGTCAAGCGTGGCGATACGCTTTACCGTATCGCGCTGGAAAACGGCCAGTCGTACCGCGACGTGGCGGCCTGGAACAACATGGCCAATGTGAACCAGATCGAGGTGGGACAGCTGCTGCGCGTGGTGCCGCCGAGTGCCGACGTGAACGCCGCGCCGGGCGTGGCTACGGTGCCGGTGGCGCCGGGTACCGTCCAGTCGCAGCCGATTGACGCGGCGCGCCCCGTGGGTACGCCGATGAGTGCATCTTCCACGCCGCCGGCTGCTGCTCCGGCCGCCGCTGCTGCCCCGGCCGTTGCCGCGGCATCGGGTGCCGCGTCGGCCCCGGCGGGCGACATTCGCCTGGGCTGGCCGGCCAGCGGCCAGTTGATCGGTAAATTTGACGATAAAGGCAACAAAGGCATCGATATTGCCGGCAAGAAAGGCGATGCCGTGCTGGCCGCGGATGAGGGTAGGGTGATTCACGTAGGCCCCTTGCGCGGCTACGGGAATCTTGTCATCATCAAACACAACGACACGTATCTCACCGCCTACGGTTACAACGACAAGGTGCTGGTGGCAGAGCAGTCAACGGTCCGCAAGGGCCAGAAGATTGCCGAAATGGGTAACAGTGATACTGACAGGGTCAAGCTGCATTTCGAGGTTCGAAAGAACGGAAAACCGGTCGATCCGATGCGGTATCTACCGCCACAGTGAGGGTTCATGCCACGCCAGAAAACTGTCTCATCCGGAGTTGTCAGCAGGACCCGTCGTCCCAAGCAGCCGGAAGGAAAGGCTGGTGTGGCAACGCAACCCGATGACGATGTCGCCACCGGAGTGTTCGAGGTGGAAGCCGACCCGGCATCCGACATGGTGCCGGTGGCTGACGAACCTATCGCGCCCGTATCGCGCGCCAGCCGGCGCAATGCCGAGATAAGCGCCGACGACGCCGATCACGACGAAGACGACGAGGAATCCGAGGACGACGAGGAAGAGGGCAGCAGCGAAGCCGCTGCCGAGCCTGACGACTTCCGCACCGTCCTGCATACGGAACTGGCCGCCGATACGGTCCAGCACTATCTCAATCGCATCAGCATCAAGCCGCTGCTCTCCGCGCCCGAGGAACTGCATTTCTCGACGCTGGCCAAGGGCGGCGATTTCTCGGCCCGCCAGGTGATGATCGAGCGCAATCTGCGGCTCGTGGTCAGCATCGCCAAGGGCTACCTGAACCGCGGCGTGCCACTGCTCGACCTGATCGAGGAAGGCAACCTCGGTCTGATGCATGCGATCGAGAAGTTCGATCCGACGCGCGGTTTCCGTTTCTCAACCTATGCCACCTGGTGGATTCGCCAGAGCATCGAGCGCGCGATCATGAATCAGGCGCGCACCGTGCGATTGCCGGTGCACGTCATTCGCGAGCTCAACCAGGTCCTGCGCGCCAAGCGTCATCTTGAAAAAGGTGGCACCGACGGCCGCGACGCCAGCCTCGAGGACATCGCCCACCTGCTCGGCAAGACGCCGGACGAGGTGCAGGACGTGCTGGCACTCAATGAACATACCACCTCGCTGGATACGCCGTTCGATCTCGACCCGGGTTCGAGCCTGCTCGATTTCCTGTCCGACGAACATAACGCCGCGCCCGATCAGGAAGTGGCCCACCGCGAGCTGGAAAACCTGATGAAGCTCTGGCTGGCACGCCTGTCGGAGAAGCATCGCTATGTGGTGGAGCGCCGTTTCGGCCTGAACCACATTGAGCCGGCCACGCTCGAAGAGCTGGCTGAGGAAATGGGTCTGACACGCGAACGCGTGCGCCAGATCCAGCAGGAAGCGCTGGTCAAGCTCAAGCGGCATTTCGCTTCGCAAGGTGTACGCAAGGACGCCGTTTTATGACCCCTGTGCTGGTATTCGACATCGAGACGATTCCCGATGTCGACGGCCTGCGCCGTTTGCATGATCATCCCGCAGCAATGAGCGACGCCGAAGTGGCTGAGCATGCCTTTGCTGCGCGTCGAGAAAAAAACGGTTCCGATTTCCTGCCGCACTATCTGCAGCGCGTGGCCGCCATTTCATGCGTGCTGCGCCGCACGCAACGCGATGGCTCGGCAGTATTCCACGTTGGATCGTTGGGCACGCTCGAAGATGGCGAGGCCACGCTGATCCAGAAGTTCTATGAGCTGATTGCACGCTACAGCCCGCAACTGGTGTCGTGGAATGGCGGCGGCTTCGATCTGCCCGTGCTGCATTATCGTGGCCTGGTCCACGGCGTGGCCGCGCCACGCTACTGGGAGATGGGCGAAGGCCGCGACGAAGACAGCCGCGACTTCAAGTGGAACAACTACATCAGCCGCTATCACATGCGGCATCTGGATCTGATGGACCTGTTGGCGATGTATCAGCCGCGCGCCAGCGCGCCGCTCGATGACCTGGCCAAGCTGTGCGGTTTCCCCGGCAAGATGGGCATGGATGGCAGCATGGTCTGGCAGGCGTTCCAGGAAGGCAAGCTGGGCGAGATCCGCGACTACTGCGAGACGGACGTCGTCAACACGTATCTGATGTACTGCCGTTTCCAGTTGATGCGCGGCGGGCTGACGCCGCGCGAGTTCGACATGGAAGTGTCGCTGGTGCAGGAAACGCTGGCCGAGCTGCCGGGCGAGCAGTGGATGGAATACCTGCGCGCGTTCAGGCTGCAGCCGATGGCGCCCGAGTCTGAAGAGGACGACTAAAGCGCGAGACTCAGATGGATCGGCTGATGATCTGACGCATCTGTCTTTCCATTGACCTCGCAGTGCGTCACGTGGCCCAGCAGGTCTTCCGTCACGAACATGAAATCGCAGGCGAATGGTGGCTCAGGCCATTGTTCCTTGTCGTAGAGCGCGCACGTGGGCGTGTGGGCCTGACCCGGATGCGTGTGGCACCAGGCGTCTTTCCAATTCACCGTGCCATCGGCGTATGGTTCCAGCATGCGTCGATAGGCGACGTCATCGGGCTTGCTGTTGAAGTCGCCGCACAGAATGGCTTGGGTCGGGCGCGGCTCCGGTGTGAACGGGCCAGGCTTCTTTTCCGACTTGCCAGGGCGGCGCGCATGTTCACACGCTTCCACATGCCATTGGCGTAGCGCATCGGCCTGCGCGGCGCGCTGGAGCTTCGAGTAGTACTCGAGATGGGTGCAAATGACGCGCACAGGTTTTGTGCCTGCCGCCACGGTCACCTCCAGCGCCACGCGCGGCATCGACGCCACTTCCGGGTCGGCCGGCCAGGGTAGGGCATGGCGAAAGATCTCGCGTACCGGCAGCCGCGTGGCAATGAGGTTGCCGAACTGGCGTGGTGTGCCATCGCCGTGTGTGCGATCGACCGCCGGCGCGAAGATGATCCGATAACCGGGCAATAGCGCCGTCAGTTCCGCCACCTGATCGCGCTGCGGTTGGCCCGCCATGTCGGAGAAACCGCGCGTCACTTCCTGCAGGCAGATGACGTCGGCATCCGCCATGTCGCGGATCGTGTCGACGATGCGGGCCAGATCGACCTTGCCGTCGGCCCCCCGTCCCCACTGAATATTCCACGAAACCAGTTCCATTGCTTCCTCTTACGTGACGGCTTCTTTCGTGACGGCGCGATGACTGGACTACAATCCCGCTTTCGCAAAACAATACGTCAGGTCCCTCCGGTGTCTCAAGCCGTCGTTTCTTCCAAGCCCGAACAAGCGGGCCAGCCGGGTGCCGTGCCCGCCGCATCCGCGCCCGCCGATCCCGTTGTCCGCATTCACAGCCTCGACATGGAGGCACGTGGCGTAGGCCGTCTGGAAAACGAGGACGGTACGCCAGGCAAGGTCATTTTCGTCGAAGGCGCGTTGCCCGGCGAAACGGTCGCCTACAAGAGCTACCGGCGCAAGCCGAGCTATGAGCAGGCCCATCTCGTCGAGATTAAGCAATCGTCCGTGATGCGCGTAAAGCCGGGTTGCCAGCACTTTGGCGTGTGCGGGGGTTGCTCCATGCAGCATCTCGATGCACGGGCTCAACTGGCGATCAAGCAGCGCATCCTGGAAGACGACCTCTGGCACCTGTCGAAAGTGAAGCCCGACGTGGTCTTCCGCCCGATTGCCGGGCCGGACTGGGGGTATCGCTACCGGGCGCGCCTGACCGTGCGGTACGTTGCAAAGAAGGGCGGGGTGCTGGTGGGCTTTCACGAGCGCAAGAGCAGTTACGTGGCGGACATGACGCGCTGCGAAATCCTGCCGCCGCATGTATCGGCCATGCTGGTGCCGCTGCGCGAACTGGTGGCGGGGCTGTCGATCCGCGACCGCATGCCGCAGATCGAGCTGGCTGTCGGCACTGAGGTGACGGCGCTGGTGCTGCGTATCCTCGAGCCGATCACCGATGCCGACAAGGACTTGCTGCGTGCTTTCGCCGATCAGCATAACGTGCAGTTCTGGCTCCAGCCGAAAGGCCCGGATACGGTCTATCCGTTCTATCCGGCCGAGCAGGAGCTGGCGTACACGCTGCCCGAATTCGGCATTCGCATGCCGTTCAAGCCGACCGACTTCACGCAGGTCAATCACCAGATCAACCGCGTGCTGATCGGCCGTGCACTGCGGCTGCTCGACGCACAGCCCACTGACCGCCTGCTCGACCTGTTCTGCGGCATCGGCAACTTCACGCTGCCGCTGGCCACGCAGGGCAAGTCGGTGATGGGCATCGAAGGCAGCGAGGCGCTGACCACGCGCGCGCTGGCCAATGCGGAGTACAACAAGCTCGCGGAGAAGACTTCGTTTGCCAGTCGCAACCTGTTCGAGGTGACCGCGGACGATATCGCGGCGCTGGGCCGCTTCGATCGCTGGCTGGTGGATCCGCCGCGTGAAGGTGCGCTGGCAGTCTGCAAGGCGCTGGGCGAGCTGAACCAGGCGGGTAGCGACGTGCTGCCGAAGCGAATCGTCTACGTGTCTTGCAGCCCGGCCACGCTGGCGCGTGACGCCGGACTGCTGGTGCACGAGGCTGGGTATCGCTTGAGCGGTGCGGGTGTGGTCAACATGTTCCCGCATACGTCGCATGTGGAATCGATTGCCGTGTTCGACCGCGATTGAACGTCGCTCGGCGGCACACGACGCCCATGAAAAAAGCCGCCCACAGGCGGCTTTTTCTTTTTCAGCGGGCCGGCGTCAGTCGCGGCTGCCACCGAAGATGCCCAGCAGTGCCAGCAGATTCACGAAGACGTTGTAGACGTCCAGGTAGATCGCCAGCGTGGCGGTGATGTAGTTCGTCTCGCCGCCGTTCACCACGCGCTGCACGTCGATCAGGATAAAGATCGAGAAGATCGCGATGGCGATGACCGACAGGGTGATCATCAGTGCGGGTAGCTGCAGCCAGATGTTGGCGACGCTGGCCAGGATCAGCAGGATCACGCCGACGAACAGGAACTTGGCCAGACCCGAGAAATCGCGCTTGCTGACCGTGGCGATCGTGGCCATTGCGCCGAATACCG
>DAIOET010000033.1:0-23454 GCA_036746135.1 Cupriavidus sp.
AGCAACAGCACATTGACATCGGCGTCCTGCGTCAGGCGGTTGGCCAGCACACAGCCGGCCGAACCACCACCCACGATGATGTAGTCGTACGTCTCCATATCCCTTGCATCCTTTGGTTGGCCCTGAGGGCGCGTTTTTTTTCTTGTCGGAATGCCGGGCATCATCGCACGACTTGGCCGCGGTCGTCGTCAGGGCTTTGCCTGAGACTCCAGGTGTCGGCGCAGCCAGTCGGCCAGTGCAGCAAAGACCTCGCCACGCAGTGGTTCGGCTTCATTGAAGATCTCGTGGTAGCCGGTGTCGAACCAGACCATGTCGCGCAAATCCTCGGGTGCGTTGTCGAAGAACGTCCGGCTGCCCTGCGCGTCGACGATGCGGTCGGCGCCGCCCACCAGCATCAGCATCGGCGCTTCCAGCCGCGGGGCGTCGGCCTGCGCCTGCGCCATCCCGCGAATGAACGATTCCAGCACGCTGGCACTGATGGTGCCCTGCACCAGCGGATCGGTGCGGTAGGCACGCGCCACTTCCGGATCATGCGACAGCAGCCGGGCATCGATTGGATTCGGCACACGCACACGCGGCGCCAGCGCCAGCAGCACGCGATGCAGCGTGAGCATGCCGTTGGACAAAGCCAGCGCCAGCGCGGGAGAAGACAGGATCAAGGCGCGGATGGGCCGCACACGTGCCGTGGCAAAGCGCGCCGCCACCAGTCCGCCCATGCTGTGACCCAGCACGATCGGCAGCTCGTTCCATTGCCGTACGGCGGCATCGTAAATCTCGGCCAGGTCATCCAGATAACTGTCCGGATTGGGAACCACCATGCGCGGGCCACCGCTGGCGCCATGACCCCGATGATCGTATGCGCGCACGCGCAGCCCCAGCGCGCACAGAGCGGCGGCTACGTGTGGATAGCGCCCGCTGTGCTCGGCCAGCCCGTGCACCAGCAGTACCGTGCCAAGTGGCTCGGGATATCGTTGCGGGTCTGGCAGCCAGGTGCGCAGCAGCAGTTCCGTGCCATCGCGCATGCGCTGGCGCGATTCGGTTGCCGGGGTGCTCGCTTCGGTTGTTCCAGGCATGCTGGTAGCCATCACAGGTTGCTCCATCCCGATCGTCTCCTCGTGGGGACCTGCTTGTTGTTTTGCGACGGTGATGCGGGGTGCTGCCGACGGCGCCCCTCCCTCACGGGAGGGGGAAACACAAATTACCTATGGCATGCCGGACAGTCCGACGCCATATCCGACAGGATCGGACAGTCGGGCCGGTCATCGCCGGTACAGGCCTCCGCCAGTGTGCGCAGCGTGTCGCGCATGGCGGCCAGCTCGGCAATCTTGACCTCCAGATCCGCCACGTGCCTGAGCGTCAGCGCCTTCACATCGGCACTGGCCCGGCCGCGATCATGCCAGAGCGACAGCAGGTTGCGAATCTCGTCGAGCGAGAATCCGAGATTACGGGCGCGCCGGACGAAGCGCAAGGTGTGCACCGCGCGTTCGTCGTAGCGACGATATCCACCCTCGCTACGCGGCGGCGCATCAACCAGGCCGATCGACTCGTAGTGCCGGATCATTTTTGCGGACACGCCGGAGGCTTCCGCCGCTTCACCGATATTCATTGCGTCTCCTTTGTGCCCAGCGGATGCCAGCGGCGCAGCAACAACGCATTGGCCACCACGCTGACGCTTGAGAACGCCATCGCCGCACCCGCCACGACCGGATTGAGCAGGCCGGCCACCGCCAGCGGAATGCCGATCACGTTGTAAATGAATGCCCAGAACAGGTTCTGGCGGATCTTGCGCACCGTCCGTTGCGAAACCGACAACGCATCGGCCACCAGCGCGGGATCGCCCCGCATCAACGTGATGCCGGCCGCATGCATGGCCACGTCGGTACCGGTGGACATGGCGATGCCGACGTCCGCCGCGGCCAGCGCGGGCGCGTCATTGATACCGTCGCCAACCATCGCCACCACGGCTTCTCCATTGCGACGCAGCTCGGTCACGCGCGCCGCCTTGTCTTGCGGCAGCACTTCGGCCTGTACGTCATCGAGCCCAAGCATGCTGGCCACCTGTGCGGCCGCGCCGGCGTTGTCGCCCGTCAGCATCACGGTTCGGATGCCCGCCTGGCGCAGTCGAGCGATGGCGGCAGCCGCGCCGGGCTTCAGCGCGTCGCCGAATGCAACCAGACCAAGCACCGCCTGCCGGGCAGGATCGATCAGCCACGAGACGGTACGCCCTTCCTTGCGCAGACGTTCCGCCTCGGCCTGCAACGGCCCCGCGTCCGCGTTCAACGATGCACGCAAGCCCTCGCTGCCCAGTTGCAGCGCCTGGCCGGCCACCACGCCGGCAATGCCACGCCCTGGTAACGCGCGTACATCGCTGGCGATGGGCGCTGCGACACCGCGCTCGCCGGCAAGCGCCACCACCGCGCGTGCCAGCGGATGCTCGCTGCCTGACTGCAACGCCGCCAGCCTGGCCAGCAAGGCGGCCTCGTCGCCGTCGGCCGCGTGCAACGCCACGACCTCGGGTTTGCCGACGGTCAGCGTACCTGTCTTGTCGAAGGCCACCACCGAAACGCGATGCGCCACTTCGAGCGCCTCGGCATCCTTGATCAGAATGCCCGCGCGCGCGCCGGCGCCGGTGCCCGCCATGATCGCGGTCGGCGTGGCCAGACCCAGCGCACATGGGCAGGCAATCACCAGCACGGCCACGGCGTTGAGCAGCGCCTGGCTCCAATCGCCGGCAATGAAACCCCAGCCGAGCACCGTGGCCAGCGCAATGCCCAGCACCACGGGCACAAACACCGCGCTGACCTGATCGACCATGCGCTGGATCGGCGCCTTGGCGGCCTGCGCGTGTTCGACCATGCGGATGATCCTGGCCAGGACAGTTTCCGCGCCCACCGCCACGGTGCGCGCCACCAGCAGACCTTCGAAGTTGATGGCGCCACCGGTCAGCCGGTCGCCCGGCTGCTTCGGTACCGGCACCGATTCGCCAGTCAGCATCGATTCATCGGCGTGGCTGTTGCCCTCCACGACTTCGGCGTCGACTGGAATCCGCTCGCCGGGCCGCACCACCACTTCGTCGCCGACGCGCACTTCGGCCAGTGCCACGGTCACTTCCACGCCATCGCGGCGAACCCGCGCGGTATCGGGCCGCAGCGCCGCGAGTGCGCGGATCGCGTCGGCGGTCTGGCGCTTGGCACGGACTTCGAGCCATTTGCCGAGCCGCACCAGCGTAATGACGACGGCCGCGCTCTCGAAATAGAGATGCGGCATCGCCTCGTGATCCTGGAACAGTTGCCAGACGGACAGCGCATAGGCGGCCGAGGTGCCAAGCGCCACCAGCAGGTCCATGTTGCCGGCGCCCGCCCGCACGGCCTTGTAGCCGGCCTTGTAGAAACGCCAGCCAAATACGAACTGCACCGGCGTGGCCAGCAGCCATTGCAGCCAGCCTGGCATCATCACGTGCACGCCGAACCATTGCAGCACCATCGGTGCCACCAGCGGCAGCGACAGCGCGGCGGAAATCACCACGGGCCAGGGACCCGACCAGAAATCCACTCGGCCTTCGCCCGTACCCGGTGCTGCGGCTACCGCATCGATAACCGGCCTGGCGCCATACCCGGCGCGCGTCACGGCTTCGGCAAGGACGGCGGCATCGGCCGTGCCGCGCAGCACGGTCACGGTGGCGCGCTCGGTGGCCAGATTCACCTGGGCTTCCTGCACGCCGGGCACGGCACGTAGCGCGCGTTCGACCCGGCCGACGCACGAGGCACAGGTCATGTCGGCGATATCCAACTCGATCTCGTCGCGCGGCACATCGTAGCCAGCGTCGGCCACGGCCTGGGCCGCGGCGGCCAGTGCCGCGCCGTTATCGGCATGGAGCGAGGCCTGCTCGGTGGCAAGGTTGACGGCCACATCGTGCACGCCGGGCACCTTGGCCAGCGCGGTTTCCACGCGGCGCACGCACGAGGCGCAGGTCATGCCCTCCACGGGCAGGCGCCATTCGGCCGCGCTCGCGGCAGGATTCAAAGTGGAAGCAGGGGTCGACATGGAAAGGCTCGGCAATGCGCACGGAGCGCGATGAATGCAATGTGGACCTTACCATCATTGGAAGGTCAAGGTCTTTCCCGCGTCACCCTTACGGGCTTGCGCTTCCCACGGTGGGAAGGTTCATACTCCAGTCCGAAGTCGATATTCTCCAAACACTCAGAAGGAGTCACACCATGATCCAGTTCCAGGTCGAAGGCATGTCCTGCAACCATTGTGTCGGCGCGATCACCCGCGCGGTGCAGGCCGTCGACCCCGCCGCGAAGGTGGCGGCGGATGTGCCGGCGCAGTCGGTCAAGGTTGAGTCGGGCGCGGATCGCCAGGCCTTGCAGCAAGCGATCGAGGGCGCCGGTTATCCGGTGAAGTCGGCAGCCTGACTGGCACCCGCCGCAATGACAAAGGGCACCCGAGGGTGCCCTTTTCGCATCTGGTCCGGTCAGGGATCAGAACTTGTAGCCGACGTTCAGGAAGGTCACAACCGGATCGATCTTGATCTTGGTATGCGACTCGACCTTGGCGCCATTGGCCAGCGTGGTCGTGAAATGCGCCGTGCTGGACATCGGCACGTACGACACCGAGAAGCCGACAAACCACTTTTCGGTGATGGCGTAGTTGGCGCCAACGTTGAACACCGGGTTCCACGACGAGCTTGCGGTGGCGGTCATGGTCGAACCCGGACCGAACTCGCGCTGCACGAACGTCTGGTTCGTGACGGTCTCGCCGGTGAACCAGGTGTAGTTCACGCCGATACCGACGTACGGACGGAACTTGGTCTTGGCGTCGAAGAAGTGCCACTTGGCCACGATGGCCGGGCTCCACTGACGCACTTCACCAAGCTTGCCGTACTGCGAGTAGCCGCGTTCGCCGCTGACACCGTGCTTCGGCGGGATGCCCAGCACGAATTCGGCGGAGATATTGTCGGTAAAGAAGTGCGCGAACGTCAGGCCAGCGGTGTCGGCCGTATCGATCGAAGCGCCAGTGTTCGGGCGCTGCACGCCAGCCGGCCGGCCTGCGATCGAGTCGATCGTCAGGAATTGCGAATCGCCGGTGGGCATCACACGCATCCAGCCCAGACTCACCAAATTACTGCCCGCGGACTGCGCCTGCGCGGCGCCAGCCAGTGCCAAGGCGGCACCCGCCATCAGCATCTTTTTATAGATCTTTGTCATTGTTCCTCTAACTCCGTCCTCTTTTCTTCTGAATACAGCCACTGCTGGCGGCAATTATCCTGCGTGGCTTGCGCAGACTGTTTCAAACTCGGGACGCGATGATAGAAGAAATGCCCTAAAGACAGGGTTAACCCAAAAGACGGACACTTATTTAGCCGTTTTTGCATGCAAACCGACGCGCCAGCGCAACGGTTCGGTTTCACTAATGAAAAACCACTCGTTGTGAGTGGTTTTATCGCTCCATAGGCGAGGGTCAAACAAGTGTTCGGAAACCGCCGGGAGGCCGTTCCCGCGTCACTTGCGGCTGGCCAGGATGCATGCGGCAAGATCCCACAGCGCGTATCCCACGCTCTTGAATACGAGCGGGCTGCCCGTGCGCGTGCGCAGTGCATCGGCCTGAAGGATCGCTGTCTCGAACGGTTGCACCGTGTTCCAGTCGATGCCGGCCTGCAGCAGGTCTCCCGCTTCGTCCTCGATGCCGAACAGCGTGTCCGCCAGCAGCCGGCCCTGTGCCGACGCTGCCTGGCAGAGCCGTGGCGGCAGTTCGCACATATCCGGGCGGAAGGCGCCCACGGCGGCCACGAAGTGCCGGTCAGTCCAGAGACCGCTGTCGAGATCGGGCAGTACCGGCGACCGGCTCGACGTCACGGTGACGACCATCGACACGCGCGGCAGCACGGCGGCCACGTCGTCGATAACCTCGGCCTCCACGCCCAGCCCACGCGCATGGACTGCCAATGCCTCGGCCTTGTCCCGCGTGCGCGATTGCAGCCAGACCTTGCGTACTGGCAGGCCGGCGACGAATGCGTCCAGATGGGTTTGCGCCTGCACGCCGGCGCCGACGATCAGCAACTCCCCGTCAATCACCGGTGCGAATGATTGCGCCGCCAGCAACGAAACCGCCGCGGTGCGGCGTCCGGTGACGGTCGGGCCGTCGAGCATGGCAACCCGCTCGCCGGTGTGCGCATCGGCCACCAGTACTTCGCCAAGGATATTGGGCAGGCCGCGCTGCGGATTGTCCGGATGCACCGTGATGTTCTTGGTCATCACCACGTCGCGGTTGCAGGCCGGCATGACCAGCAGCGTGCCCTGCCCCCGCGCGGCGTCGCCTACCGGCAAAGCGATACGCGGCGGCGCCAGCGCGGTGCCATCGCGCAGCTCGCCCAGCATCGACGCAATGGCCTGGGCGAGTTCGGGGTAAGGCAGGCGGGCCGCCGTGGCGGCGGCGTCGAGGGCAAGCATCGGAGCAGTCATCGGGGTCGGGCGTGCGCGGATGAAAGGCGCCATTGTCGCCCAGCCCGCGCCTTGCCTCGAATTCCGATCAGCGTGACACCAGTTGCATCATCGGCTCGGCATAGCGCGTACCCGCTGCTGCGCCAAGCGGGAACACGGCATCGATATCGGCCAGGTCCCGCGTCGAGAGCGCAACCGATAGCGCGCCAAGGTTGTCGTCGAGGTTTGCGATGCGCCGCGTACCCGGAATCGGCACCACGTGTTCGCCACGCGCCAGGACCCACGCCAGTGCCAATTGCGCCGGCGTGCAGCCCTTGGCCGTGGCCAGGTCACGCACGGCATCCACCAGTTCCAGGTTGCGTGCGAAGTTTTCACCCTGAAAACGTGGATTCGAGCGGCGATAGTCGTCGGCCTCGAAATCGTCCGGCGTGCGGATGGCGCCGGTCAGAAAGCCTCGCCCCAGCGGACTGTATGGCACAAAGCCGATTCCCAGCCGCTCGCAGGTCGCCAGGATGCCGTTTTCGTCCACATCGCGCGTCCATAGCGAATACTCGGTCTGCAACGCCGTAACCGGGTGGACGGCATGCGCCCGTTCGATCGTGCCGGTGCCCGCCTCGGACAGCCCGATCCAGCGCACTTTGCCGGCCTTGACCAGCTCGGACATGGCACCCACGGTTTCCTCGATCGGCGTGTCAGGGTCCACGCGGTGCTGGTAGTACAGGTCGATATGGTCCACGCCCAGCCGCTTCAGGCTGGCATCGCAGGCGGCGCGCACGTACTCCGGCCGGCCATTGGTGCCGCGCGCCTTGGCATTCGATGGGTCGCGCACCATGCCGAACTTGGTGGCCAGCACAACCTTGTCACGCCGGCCCGCCAACGCGCGGCCCACCAGTTCCTCGTTGGTGTGCGGCCCATACATATCTGCCGTATCGATAAAGTTAATGCCTTTATCGATCGCGTGATGAATAGTGCGAATAGATTCGGCATCGTCATGGGCACCGTAGAACTCGCTCATGCCCATGCAGCCCAGGCCCAGGGGAAACACTTCAGGGCCAACCTGGCCCAGCTTGCGCATTACCGTCATCGGGACACTCCTTGTGGGTTCACAACACGGTCGGCGGCCCGACCGGATGTGCGCCAGTATCCCGATCTCACGCGGCAAGAAACAGCGTGCTACGCTGCACGCATCATGAAGCCTGACTTCACAATCGATCCCGATTCGCTGCCCGCCTTGGCGGCGTTCACGCGCGTGGCGCAACTGGGTGGATTTACCGCTGCCGCTTCCGCACTGGGCGTCAGCCCGTCAGCCATCTCGCAAACGGTGCGCCATCTCGAAGACCGGCTTGGCGTGCGGCTGCTGCAACGCACCACGCGGCGTGTCGGACTGACGGAAGCGGGCGCCGCCCTGCTGGCACGGGTTGCGCCGGCGTTCGCGGAAATCCACGCCGCGACCGACGACGTGCGCCAGCAGCGCGACGTCCCGGTCGGGACGCTGCGGCTCACCAGTTCGCACTCGGCCGTGGTCATCGCGTTGCGGCCGATCCTGACGGACTTCATGCGGGCGTACCCGTCGATCTGCGTGGACCTGGTTACCGACGACCGCTTCATCGACCTGATCGCCGAAGGTTTCGATGCCGGCCTGCGCCTGGGCGAAGCGTTGCAGCAGGACATGGTCGCCATCCCGGTGACCGGCCCGCTGCGCCTGGTGGTGGCCGCGTCGCCTGACTACCTGGCGTCGCGTGGCACGCCACAGACGCCGCACGACCTGCATCGCCACGCCTGTCTGCAATATCGCTTCGGGCCGATGGGTTCGGTGTACCGCTGGGAATTCGCGCACGCGGAAGGCCGGCCGTTCACCGTCGATACTCACGCGGCGCTGATTGCCAACGACAAGACCATGCTGCATCAGGCAGCACTGGCCGGCCTGGGCCTGGTCTACGAATTTCCGCACCATATTGCCGATGCGCTGGCCTCGGGCGCGCTGGTCACCGTGCTCGACGAATGGACGCCGCCGTTCTCGGGCTTCTATCTCTACTATCCGAGCCGCGCCCTGATGCCGCCGAAGCTGCGCGTATTTGTCGACTTCCTGAAGGCGCGCGAGCTGCCACGGTCACCGCGCTGACACCTTCTGCGTCCGCGCTTCGCGCAGCGTGGCGCCGCGCACCTCGATGCCGATCTCGTGCACGACCTTGCCGCCGGCATCCACAAGCTGCACGCGATGGCGCCCAGGCCACGGCAGCCAGCCCACCTGACCACCACGGCCCAGCGGCTTGCCGTCCATGCGCCAGCTCACGGCGCTGGCCGTCTGCCCCGTCAAGCCATCGGCGTGAAACCAGACGCGCTGCGCCGCTGGCGGAATGTCGGGGTCGAGCGCGAAGATCGTGCCATCGGCCGGACTGGCGATCGCCGGCGTGCCCTGCGTCTTGCCCGGCTTGCCAACGCCGACGCGCTGCATGGCCGTGCCCGAAAGAAACACTTCTTCCCGCGCTGGCTCAAGGTCATCCTCAAACGTGAGTGCCACGCGCGTGACACCGGCCGGCACCGCGGGCGCACGGCTCGGCGTGCCGCGATGCAAGACTTCCATGACCTCGTGCCACACGGGCGCCGCGCCCGATACACCCGACACGTCGTGCATGCTCGCGCCGCTGGCGTTACCGACCCACACGCCAACCGTGTAGCGCTCCGACCAGCCCACGCACCAGTTGTCACGCATGTCCTTGCTGGTGCCGGTCTTCACGGCCGTCCAGAAGCGGGTGGTCAGAGGGCTATCGAGACCGAAGGTGCGGGCGCGCGCGTGGCGATCCGACAGCACATCGCCAATCACGTACGTGGCTGGCGTCGACATCACGGCGCGCGACGCCGGTGCCGGAGCACCCATCGTCATGCGCGGCGGCGCATAGGCGCCAGCATTGGCAAAGCTGCGATAAGCGTTGGTCAGAGACAGCAGCGACACATCGGCACTGCCCAGCGCGAGGCTGTACCCGTAGTAGTCGCCCGATTGCGTCAACGGCAGGCCCAGCGACACAAGGCGCCGATGAAACCGGTGCGGCGTCACCATCACCAGCGTACGCACGGCAGGCACGTTCAGCGACGACCCCAGCGCAGCGCGCAGGCTGACCCAGCCTGCATAGCGATGATCGTAGTTCTGCGGAATGTAGAGGCCGCCACCGGTCGGCAGGTTCACGGGGCGGTCGTCTAACAGCGAAGCGGCGGTCAGCCGCCGTTCCTCGATCGCCTGTGCATAGAGGAACGGCTTCAACGTCGACCCTGCCTGCCGCAGCGCCGCCGCGTGATCGACCTGTGCCGCCGATGACAGCGCGCCCGACGAGCCGACATAGGCCAGCACGTCGCCCGTAACGTTGTCGATGACCACTACGGCGCCATCCTCGACATTGCGACCAGACAACTCGCGCAGATGGCGACCGAGACTGTCGGCAGCCACGCGCTGCAGCTCGGCATCGAGCGTCGACTCGATACGCGCCGGCAGCACCTTGCCCGCGGGCGTCGTGGCACGCGCCTGCGATACCAGCAGGCGTGCCAGGTGCGGTGCGAGGTTCGCGTCGCGGCGCGCGTTCATGCTATCGCCAGCCGCCGTCGAAGACTTTGCCAGCACCAGCGTCGTGAAGCCGTCGAGTCCGTCGCATTCACGCGGTTGCTTCATCTCGCGCAGGATGCCGCACGCGCGGCGGGACACCTGCATCGGTGCGGCATTGGGACTACGCACCAGTGCCACGGCCACCGCCGACTCGCGCGCATCGAGACCGCTCGGCACCTTGCCGAACAGCGTCTGCGACATCGCCGACAAGCCGACCAGCTCGCCACGGTATGGCACGAGGTTCAGATACGCTTCGAGTATCTGCTCCTTGCTCCAGCCGCGTTCCAGCGAGGATGCACTGACCACCTGTCCCACTTTCTGTCCGAAACTGCGGCCACGGTTCGCGCGCAGATCATCGTCGAGCAGGCCGGCCAGTTGCATCGTCAAGGTGGATGCGCCGCGCGTGCGCGTGTTCCAGAGATTGGCCCAGGCCGCCGCCGCCACACCCTGCCAATCCACACCGCTGTGCGCATAGAAGCGTTTGTCCTCGGACAGCACGATGGCGGTGCGCAGCGCGGGTGACGTGTCGGCCAGCGTCACCCAGTCTCCACGCCGCGCCTGAAAATCATCGCGTACGCGCGCCACGGTCTGGCCGTGCCGATCCGTCACGACGATATCGGCACTGCGCCAGTTGTCGCGGACCTCCCGGAATGCGGGCACAGCCTGCGCCACCGCCGCGGACAGCAGCAGCACGCTCGCCAACGCCCATGCACTTCGCTTCATCTCACACTCCGCCCTGCGTCACTCGCCGCGTCCCGCCACCACGCCGCCCACCAGCAGCACCTGCGCAATCGCGTATGTCCACCAGATGCCGAGCTGATACGTATCGAACGGCGACAGGAATCTCGCCATGCCGATCATCGCATCGGACATCACAAAGCACAGCGCGCCAACCGCCGCCAGCGGCGTGGGTAGCCGCGCCAGCAGCGCCGCGCATGCCATTGCCGCCAGCACGCCGATGTAGGCCGTGACGGGCCACATCAACTGCCCGAGATTCGGCCAGAACCGTCCCAGCAACGCACCCGCCGCGCCGAGCACTAGCCCGCATCCAACCAGCCGGTGGGCACGTATGTCGCCACCCAGCGGCACGAACAGCCGAAGGTAGGCCAGGTGTGCCATCAGGAACGCGCCAAGCCCGCCGATGAACGATATCTTCAGGCCAGGCATCGCCAGCAGAAAATCACCGAGGCCCGAGAACACCAATGCGGTCACGAGCCAGCGCCTTTCACTCTTCGGCCGATGGAACCATGCGGCCCGCGCCAGCAGCAACGCCATCGCCGTCTTCCAGACCGGCTGGTACGCGATCTGGCCAGTCAGCGGCGTGCCGGCCGGCACCTCCAGCGAAACCTGCAACAGCAGCACACCATAGGTGACGCCGGCCAATGCACCGGCAAACCACCATTCACGCACGCGTGGGGGCATCCGCATGCCAATCCATTTCACTTGGCGGCCCCCACTGCGAGCTTGGCATTGGGCACCTCGCCGAACACATCCGGCGCGTACATCGCCTCGACGCGCGTCGGCGGTAATGCGAATTCGCCGGCGTTATTCAGGCGCACCGTGTACTCCACCGCCAGGCTGCCCTTGGGCACATAGCCGAAGTACTCACGGTACGCCTCAGGAGTGCGCTCGACGAAATCGGACCACGCCGACTTCTGATCGCGCGTGGCGATCACCGAATCGCGGCCCAGGCCGCTGCCCAGGATCGTCGCGCCGGTCGGCACTGGATCGCTGACCACGACCCACGTCATGTCGGCCTGTGCATCGATGTCGAGCTTCACGCGATAGGTGTCGCCGCGCGACCACTTGCCCGCCACGGCCTGCTCCACGGGTGTCACGGTACGGCGGATGCGATACCCCGCGGCCACCGGTTCGCGCAGCGGCACCGCAGCCAGCGCGCGTACCGTCGCCCAGGGGCGGCCCGTGCCAGCTTGGTCCACCTGCAGCGTGGCCGGTGCACTGGCCGACGAAGCGGGCCACGGCAGGTCCACCATGCCGCTTGCCACGCCATCCTTCTGCGTGGCCTTCGACCAGTCGAACGCGCGCGACACATCGCCTAGCGATGCACGGGCCGTGCCCGCGACAGGCGTCTTCTCGTAGACCTGCGCATAGCGGCGAATCGCCATCACGCCCCAGGCGTTGGCCGTGGTCGTCGACCATGCGCCGCGCGTCTGACGGCCAAGCAGGCCGGTCACGAGTTGCGGCACGTCTTCCTTCCACGCAGGCAATTGCGATGCGAGCGACAGCAGCTTCGCCGCATTGACGTCGCCACCGGACATCAACCACCACCAGTTGTCCGCGCGCTCGGTGGAAAACACCAGGCGCGTGCCCTGCACGGTCAGACGGCTGCGCAACAGTTGCGTGGCATCGGCGATGCGCTTGTCGCGCTCGGGAACGTCCTGCACGCGAGACAGGATGCCCAGCCAGTCGATCAGCGCGGACGTCGGCCACTGATCGGGCAGGATCTGGATCGAACCCAGCATGCGTGACTGGGCCTTTCCGGCGCGAGACAGCGCCTCGATGGCCGCCAGCTTGCGGACATCGAGATCCATCGTCGCCGACGACGGCGCCCAGCGCGGCGGCGAGATGCGGCCTTCGACGAACGCAATCAGCCCACGCTCCATCTGCTCGCGCTGCGCGTCGGGAATCCGCATCGGCAGGCCCGCGCGCGACGATTCATCCGAAATCGCCAGCAGATAGGCCGTAAGCACTTCACTGCCGCTCTGACTGTCGCTGCGCAGCGGGAAGTACGAGGCCAGCCCGTTCGTATCGAGATACGACGGCAGCTGCGCCATCAGCGCATCCCATGCAGCGGCATCGCCCAGGCCGAGCGATTTCGACGAGCGCTGCTCAAGACAGCTGAACGGATAGTTGCGGAACCACTCGCGCACGCCAGGCATGCCGCCTGCAAGCGACGATTGCAGCGATACCTGCATGCCGCCGCGCAGCTTGCCCGAAGGGTCGGCCAACGCACCGGCGGGCGCCTGCACCGGCACCGACATATTCGGCGTCAGTTGCGCAAGCATGGCCTGCTGCACGGTCACGGGCACGGCCGGCACGATCTGCTGCGATACCTTCAACTTGTCGCTGGCACCACCCGTACCCTTTTCCGCCGCGCCAACTTCCCACATCACGGTGCCGCTACGGCTGTATGCCAGCAGCGCGGGCGCGGTGATGTCCCAGCCGATCTCGCGCGCCTCGCCCGCGGGAATCTGGACGGTCTGCGCGGGCAGCGTCTGCGCATCGACCAGTGTCGCGCGCGCCGTGGCTTCCACGGTCATCGCGCGCTGCGTGGTATTGCGCAGCGTGAACATCGCACGGTACTTGTCGTCCTCGCGCACCAGCAGCGGCAGGCCCGAGATCATCTGCAGGTCCTGCGTTGCCGCGATCGTGGCGCTGCCACTGCCAAAGCGGTTCACGCCAAGGTCCGCCACGGCGACGATGCGGAAGCTCGTCAGCGAATCGTTGAGCGGCACTTCGAGCGTGGCCTTGCCTTCGCCATCGAGCTGCACACGCGGGTTCCACAGCAGCAACGTATCGAACAGTTCACGGGTGGGACTCTTGCCGCCGCCACCGCCCGCCGGCACGGCCTTGCGGCCATAGTGACGGCGTCCGATGATTTCCATCTGGGCCGTCGATGTCTCCACGCCATAGCTGCGCTGCCGGACCATCGCATCGAGCAGGTTCCAGCTCGTGTTCGGCATCAGCTCCAGCAAAGCCTGGTCGACGGCAGCCAGCGCCACCTCGCCATTGGCCGCGGGCTTGCCGTCGGGCAGCTTCACCTGCACCGTCACGCGCGCCTTGCCGCGTACCGTGTAGGTGGCCTTGTCGGGTGTCACGGAAACGTCGAGCTTGTAGGCGTCGTTGCCCACGCGGATCTGCGCCAGGCCCAGACGGAATGCCGGCTTGGACAGGTCCACCAGCGGCGACGGCGCCACGTATTCGCGGCCCTCGCTGCGGAATGCGCGCCACCAGTCCAGCGGCTGGCGCCAGCCCCACTGGAAGAACGAGTACCACGGCACCTCGCGCAAGCGTCCGCGCACGCTCAGCACCGATACGTAGACGTTCGGCCCCCATTCGGGCTTGATCTTGAGCTTGATCGTCGGATCGCTGCCGTTGAGCTCGATGACCTGCGTGTCGAGAATGCCTTCACGTTCCACGGACACCAGCGCCGTGGCGCGGCGGAATGGCATGCGCACCTGGAACACAGCGGTATCGCCCGCCGCATACGCCTTCTTTTCGGGGAGCACGTCCATGCGGTCGTGATTCTCGCCACCGAACCACAGCTCGCCCTGGCGCGTGACCCACACCGTGGTGGCGGCCTGCGCCACACGGCCATCGGCATCGCGCGCATTGGCCACCAGTTCCACTTCACCGGCTTGCGTCAGTTCCACCTCGCAGCGCGCGCGGCCCTGCGCATCGGTGCGCGCATCGCACACCACGCCCAGGTCTTTCGTTTCGCTGCGGTTGTCATAGCGATAGAAGCCACCCACCACGCGCTTGCGCGCCGACGTGGTGATGCGCGCCCGCGCCTTGATCTGCACCGGCGATTCCGCTACCGGCTTGCCCTGTGTGTCGAGCACGATGGCTTGCACCGCAAGCTTCTGGCTCACCGATACCCAGTTGGCGGCACGAATGCCGACGACCACGGCCGATGGCCACAGCGGCACGGTCTGACGCAGTGTCTGGATTTCGCCATTCGGGTCGGCAAAGCCTGCTTCCAGCACCAGGTCACGCGGCGCATCGACCTTCGGCAGGTTCTTCACCGTCAGCTTGCCGTTGCCATCCTTGTCCAGCGTGAGCGGCAGCTTGTCCGCGACGAGTTTTTCGGATTCGTCACGCGAGCTTTCCTGGTCTTCCTCCTCGTCGCCACCGCTGCTGCTTTGCTGCTGCGCACGCGGCGGATTGAACGAGAACTCATCGTAGTCCGCAAAGTTCACGTACTTGTTGCGCATCAGCGCCGACAACCGCACTGGCAGGCCCGCGGCACCACCGCCGTTCAGGTAGTGGATCTCCACACCGACCGGCACTTCCGCCGGCGCTACCAGCGCATTGCCCTTGGCCTTGGGGTCCTTGGCGACTGACAACGTGCCAGACAGCACCGGTAGCCGGAACGCTTCCACCCGGAAGCTGCCGCTATCGAGCGTGCGGTCGTTGTCATAGACCAGCGCGACGTCATAGACACCGAGCTTGGCCGAAGGCGGCACCTGGAACACGTTTTCCGCACTGCGTCCGCCTGTGGCCGTGCTACGCCACGCGAGCGGCAATTCGTATTTCTGACCGCTGCCCTCGTGAGTGATAAGCAGCTTCGCCGGCATGGCCTGCGGCAAGGCAAAGCCCTGCGCGGTCTCATTGCGGATCAGATGCTTCATCGACACCGTTTCGCCAGCGCGCAGCAGCGTGCGATCGAACACGGTATGCGCGCGCACGGTCTGCGTGGGACTCAGGTCCGTGGGGACGTTGAAGCGCCACGTCTCGATGCCGCGATTCCAGTCCGACATCACAAAGGCCATGTCGGCCTTGCCACGCGCCTGCGGATGCTCCGCTGCGATACGGGCCGACACGAAGTAGCCGTCCATGCCGTTCGCGCAGTCCTTGTAGCGGCGGTCGGGCAGCTTCGCAAAGCGCACCACGCCGGTGGCGTCGGTGGCACCCTGCCCCAGCAATTCACCTTCGCAGCTACGCACGGCCACCTTGGCGTTGGCCACGGGCTTGCCGTCATCGAGCGTGGTCACCCAGGCCAGGCCACTCATGTCGCCGTCGGCCTCGCCTCGCGCGAGCTTGAAATGCACGCCGAGGTTGGTCACCAACGCCGCGGTACGCACATACATCGGCGCCTTCTTGCCCAGCAGCGCTTCACCAAGCATCGGCGAGGCGATCTCCACCACGTGGAAGCCCGGCTCGGGCAGCGGAATGCCGACCACTTCGAAGGGACGCGGCGTGGTGTCGGAAGACTTGGGGATGGCAAGCTTGCTCGCACCAGCCACACCGTTGAGCAGCGATACCGACCGCGTTTCGATGGATGGCGCATTGCGCGGGCTTTGCACGCTGTAAGGCGCCTGGCCAGCGCGGATCGCGGCGATCTGCTCCCTGGTCCACGAGTTTTCGTGCATGCGCTTGACCATGCCGAACCAGCGCAGAATCGCGCCGTCGTCATCAACCTTGAGTCGCGCCACGGTACCTGCCTCGGCACGCACGGCCAACGCCGGCAGATCGGCTTCCACGTTGCGCAGCGTCACGGGCAGCAGCGGCGGATAGTCGTTCGGCGACTTTCCACGCGGCACGTCGGCAAAGCGCTCGACCACGCCAAACGGCGCGGCGGCGAACTTGGCCAGCGGCGGTAGCGACGCAGTGGTCAGCTTGATCGGAAACAGGTCGGCATTGCTGAGAGAGCGCCCGCTTTCGTCCTTGAGGTCCTTCGGTGCCTCGATCGTCAGGCTCGCTTTTTCGGGGAACGGGCCCTTGAACGTGACGCTCGACACCGGTGCGTCGGCGGCGTCGTCGGGATCGAAAGCCGGTGACTGTTTGCCGGTCGGCGTTTTCAGCACGATCTGCGCGGCCGCCTTGCGCGCGATTGGCGCGGTGAACGTGACGGTCATCGGACGCAGCGGCGTGCACGGCGCCTCCGCCCGCTCGCGCTCGCACGTGAAGCCGGCGGCAAACGGTTCGCGCACCTGGAAGTCGAAACGGCGTGCCGCCGTCGTGGCCAGGCCCGTGGGCGTTGCAATGCCGGCGTCCAGCACCAGTTGCATGCGCGCTCCGGCAGGCAGGCGCTGCTGGCAGGCCAGCAGGTGCACGGCGTCGGCGTCGCGCTTGACCACTTCCTTCCAGTGCAGCGCCTCGATGACGCCGTCGCGCTCCTTGCCCGTGAGCAGGCGCACCGGAATGCGCTCGCCCAGTCCCTCGGCCTGACACCATGAATGGGCGCGGATCGATCCGGCCGTGGCCGCGCCATTGAAACGCAGCGCAAAGACCTGGTCTTCCTCGATCTCGCCGCCGGACGGGCGCGCCGAGATGACGATCGGCCCGCCTGTTTCGAACCGGTACTCGTTCTTGCCCGCGTAGGCCTTGCCGGCCACGCTCTTGAGCCCGGGGAATATCTGTACCGCGCAGCGCACGCCGGGCGGCAGATCGCGCTCGAAGTCGTAGACCCAGTTGGTGGCATTGACCCAGCGGCCGCTGCCGCCGACGCCACCGCCGGTGCACGACACCGTGGCCGGCGCCTGAGCCTTGAGGTCGCCCATCGGCACCATCGGCTCGTCGAATCGAATCGCCACCTGGCGAACCTGTGGATTCACCCCTTCGGGTGAAAAGCGCGTGATCTGCGCGGCCGTGGCGGCCGGTGCCCATGTCAACGCGCTGAATACTAGACCTGCGGCGACAGCCGTGGCTGCCGTGGCGATCCTCCCGATCATGCTTCCCTCTCTCGGAAATGGCTCCGCGCGAGCGTGACATGCGCGGGTGGCAAGCGCAAGCCTCTGCACATTTCGGAAGGAGCAGTCTTATGGCCTAACGCAAATGGCTCAGCGGAAGCGGCCCCTCGCGCTTGAGTGCGGTGAGCACGATGTTCGAACGCACACTCTCCACGCCCGGCACGCGCATCAGGCGCTTCATCGTGAAATCGGCCAGGGTGGGCAGGTCCTGGACCACTACCCGGATCAGATAGTCGGCCTCGCCGGCCACCGAATAACACTCCTGGACTTCTTCCAGCAGCAGGATCTCCTCGGCAAAGCGCTCGACGTTGGTGTCGCCGTGATGTGCCAGCTTCACACTGATGAACACGAGCACGCCCAGGCCCAGCGCCTGCGGCGAGAGATTGACCCGGTAGCCGGTGATCACGCCGTCCGCTTCCAGCCTGGCCAGTCGCCGGCCCACCTGGCTGGGCGACAGGTGCACCCGCTCCGCCAGTTGCTGATGGGTGGAGCGGCCGTCGGCCTGCAGGGCCGCCAGAAGGGCCAGGTCATAGGGATCGAGATCAGCGTTGTTCATTTGCGCAGATATCCCGCATGCTCCATTAAAGATATGCGGATTATATGCACTGCGTTCCGAGATTTCGCCAAACTTGCGGCCTTTATGCGGCGGCCGATCGCTAGACTATGCATAAATTCCGCATCGATCGGATATCCCATCAAATAGAAGTTGGAGACGCAAACGCATGACGCCCTCGGCCGCCACCCTCGACACCGGCAACTTTGCCGGCACGCTCACCGCCAAGCTCAAGGAACAGTTCGACGCGGGCCTGCTTTCGGGCCAGGAACTGCGCCCGGACTTCACCATCGCCCAGCCGGTGCACCGCTATACGGAGACCGACCATGCGATCTGGCGCAAGCTGTATGACCGCCAGGCGTCGATGCTGCAGGGCCGGGTGTGCGACGAATTCCTGCAGGGCCTGACCACGCTTGGCATGGAGCGCGACCGCGTGCCCGAGTTCGACCAGCTCAACGAGATGCTGATGCGGGCCACGGGCTGGCAGGTGGTGGCCGTGCCGGGCCTGGTGCCGGACGAAGTGTTCTTCGACCACCTGGCCAATCGCCGCTTTCCGGCCAGCTGGTGGATGCGCAAGCCGGAGCAGCTCGATTACCTGCAGGAGCCGGACTGCTTCCACGATGTGTTCGGCCATGTGCCACTGCTGATCAACCCGATCTTTGCCGACTACATGGAAGCCTACGGCAAGGGCGGACTGAAGGCCGCCCGGCTGGGCGCGCTGGACATGCTGGCACGCCTGTACTGGTACACGGTGGAGTTCGGCCTGATCCGCACGCCGAAAGGACTGCGCATTTTTGGCGCCGGCATCTTGTCGAGCCAGGGCGAGTCGATCTACAGCCTGGATTCGGCCAGCCCGAACCGCATCGGCTTCGACCTGCGCCGCATCATGCGCACCCGCTACCGCATCGACACGTTCCAGAAAACGTACTTCGTGATCGACAGTTTCGAACAGCTGTTCGATGCCACGCGCCCCGATTTCACGGCGCTGTACCCGGAACTGCGCGCGCTGCCGACACTGGGCGCCGGTGACATCATCGACGGCGACCAGGTCATCAACACCGGCAGCCGCGAAGGCTGGGCCGACAGCGACGATATCTGACGCGCCCCGCCCGCTTTCCCGCTTTGTGAAACAATGCCGGAATGCCCCGGCGGCCGGTCCATCCGGTGCGCCAGGGCGGGCCGGCATTTGTCGTGTTCCTAGTGCTGCAACAGACAACAGACAACCCTTCAGATCGAGCCCTTCATGACGCCTCTTTCGCAAGACGCCCGCAAGCCCCTGCTGGCGGCGCTGCCCGGCTGGACGCCCGTCCAGGACCGCGATGCCATCCAGAAATCGTTCAAGTTCGCCGACTTCAACGCCGCGTTCGGCTTCATGACGCGCGTGGCCCTGCATGCCGACAAGGTGGATCACCACCCCGAGTGGTTCAACGTGTACAACCGCGTGGACATCACTCTGTCCACCCACGATGCCAATGGCCTGACCCAGCGCGATATCGACCTGGCCGGCTTCATCGAGCAGGCCGCCGCCGGACTGGCGCGCTAAGACTGGCGCTGTAGGCCAACTGAAAGGCAGGCCACGGGCCTGCCCTGTACAATCGGCGACATTGTTTTCATTTCTATGTCACCGGTATCGCCATGCGTATCCTGCTGATCGAGGACGACCGTCAAATCGCCAGCGGCGTGGAGGCCGGGTTGTCCCGCGCCGGCCACCAGGTACGCGTGGTCCATGACGGCGTCTATGCCACCGACCACCTGCTCAAGGAGCAGCACGATCTGGTCATCCTGGACCTGGGTCTGCCCGGCATCGACGGCATGACGCTGCTGGCGCGCTACCGCGCCCGCAATCGCACCACGCCCGTGCTGATCCTGACCGCGCGCGACGAGCTCGAAGACAAACTGTCGGGCCTGAATGCCGGCGCCGACGACTACCTGGTCAAGCCTTTCGCCCTGCCCGAACTGGAAGCCCGCGTGCGCGTGCTGCTGCGCCGCAGCCAGCATGGCGAGGCCGCGCCCGAACGCGATGTGCGGCTGGGCCGACTGCGCCTGTCCGGCAACGACCGCCGCATGTTTGTCGATGGCCGCCCGCTGGAACTGTCGCCGCGCGAATTCGCCGTGCTGGAACTGCTGCTGCAGCGCCAGGGCCGCGTGGTCAGCAAGGCGCAGCTGCAGGACCACCTGGCCACGTTCGCGCATCCGGCGGGCGAAGGCGGCGATACCGTCGGGGATACCGCGATCGAAGTCTATGTGCACCGCGTGCGCAAGAAGCTTGAGGATGCCGACGTCGAGATCGTTACCGTCCGGGGTTTCGGCTATCTACTGCAAATCCGGGCTGGCCACTGAGCCTGCCCCGCGCGGCCGCTTTCTGCGCGGCCGCCTTTCATTGACGTCCTGAATCGCCATGTGGCCGCGTTCGCAATCCTCTTCTGCCCAGCCTGGCGATGCGAGCGCCACGAGCAAGCGTGCGCGCGGCGGCCGGGGCCGTAGTGGCGCCACGCAGCGCGGAGCATCGAACCCGAGCCTGCGCATTCACCTGCTGCGCGCGCTGGCCACGCCGCTGTTTGCCCTGGTGCTGACCAGCGGATCGTTGTCGTACTGGCTGGCGGCCCACTACACCACGCAGGTGTTCGACCGCGCGCTCTATGGCGTGGCCAACAACATCGCCCAGCAGATCCGCATCGCCGGCCCCCGGCTGGAGCAGGACATTCCGGTCATCGCCCAGACGCTGGTGGAAGCCGAAGGCTCCGACCGCATCTACTGGCGCATCCACGGCCCTGACGGGCTGATCGGCGGCATGGATACCTGGCTTGGCTACGGCACGGGCCAGACCACGTTGCACGACGCGCGGCTGTTCTATGCATGGTTCAGCGGCCGACAGGTGCGCGCCGTGCGCCTGCCGGTGAACCTGCCCAGCCCGGCGTCCGATGAACTGGGTACGACGCCAAGCGAGGCGCAGATCCCGCGCGGGCCGATCGTGGTCGAAGTGGCCGAATTGCTGGACCGCCGCGAAACGGCGGCCAACGAAATCCTGCTGTCGGTGTCGGTGCCGTTGATCCTGCTGCTGCTGGTGGGTAGCCTGATCCTGTCGCACGTGCTCAAGGAGGAACTGGTTCCACTGCAGATCCTGACCGACAAGCTGAACCGCCAGACCGCGCGATCGCTGGCCGCGCTCGACGAGACCCAGGTACCGGCCGAAGTGGAGCCGCTGATCCGCGCGCTCAATGCCTTGTTATCCCGCCTGCGTGACGCACTCGATGCCCAGCGCAAGTTCATCGCGGACGCCGCGCATCAGCTACGTACGCCGCTGACCGCGGTAAAGCTCCATGCGGATCGCGCCGTCGAAGCCGATTCGCTCGACGTCGCCCGTCATGCCCTGCGCGAGGTGCAGACCGCCGCCGACCGCGCCGTCCGGCTGTCGAACCAGTTGCTGTCGCTGGCCAGGGCGGAGCCGGGGTTGTCCCTGGAACGGCTTGGTCCGGTCGAACATTTCGACCTGGCGGAACTGGCTTTCGAAATTGGCGCGGAATGGGTGCCGCAGGCGCTGGCGCGCCGTGTGGATCTGGGCTTCGAAGTGCTGCCCGGTCCCACGTTCACGGGCAGCTCGCCGGCGCTGGTGCGCGGCAACCGCCTGCTGATGCGCGAGGCGCTGTCCAACCTGATCGATAACGCGGTGAAGTACGTGCCGGCCGGCGGGCGCATTACGGTGCGGGCCGGCGGCGAAGCGATGGGACACCGTGGCATGGCCGTGGTGATGATCGAAGATAACGGTCCGGGCATTCCGGCCGCGCGCCGCGAGGAAGTCTTCAAGCGGTTTTTCCGTGGCGATCACACCCCCGGCGCACCCACCCTGCAGGCGGCCCCCGGCGGCGCCGGACTGGGGCTGGCCATCGTGCATGAGATCGTGACGCTGCATCAGGGCACGATCCGGATCGAGGATGTTCCGGCGGCCGCGCCGTTGTCGGCACCGATGGCCCTGGCGGCGGGTCCCGACGATGCCGTCGGGCCGGAAGCGCAGGCCCGGCGTCCGTCGATGCGCTTCGTGATCCGGATCCCGTGCGAGGCGCCGGGCGTGGCCGCGGGCTAGGACCCCGGCTTACTTACCCTTCTTTTCCTTCGGCGCGAGCATCGTGCCCCGGCACTTCGGGCTGCCGCAGCGGCACTCGTATTCCTTCTTCAGCTTCTTTGTATAGCGCGCGTCAATGACCAGGCCGTAGTCATAGAACAACTCTTCGCCCTCCGCGATATCGCGCAGCGCGTGGATGTAGACGCGGCCCTTCTTCTCGCGCGCCTCGCAGTTCGGATCGCAGGCATGGTTGATCCACCGCGCGCGATTGCCGCCGAACTTGGCATCGATCACATTGCCGTCGTCCAGGCTGAAATAGAACGTGTGATTGGGGTCGGCCGGGTCGTGCGGATGGCGCTTCAGCGCTTCCTTCCAGGAAATGTGCTCGCCCTTGTATTCGATCACGCGCTCACCTTCGGCAATCGCGCCAATCGCGTAAACGCCCTTTCCGTGCACACCTGACTGGCGCACCTCGATGCGATCACTGGCGGTCTTCTTCTTGCCTGCCTTGATTTCCCGGGCGTCCGTGGCCTTGTCCGACATGTATTGATGTTCCCGTGTGCGGTTGTTGGCCGGTCCAGTCCGGCGCGAACCGGATGATACCCGCGCATCCGTGTCAGGTATACGCGCGGGTCACGTATACCGATGTGGATAACCTGGGCTGTTTTTGTGGATAAGCGGGCGGTTTTGGTGTGGGTTGCCTGGGGCTGGCATGGGGAACGTATACGAACAAGTCGACGGGTATACGTCCCTCATCCCGTCCAGAAGGATGAGTCATCCCGGCGGACCAACATCTCTTCCCCGTGCTTTCGGTATACGTAAACGCTTGATCCTGTTGACGTATACGTGGTTATCCACAGAAACGGCCGTGCCTTATCTATCACTACTATTCGTATACATAAAAGAAAGATGTAAACCATACGCATGAGGACGTCCGTCGAGGACGTATACGCAGCCCCGTGGATTTGCCATGCGTATTCGGTCGAGATGAAAAAATGTGCAACGGGCCTGGTGCATGCGTCGGGGTATACCGTCCCGACGTAAACCTTCCTGGAGATTGCCAGTCCCCTTTCCAGGAACGTATACGCGCCCTGCACGCTCCGCGGCGCCCTGTCACTGCCGTGACCCCAGCAAACGCTTCCAGAGGCTTCCAGGGCCGTATACGCGCTTCCATGACGTTCGGGCCGCTTGAAACCCCATCGGCCCTGCCGCCGCGTATACCTTGCGACACCCCGGCCAAGATCGGGCAAATCCCCGCCAAGCTATGGCTGAAGCGGCTTCGCGGCAGGTACCCGTAACAAACTGTTCCCGGTGAGGCGTGTCCGACACGGTATGATGTGGCCCGCGGCGTCTTTGCCGGGGCGGCTTCC
>DAIOET010000034.1:0-6810 GCA_036746135.1 Cupriavidus sp.
CGCCGTTTCAGCCTTGCTGCGGGCGGGAGAGATTGCCCCGAGCGCGCTGGAGGAATTCCAGGAACTGCTCGATTTCGGCCTCACTGAAGCCGCCGAGGGCCTGCGCCGTCACCACGTCGCCTACGTGCTGCGCGGCGTCCAGTGCCTGGTCGGCTTTGTCCGTCATGCGCACCATGCGTTCGCGGCGGTCGTCGGGGTTGGGACGCCGTACGATCCAGCCGCCCTCTTCCATGCGGTCGAGCAGCCGGCCGGCCGAGATTGGCGCCACTTCCATCAGGTCCGCCAGCGCGGCCTGGTTCATTTCACCGTGAAACGACAGGTAGGCCATCGCGCGGTACTGGGCGCGCGTGAGGTCGAGGGTGGAGCGCGACAGGTCGTCGAACCGCTTGCCGGACAACCGGCCCACGTCCGCCACAAGAAAGCCGAAGCGCTTTTCGAGATTCTTTTCCATGCGCGCGATTATAGGGAGTTGCAGGGTTCCTTTTCCTGACAAAAACCCTGATTCATGGGAATTGCCGTGACACTATAATAAGCACGCTTATTAATTTCACGAACCAGCCCCCATGTCCTCCGTGGTTCCCGCGCCTGCCGCGCACGCCGGTCCGCCGATCAATCGGCCGATGATCACGTTGTCGATCATGCTGGCCACCCTGATCCAGACGCTCGACAGCACCATCGCCAATGTGGCGTTGCCCCATATGCAGGGCACGCTGTCGGCCTCGCAGGACGAGATCACCTGGGTACTGACCTCCTACATCGTGGCGGCGGCGATTGCCACGCCGTTGACCGGCTGGTTGTCCGACCAGCTCGGCGTGAAGAAGCTGCTGGCGATTTCGATCGGTGGCTTCACGGTGGCATCCGCACTGTGCGGCATGGCCGATTCGCTGACGCAGATCGTGGCGGCGCGTTTGCTGCAAGGGATCTTCGGCGCCGCGCTGGTGCCGCTCTCGCAATCGATCCTGCTCGATATCAATCCGCCCTCGCGCCAGGGCCAGGCGATGGCCGTCTGGGGCATGGGCGTGATGGTGGGGCCGATCCTCGGCCCCACGCTGGGCGGCTGGCTGACCGACAGCTACAACTGGCGCTGGGTGTTCTTCATCAACGTGCCGATTGGCGCGTTCGCGCTGTTCGGCGTCCTGTCCACGTTGCCCAACCGGGCGCCCGCCCGCAGCATGCGCTTTGACGCGTTCGGCTTTGCCACGCTGAGCCTGGCCATCGGCGCCCTGCAGGCAATGCTCGATCGTGGCGAGCAGCTCGACTGGTTCAGTTCGCTCGAAATCCGTATCGAGGCGCTGCTGTGCGTGATCGCGTTCGCCTATTTCATCGTGCATACGGCTACGGCCGGGGAACGGTCGTTCTTCCGGTCGACGCTGCTCAAGGACCGCAACTTCGTCACCGGGGCGTGCTTCATCTTCGTGATCGGGGCGGTGATGTACGCCACGCGCGCGCTGCTGCCGCCCATGCTGCAAAACCTGATGGGCTATCCCGTGGCCACCACCGGGCTGGTGACGGCGCCCTCGGGCATTGGCACGATGGTGGCGATGATGCTGGCGGGTCGTCTGCTGCGGCGCGTGGACGCTCGCCTGCTGTTGCTGTCCGGCTTCCTGATCTCGGCGTTCGCGCTCTGGCAGATGATGGGCTATACGATCGTGCTGTCGGTGTCCGACATCGTCTGGCCCGGTGTGATCCAGGGCTTTGGCCTGGGGCTCGTCTTCGTGCCACTGTCCGCGCTGACGTTCTCGACGCTGGCCCCACACCTGCGGGCCGATGGCACGGCCACCTACAGCCTGATGCGCAATATCGGCAGCAGCATCGGCATTTCACTGATCCAGACGCTGATGACGCGCAACACGCAGGTGGCGCACAGCGACCTCGTCGCTCACGTCAGTCCATACAACCCGGCGCTGCAATCGATGCTGGCGCATGGTTCGCGCGTGGATCTGGCGCTGCTGAACCAGACCATCAACCAGCAGGCGGCCATGATTGCCTATCTCAACGATTTCAAGGCGATGTTCATTGCCACGCTGGTCGTCGTGCCGCTGATCGCACTGATCCGGCCCGGCAAGAAGCATTCCGATGACGACAACCTTGCCCACGCCGCGATGGATTGAGCTAAGCTGGTCGCCAACCTGGCCCTGTCCCTGGAGCGGCAATGCCGACCTACGACTATCGATGCACAACCTGCGGAGATTTTTCCGAACTGCGACCCATCGCGCGCCGCGATGAGCCGGCCGTCTGTCCCGGCTGCGGCAGCCCGGCCTCGCGTGCACTTGTCGCCGCACCCGGTCTGGGTGGCGGCAGCAACGATAGCGGCAGCGCCAGCCACGGCGCATCCTGCGCCTGCTGCGGGCCCGTCAAGCTGGCGGGACGCGCCAGCGGCGGGGGCTGGAGCCGGTAGTTTTCCCCATCCTCGGCGGCGAGCGCCTGGCAATGGCAATGCCCCTATTAGCCAAAGCCAATTGGGAATAATTCTCAACAACGTCATAGAATGCAGCATCAGGGTCACTCGACCCTATGCCATTCATGGACGACACCATGCCGCCGCCGACCGAATCCGCCGCCCTGCCCGCCGCGCCGCCAGCACGTCGGTCACGTCTTGCCTTCCTGGGTGCCGGCGCGCTGGTGGCCGTGGGCTACATGGACCCCGGCAACTGGGCCACGGCCATCGCCGGCGGCGCCAAGTACGGATACAGCCTGCTGATCGTGGTGGCACTGTCCAGCCTGGTAGCGATGTTGTTGCAGTGGATTGCCGCGCGAGTGGGCGTGGTGACCGGGCGCGACCTTGCCCAGCTGTGCCGTGAACGTTTTCCGCGGCGCGTAACGATTGCATTGTGGATAGCCAGCGAGATCGCCATCATTGCCTGCGACGTGGCCGAGGTCGTTGGCAGCGCGGTGGCCCTGCAACTGCTGTTCCACGTCAAGCTGTGGGTTGGCGTGCTGATTGCCGCCGTGGTCACCATCGCCATGCTGGCCGTGCAGCGCTATGGACAGCGCACGATGGAAGCGATGGTCGCCGGGCTGATCCTGCTGGTGGCGCTGTGCTTCGTGGCTCAACTGGCGATGGCGCAGCCGGAATGGGCCGCCGTGCTCGGCGGCATGGCGCCGTCGGCCGACCTGGTGCGCGACGCAGGCATGCTGTGGCTGGCGGCCGGTATCGTCGGTGCCACGGTCATGCCACACAATCTCTACCTGCATTCGTCACTGGTGCGCCGCTTCACGCCGCCACCGGGTAGCCGGCCCGCGCGCCGCCGCTCGTTTGTGGACGTCCTGCGTGGCATGAATCTGGACACATTCGGCTCGCTCAGCTTTGCCTTCCTGATCAATGCCGCGCTGCTGATCCTCGCGGCCTCGACGTTCCACGCGAACGGGCTGACCGATGTCGAGGACCTTGCCGACGCCCATCGCCTGCTCGCACCGTTGCTGCACTCCGATCTGGCCAGCCTGCTGTTCGCCGTTGCGCTGCTGGCATGCGGACTCAATTCGACGCTGACCGGTACGCTGGCCGGTCAGGCCGTGATGGAAGGTTTCCTCGATCTGAAGATGTCGCGCATGCGGCGCGCGCTGCTGACACGCGCCGTGGCGATCGTGCCCGCGATGGCCGCGGTATGGGCTTTCGGCGAGCACGGCTCGGCCAGCCTGCTGGTGGCCAGCCAGGTTGTGCTGAGTCTGACGTTGCCGCTGGCGGTGGTGCCGCTGATCCTGTTCGGTGCCGATCGCCGATTGATGGGTGCGTGGCGCGTGCGCGGCGTGCCGCTGGTGCTGGCCGGCGCTTCGGCCGCGCTGATCATCCTGCTCAACGTCGCGCTGCTCTGGCAGACCGCGCTGGCCTGAGCACGCTCAATCAAGGATGGATCACGGCCTTGTGCCGGCTACAACACTGGCTCCAGCTTGCGATACTGGTTGTAGTGCCGGATGGCGCGATGCGGGTCGCCAAGCGCCTCGTGCAGTCGCGCGGCGTTGTAGTGGGCGTCGGCAAAATCCGGCGCCAGCTCGATGCAGGCGTGGTAACTCTGTAGCGCCTCACGCATCGCACCGGCGTCTTCCAACGCGACGCCAAGGTTGAAATGGATCAACGGTTGATGCGGCAGACCACCCAGCGCCGTACGGTACTGTGCGATGGCTTCCGGCAGACGGCCCTGATCGCAGAGCAGGCAGCCCAGGTTAAGCCAGGCATCGAGAAAATCGGGCGCCTGCGCAACGGCCTGCCGATACGCGGCTTCCGCATCGCCCGGCGCAACCCGCTCCAGCGCAACGCCCCGTTCGAACCAGCCCGCGGGATCGATGTCATCCGGCGCCGGGTGCTCGGGCGCGCGCCGCAGGTCGACCACTTCCGCGGCCACCTGGGGCGGCGTCGCCTCGTCGAAATCGAGCACGAACTGCCCGGAATCCACATGCCATCTGCCACGCCGATCCTGCACCGCGACGTCGCCGCCCACGGCGGTCACGCGCAGACCGGTGGGCGGACGGCCTTCGCCCAGGCCTTGTAAACGGCGCAGCGAGCGCGTGACGTGACGGGTCGGAATGCCGGCTTCACGCAGCGACTGCGCCGTGCGCAGCAGCACCACGTCCTGAAAGCTGAAGCGGAATTCGTGGCGCACGCCGCGCCGGGGGGCGATCACGCCGGCGGCGATCAGCGCTGTGACGACGGTACGCGAAATGCCCAGCAACGCCTGGACATCGCGCATTGAATAGGCTTGCATCGCTTACTTGCGCGCCGCCCGCTTCGGTGCCTCGGCGGGTGCTGCGGCAGCGCGCCGCGCAGTCTTGCGGGCCGGCGGTTCGGCGGCGCTGGACTTGGCTGCCTTACCCGTCGTCTTGGCGGCGGGTTGCCGCTTGTTGGAGCCGATGCTCTTGCGCAGCGCTTCCATGAGGTCGATGACCTCGCCACCCGAAGGCGGCGGCGACTCCGCAGCCACGGTGATCTTCTTGCCGGCGATCCTCTTATCGATCTGCTCCAGGATGCGCGCCTTTTCCTCATCGACATAGGCACTGGCGTCGTAGCCTTCGACGGCGTTCTGCTCGATCAACTGCTGGGCCAGCTTGAGTTCCGCTGGCGCAACATCGGTGCGCTCGACGTGCAGATCCGCCATGTCGCGTACTTCATCCGCGTAGAGCAGCTGCTGCAGGATCAACCCGTCGTCACCGACCCGAATCTGCACCATGTACTGCTTGCCCTTCCAGGCCCACTTGGCCAGCGCGCAGGTGCCGGTTTCGCGCATCGCCTCGGCCAGCAGGTTGTACGGCTTGGCGCCTCGCTTGTCCGGGCCAAGGTAATACGCCTTGTCGAAGTAGATCGGATCAATGGCGCCCACCGGCATGAACGACACAATGTCGATGGTCTGCTCGGCCGCGTCCTCCAGCGTCTTGAGTTCTTCCGGCGTAAAGGTCACATACCGGTCCTTTTCGAACTCGTAGCCCTTGACCATATCGGCACGGTCCACCACCACGTCTTCCTTTATGCAGATGTACTGCTGCCTCAGGCGCGATCCGCAGCCCTTGTGCAGCAGGTTGAAGCTGATCGCGGCCTTGCTTTCGGTGGCCGAGTAGACCTTGACCGGGATGGAAACCAGCCCGAAGCTGATCGATAGCGAAGCAATGGAACGTGCGGCCATAGCGACATCCTCCCGCGGGTGGAACAGGTCATCGTCCAGCCAGTGTAGTTCGCAAGGCGCGTGGCGCCAGCGGTCTGCCCCGACGTGCGGTGTCAGACACGTCCTACAGCGAGGGCATCAGCCAATCACCGAAGTGATCCAGCCGGTCAGCGCGGGGCCTGCGATCACCATCAGCACGCCGGCCAGCACCATCGTCAGGCTGGCGACCACGCCTTCCTCCGTGTGCCGCTGGCGTGCCCGCGCCGTGCCGAAGCCGTGGGCCGCGGCACCGAGGGACGCGCCCTGCGCCACGGGCGAGCGCAGCCGAAGCAGCGCCAGCACCGTATCGCCGACCATCATGCCGACCAACCCGGTCATCACGGTGAACAGCGACACCAGGTCCGCCGATCCGCCAGTGTGGGACACCACCGCCACGGCAAAGGGCGTGGAAACCGAGCGCGCCATAAGGCTGCGCGATACCTCGTTGCTGAAGTGAAAGGCTTCCGCCAGCAGGCGTGCGCTGATCATTGCGACGAGCATGCCCGCCACCACGCCAAACGCCAGCGCCAGCCAATGGCGCCGCACGATGCCGCGATGCTCGTAGATCGGCACGGCGAAGGCAATCGTCGCCGGCCCGAGCAGCCAGACCATCCAGCGCGTATCGGCCACGTAGGCGGCATAGGGAATGTCGGCCATCAGCAGCACCGCGATCGATAGCACGGGCACGACGATTGCCGGCGACAGCCAGATACGGGGATTGCGCCGATAGAACGGCTTGATCACGAAATAGAGCGCGATGGTCCAGACCAGGCACAGGAACGACACCATTGCTTACTCCTGCTCCGGCGCGCCGCGCAGCCGCGCAAGGCGCCGCTCCAGCCGGCATCCCGCGTGGACGGCCAGTGCCGTGGCGGCCATGACCAGGATCGTGCCGACCGTGACCGCGATGGTTAGCTGCACCCCTTCCGAACGGAACAGCGGCAAGTAGTTCACCACGGCGACCACGCACGGAATAAAGAACAGCACCAGTTCGCCGAGCAGCCAGTCCGCCCCGTCCTTGACCCAGCCCACTTCAGCCTTGCCCGAAAGCAGCAGGCCCAGCACGGCCAGCAGTCCGACCACGCCCGGAGACATCGACCAGCCCAGCGCGCGGGTCAGCCAGTCCGCGGCGAACCAGATGGCCAGCAGCGCGCCCACCTGGGCGGCAGTGCGCAACAGG
>DAIOET010000034.1:6910-10756 GCA_036746135.1 Cupriavidus sp.
GGGGCGGATGCAGGGGCGGCGGACACGGTAGCGGCTTTCGTGAGGAAAACGTCGCCATTATTCGCTTGATATCCGCACAACGACATGCCGAAAATCCGCATCGGTTGTGCATTAATGCACAACCAGGCAGCGGCTACGATGCGCCCGTCATGAACAGATCGACGTTGGCGTCGACTTGCTCCGCGATGAATGTCGCCACGGCCCGCACGTGCGCCGCCTTCCAGTGGTCCTCGTGCACGTGCATATGGAAGGTGCGTATCACTTCCACCTCGTCCGCCAGCACCGGCACCAGCGACGGAAATGCCGCGGCCACATAGGCCGGGATGATGCACAGGCACCCTCCCGCCAGCGTGGCGTGCACCTGGGTCAGCAGGTTTGTACTCCGCACGCGCGCGTGATAATCGACGCCAATCGCGCTGGCAAAACTCAGCTCTGGCGAGAACAGGTGTTCTTCGACGTAGCCGATAAACGGATGCGCCAGCAGATCCTGCCTGGTGCGAATCCGAGGCGCCTGCTTGAGATATGCCTTGGTGCCATAGACGAACATGCGGTAGTCGGTCAGCCGGCGCGACGCCACGCGCAGATGATCGGCCCCGGACAGACCGATGGCGATATCGGCCTCGCGCCGGGTCAGGCTGAACAGGCGCGCGGCCGCAAAAATTTCCACTTCGAGCCGGGGATGCTGAGCCGTCAGCATATGGATGCGCGGCGCCAGGAACATGCTGCCGAAGCCGTCCGGCGCGCCGACGCGCACGATCCCGGCGATGTCCTGTTCGCCAGCGGCGGCGGCCTTCGATGCCAGCAGCGCGCTTTCGATGGCCTCGGCCGTGGCCAGCAGCCGTTCGCCGGCGGACGTCAATCCGTAGCCGACATGGCTCTTGTGGAACAGGCGTGTGTTCAAGACCTTTTCCAGCGCCTGAATATGCCGCGCGACGGTCGTGTGCTCCGTGCCAAGCTGTGCGGCGGCGGCCGACAACGTGCCGCCGCGCGCCACTGCCAGAAAGTAGCGGTAGTCGTCCCAGTTGTCATTGGCGCGCACGGTCGCGCGTGGGGCGGACTTTGCCTTGCTCATGCGGCACCCTCCGTGGGCGTGGCCGCGCCACGGGCGCTGCGCAGCTCGCGCTGCTGGCGGCGATACGCCCCCGGGCCCACGCCGAAATGCTGCGTAAACACCCGGCCAAACGCCGCCTGCGATGCGTAGCCGCACTGCTCCGCCACGGCCGCCGCCGAGAGTCCATCCTTGCGCAGCAGCCGTGCGGCGCGCTCCATGCGCAGCGTGGTAACCAGTTCCAGCGGCGTGATGCCCAGTTGCGCGAAGCGGCGGGCCAGCGTCGCGCGCGAGACATTGCACACCTCGGCCAGGCTATCCACGGTCCACGGTTTTTCGGGATGCTGCACCACGGCATCCACGGCGCGCGCCAGCCGGGCATCGGCCATCAACGCCATGACGCCATGCGAAACCAATCCCTGGGCGATCAGCGTGCGCAGCAGCACGGTGAACAGCGCGGTGGACAGATCGGCGATGATCGCCGTACTGCCCGGCCCTGGGGCGTCCGCCTCCACATGCATCATGCCGATCAGGCCGCGCAGCCAGTTCAGGCCGGCATCGCCCCCGCCCGCCGTCCTGACGCAGAGCATCTCCGGCAGCGCGCGCAGCAACACATCGGCGGAACTGCCGAGCATGAATGTCCCGCAAAGGATATCGAGCGGCGCGGCGGCGCCCGGCACCGTGATTTCGGTCACCACGCCGTTGAAATGGCGGGATTCCGCAGGGCGGGACTTGCCGCCGTGCACACCGGACAGCGTGTGCGCCGCGCCGTGCGGAAACAGCAATACATCGCCCGCCGCCACGCGAAGGTTGTCGGCGCCCATCGCCACATCCGCCTGGCCGTCCAGGATGGCGTGGTATGGCACGTGACCGGGCGCCGCCTGCGCGTTATGGGCTGACCACGCGCCAGCTACACGGCAATGCAGGTCGACGGTGCCGGACGGCGCCAGCAGGCGCACCAGTTCGCTAAGACTGTCCATCGGTTGGAGTGAGACGATCGGGCAAAAAGTTGAGCGGATTCTAATCCATCCGGATCTCCAGCGCACCTACCATTAAGTCCAAGGAAGCGCCGCACATCGAACGTGGCCACCGACATCAACCCTGTACCGATTGGATATCCGAAGGAGCAATATCATGACCACCCGTCTGCACACGATCGCCGTCCCCGAAGCCACTGGCCAGACCGCTGAACTGTTTGGCGCCATCCGCAAGGCTGTTGGCAAGGTGCCCAACGCTTACGCCACCATCGGCAGCAACGCACCGGCGGTGCTGGCCCAGGCCCTGCAGACCAATGCCGTGCTGAAGCAAGGCGCGCTGTCCGCAAAGGAGCTTGAGGCGATCAACCTGGCCGTCAGCGAACATAGTGGTTGTGACTACTGTCTGGCTGCCCATACGCTGACGGCGACCAAGATGGCCGGCCTCAGCGTGGAACAGACGCAGCAGCTACGCCGTGGCAGCTTTCCGGAAGACGCGAAGATCGATGCGCTGACGCGCTTTGCCGTGGAACTGGTCGGCACCAGTGGCACGGTGCCGGTTGCCAGCGTGGAAGCGGTACGTGCCGTGGGCTACACCGACACGCAGATCGTAGAAGCCATCCAGGCCATCAGCGCGATCCTGTTCACCAACATGATCAACCGCGTCAACGACACTACGCTCGACTTCCCCGCCGTGGTGTAAGCCGGGTCAGGCGGCGCCTAGTGCCAGGCGCTGCCGACCTGGATATAGAACGCGTTCTGGCCCTTGCTATGGGCCACGTCGAGCCCCATCGACAGACCCAGCTTACGCGCGATCATGTAGCGGAAACCGCCCCCGACGCTGAAGACCGTGGTGGCGTCCGAGAAATCATGCCAGCGGCCATATGCCTTGCCGGTACCGGTAAACGCCAGCACCGACCAGCGCGGCGTCACATCCCAGCGCAGTTCCGCCTCGGCAACCACCGCATTGCGGTCCTGATAGCGGCCCTTCTGCACGCCGCGCAGGTCCACATACGGTTGCGCGTAGAACGGCACGTCGCCGCTTGAGAACTTCGTATCGGCGCGCAGGCCGAGAATCCACTTGCGCGACAACGGCAGCCACGTGAAGCCGCGTGCGTTGTACATGTTGAAGCTCTGGGTGCTGCCCAGGCCACCGCGCGCGAACTGCGCTTCAAATTCCGCGTAAATGCCCTTGTTCGGATAGAAGATGTTGTCGCGCGAGTCGTAGTCGATGACGATGCCGCCCTTGCCGATGCGCTGGTCCTTTTCCAGCGGCGCAAGCTCATTGGGCGACGTGCCAAACTTGAAAGTGGCCGAGGTATCGGCGTAGACATAGCGCGGACCGATATACCAATGCGAATCGGCGACGCGGAAGAGTAACTGCTGCACCAGCACAAAGCCGTCCAGCGAGTAGGCACGCGGCTGGTTCAGTGCGCCGAAGTAATCGAGATTGGCATTGACCTTGCCGATGGCGCCCAGATAGCGGATGCGGTCACCGCCCCACGTATGGAAATGCGCGGCACCGGCTGCCCATGTGCCGTTTTCCGTGTAAGCCCCACCCACTGCCGTAATGTTCGGCGGCGCCGGTCCCTTGCCCGATTCCCTGGCGTGCTGCGCGGCCTCGGCCATCGATTCCGAAAAAAACGCCAGACCCAGCCCGAAGCCATAGCCCACGGCTGGTTCGGTGATGATCGTCGGCACCGGCAAGGCGCCCTTGTGGTGCAGCAGGAAGTCGCTCATGTCGAGCATGCCGTCCTCCGGGTCGAAGAACGACAGCTTAGGCTTGGGCGCCGGCGTGCCGGGCGACACTGGACCGGTGGCGGT
>DAIOET010000034.1:10856-19741 GCA_036746135.1 Cupriavidus sp.
TCGGCGGGCGCGTCTGGCTCCGCCTGCGCCACGGCGGGCAGCGCCATCAGCCAGACCATCGTCACCAGAGCGCGCCAGCTTCGTGTCATTTTCCGAAGGTCATGTTGAGCCCCGCAAAGATCGTCCACTGCGGGACGCCAGTGCCGCGATGCAGTATCGAATACTGCGGCTCGACAAAGGCATTGAAGATCGTGTGGCCCTCCTTCCACGCCTTGCCGGCGCCAAGGCCGACAGGCACGTAGTAGGTGCCGTGCTGCAGGTCAAAAGTCCACGTCCCGGTCGACCGCACATACCAGCCGCGCGGCAGGTTGTAGATCATGAAGGGCTGGGCGGTCAGTGACTGGACGGTCGGGCGGCCGCTCTGGCCGGCAAACGAATGCTGCCATTGCACCAGCATGCCCAGCAGCCGGGCCGGTTTGGGATCGACCACCACGGCGGCCACGCCGGCCTGCCATTTGCCGGTGCCGAGGCTCGGGTCCGTGGCTGTAGGTATCGTCAGCAATGGCCCGGCGCCGATCTGCAGGCCTTCGCTACGCAGCAGGAAGATGTCGAACAGATTGATATCGCCCAAGCCGGTTTCGTATGTGCCATCGGCCTTGGGGCGGGTACTGATCGGAACCGTGCCGCGAAATATCTGTGGCACGCCGATGAGGCTGCCGGGAGCTACCGGTATCGTCGGCCGCAACAGCAGGTCGTTGGTATGCGCATTGCTGCCATAAAGGCGCGGTGCGTAGAAATTCTGGATATTAAACGAGGGCGCGACATTCAGTGGATTGTTGCTTTTGTTGGCCAGATCGGCACTGTCCTGTGCCATCGCTGCTTCCAGCAATGCACCCCAGGCAATACAGAATCCGGCGATTTTCAGAGCACTGCGCGCTCGCATTACATACACTCCTTGATCGGCTGCCGGGCCTTTGTGGCATATCAAGCCCATTGCGGCAATGTACCGGACTGTCTCGTGCGCTGCGCATCGCTACGTGATGAACTTTCTCGCCTGTCGCGTTAAGTACTTTCGAGCCTCCGGGCGATTTTCCGGCGCGCTGGACGCCTTTACATTGCGCCACCCGTATCACGATTTATATTTTTTCGAATCACTCGATAACCCGCGCGGCGGATTATCTTAAATCTCACCCATTTGGGTCTCCTTAATCCTATGGTGCAGTTTCGGGCACTTCATTTCATCTAAATCGGAAGACAATAAAATTGAATTCCCATTTTGTAGCGAATTTGCCAGACTACCTTCTGACGAATGGATGAAGTACTGCATTCGATCAGAGTGAGTGGATCGGTCCTTGGCCGATCCGCTTTTCTATAGGCGCAACGTGAGGAAAACCACGGTGAAGCACTACACACCAGACAATTTCCAGCTGACCCAGAGCATCGGCTTTCACCTGAACAAGGCGCGCAACAGCCTTCTGACGGAGATGGACTCGGCACTGCGCCCGCTTGATATCAACGGGCAGCAAATGGGTATCCTGCTGTCGCTGACACGCGGAATGGCCAGCACCCCGTTCGAAATCAGCAAGTTGCTGGGCATCGACAGCGGACTGATGACCAGGATGCTCGACAAGCTCGAGGAAAAAGGTCTGCTTGAACGCAGCCGCAGCATCGACGATCGCCGCGTGGTGAACCTGGTCCTGACCCAGAAAGGCAGAACCATTGCATCGGAAATTCCGGTGATTGCCCCGGAGGTGCTTAACCACCGGCTACAGGGTTTTAGCGTGGAGGAATTCGACGAGTTCCGCCGGCTGCTGCAGAAATTTGTCAGCGGAGGCTGAAGGAAATTCGATCGACGGCAGGCCGTTGCGGCAAGCGCCCCGCCTGGCCGTCGAGCCCTGGTTTTCCGGTCAAAACCTGCCGATACCACCCCGCCCGGAGCCGTTGGGAAATGGCCCGTCCCTAGACCGACCCCGACAACAGCGAGACCGAGCGATATGCCTGGTCGATGGCCGCTGTCACCGACGGACTGCCCGCCGCATCGCTGCCCGCAATACGGATATTGCCCACGCCACGCCCGGCCTGTTCCAGTGCGGCCTGCAGGCCAGCATCGTCGGGCGTCAGTGACGACGGCATATAGCTGTACCCGTGCGCCCAGCGATTGACGGTAATGCCTTGGATATCCCGCGCGCCCTGAAATCCGCCGCGAGCCAGCATGCGGTCGAGCTGCGCGCGTATATCGCGCTCCAACACATCGAACGGTGTACCAAGCAGGAAGGCACGGCCCGCGCGAAAGCGCTCGCGCGCCTGCATCCCGCTGTCGGGCACGGTGGGCACATACAGCATGTGGAGCACGACGGGATCGTCGCGGCTCCCGGCAGTCGGCTCCAGCCAGGCATCGGAATACGCCATCGTGGGTGCGTGAATGCGCCAGGTCTTCAATTCGTCGAACGCCCGCCAGTTGTCGAGCGCCACTTTCGTGTAGACCAGCGGCGCCTTGACTGCCGACCTCAACGCCGTCCCGGACGCCGCCGGTAACGCCGGCAGGATGAACGGCACCATCATGCCGTAGCCGGCCACGATCACGTGCTGGGCCTCCACGCGCTGCAGATTGCCCTGCCAGCCGTAAGTCACCCGTGTGATGCGCACATCCGGCTCGATGGCGATGGCCGTACTGTTCAGCCGAATCCGCACCGGCTTGCCTTCCTGGTCGAGCTTGCCATAGTCGAAGCGGGCATCCTGCAGAGAACCGCCGCGCCCGGCCGCCACCACATCGGGCACCAACTGGCCGACCAGTGCGCGCGCCAGCGTGGCATTGCCATCCGGAAACCAGAGGCGCGACGCGGGGGACTTTCCGAGCCGGGCATCGATCGCCGGCGCCGGCATGCCCGCCCCTGCCGGCAGCCCGATCGCAATGGCCTGGGCCACCGAGATCCCGTCGGCATCCAGGGCATACGCGTCCTGGCTGCGGCCACGCAGGAAGCGCAGGCCACCAAGGCCAAGACCGGCCTTGTCACGCAGAAATGCCGCGTAGCGCGTCGTCTGGAGGTAGCTGCGGCGCGCTTCAGCGGGCATGCCCGCCAGGAAATCGATCTGCCCCTGGGCCAGCTTCAGCAAGGCCTGGCGATCGGCGGCTGAAACCGGCGCGCTCGCCAGAAAATCCTGCAATCCGTCGAGCGATGCTGGCGCACCTCGCTGCCGATCATCGATGACCGCGCCAAATGGATCACCGCGCATCCAGTAGTCGCGCCCAAAATGCTCGGCATCGAAAAACACCGCACGCCCCAAGCCACGGCGTTGATAGTCCTCGCCTGGCAGCGCCCGCGCCTGAGCGGTGGGTGCGATGCCCAGCCCGGACAGCAACGACTTCACCGCTGCATTGTCGCTGGCCGAAGGCGGCATCTCGGCGCTGCCGCCGTAAGTGATCAGTCTGCGGCCGCGCACCGTGAACTCGTTGCGCTTGGCATGGCCGCCGAAGTCATCGTGATTGTCGAGTATCAGAATGCGTCGGCCCGCGCCGAACCTGCGCTGATAAAACCACGCCGCGGCCAGGCCGCTGATGCCACCACCGACCACCACCAGATCGTAGGCCTCCTTGGCCAGCACTCCCGGATACGTGGCGCCCTCGCGCGCCAGGCTGTGGGCCAGCGTGAAGGTGCCCGCGTGGTTGCCGCGCAGGCCGGTCAGCGCGGGCGGATAGTTGCCGGCCGGCGGACTGGCGGCCAGCAGGCTGGCGGGCGCGATGCCGGCCGCGATGGTCAGGGCCGTACCGTTCAGGAAGTCTCTGCGCGAAATGGTCATGGTGTCTCGGGGGCGTTCATGCCCATTGCACGGCGACGCCCGCTCACGGATTCCGGGGTTACCGGTGCGGCCCGGTTGCCCCAGCTGCTTCGGATAAACGTCAGCAGGTTGGCCAGCTCCTGGTCTTCCATCGTCCAGCCGTAGCCAGGCATGTGATAGTCGGTGGGCGCGGTATCGACGCGCGCCGTCACCGCGCCGTCGAGCAGCAAGTTGACCAGCGAGGCGGGGTTCGGATCGACAACCGTCGGATTACCCGCCAGCGGAGGAAATACGCGGGCGAATCCCTTGCCGCTGCTTTGGTGGCACGGCATGCAAAAGGTCGCGTACTGGCGCGCCCCCGGCATATCGAAACGGCCCTGCTCCAGTTGCATGGCGGTCGCGGGGTCATAGCGGAACGGCTTCATTTCCCCACGGGCGCCGGGAATCGACTTCAGGTATGTGGCCACGGCATCGAGGTCGCCAGCGTTCATGAATTGTGTCGACGTGGCGATGACCGTCGACATCGGGCCGAACGACGTGGCATGGGCATTGCGGCCCGTGTGCAGGTATTCCACCAGATCGGCTTTCGACCATGCGCCTAGCCCGGTCAGCGCATCGCCGGTGAGGTTCGTGGCGGACCAGCCTTCAACCGTGGCGCCGGACAGAAAATGACGGCTGCGCTCGTCGCGGCCCTTTTCGCCATACAGCATGCCGCGCGGCGTGTGGCAGGCGCCACAATGCGCCACGGCCTGGACGAGGTAGGCCCCGCGACGCCAGGCTTCGCCCTGCGCCGCATCGGCGCGCACGGGGTCGCTGTTCAGATTCAGCCAGTTCCATGCCACCAGCAGCGAGCGCATGCTGTATGGCCAGCTCAGCGCCGTCTCCCGGTTGACCTGCCGGACCGGTTTCACCTCGCTACGCATCCAGGCATAAAGCGCCGCCACATCGTCGCGGGTCATCTTCGCGTACGACGTGTACGGCATGGCCGGATATAGCCGCTTTCCGTCCCGCGCCTGGCCCTGGCGGATGGCGCGGTCGAAATCGTCGAGTGAATAACGGCCCAGCCCGGTTTCCGGGTCGGGCGTGATATTGGTGGAGTACACGGTGCCAGCACCGGTCTCCAATGGCAGGCCGCCGGCCAGCGGCGCGCCGCCCTCGGCGGTATGGCACGCCACGCAGTTGGCGATGCGCGCCAGATAGCGCCCGCGCGCGATCTGGTCCGCCGATGCGGGCGCCGCGCCATAGGCCGCGGAAGCCATCGGCAGGATGGCCATCGTCAGCAGCTGGAATCCGAGTCTTATTAATCCACGCATCGCAGTCACAATCACAGACAGGTTGGCTTCAAGACGCACGCCGACGGCGCGTCCACCATTCCACACCACCGAATGCCCCCTGCATCAGCAGCGCCAGCAGCGCGGCCGGAATGGCGCCCGCCAGCAGCAATGTCGAATCGTTGAGCGCCAGGCCGGTGACGATGCGCTCGCCGTAGCCGCCGGCCCCCACAAAGGCGGCAATCGTGGCCGTCCCCACACTGATGATGGCCGCCGTCTTCACCCCGGCAAGCAGCACAGGCATGGCCAGCGGCACCTCCACATAGCGCAGCACCTGCATCGGACGAAAGCCGAGCGCCCGGGCGGCATCGCGCATCCCCTGCGAGATTTCCTGCAGGCCCGTGCAGGCGTTCCGCACGATCGGCAGCAGCGCATAGAGAAACAGCGCGATCATGGCCGGCCAGACACCAATCCGGCCGAGCAATGGAATCAGCATCGCCAGCAGCGCCAGCGACGGCACCGTCTGCAACACACCCACCAGCGCCAGCAGCACCTGACCCAGGCGGCGCCGGCGCGCGGCCACGATGCCGAGCGGCACGCCCACCAGAACGGCCGCGCCAACCGCCCCGCCCACCAGCGTCAGATGCCGGACGGTCAGGCGCCAGGTTTCGGCGCCCGACAGCACGGCGAGCAGGCCATGCCCGCGCCCGCCAGCGGATTGGGCGCTGGGCGCGCCAATCGTGCCCGCAAGAAAGCGGCGGCCGATGGCAGCGAACGATTCGCCGTCGATCTCCGCCGCCGCGTTCATATCGATCATGTCGGCCACGGTGATGCGCCCCTGCAGTTGCTGTATCGCCTGCCATGCGGCGGGAAAGCGGCGCGGCACATCGAGCCGGTAGACGATCACGGCGTCGTAGCGCGGAAAAACGTGCAGATTGTCTTCAAGGACGCGCAGATGGAATTTGCGGATCTTGGCGTCGGTCGAGTAGATATCGGTGGCATCGATCTGGCCATTTGCCAACGCCTCATAGGCAATGCCGTGGTCGATGCCGACCGGCTTCTGCGGCAGGCCGTAGCGCTGCCGCAGCGCCGGCCAGCCATCGGTACGGCCCAGGAATTCATGCGAAAGGCCCAGTCGCAGGCGCGGCTGGCGTGCCAGGTCGGCCAGCGTGCGCAGCTCTCCCGCGCGCGCATCGGCGACCGCAATCGCGTAAGTGTTGTCGAATCCCAATGGGACGGCGGCGCCCAGGCCCATCGGCGCCAGCGCGGCATTGATCTGTTCGAGCGTGGTTGAGGCACCCGGCAGCTTCAGGATTTCACTGGCGAGGGTGCCGGTGTAGTCGGGGTAGGCGTCGATGGAGCCGGCCTTGAGCGCCTCGAAGACGATGGCGGTGTTGCCAAGGCCCTGCAGGTGTTGGGCGTCCGCATGGGAGGCCGCGGCTTGCGTCAGGATTTCGCCAAGGATGTACGACTCGGTGAACCGCTTTGAGCCAATGCGCAGCGTGTCCGCGGCGTGGGCGGCGCTGGCCGCCGGACCAAGCAGGCAGGCAAAGGAAAACCAGACGACGAGCAGCCGGGGCATGGGGGACAAGCCGGAGTCTCCGGGTAGGTTGTCCCGACATCATAAGGCCATACGAGGGCCATACAAGCACGGTTGCGTGGGTTGCCCCCGCAAGTCACGCTGCCTTCTCCCGCCGGCGGGAGTGGCGCTATTCGCTCGCCGCCGGGGCTGGGGTCACATGAACCGCCAGCCAGACCGTCGGCTGCGCCGCGTCGGTCCATGCCACGCGATGCAGGCAATGCGCCGGCAGCTGCAGCCAGTCGCCCGCGCCGAGCGTGCGGGTGTCGCCACCATCGATCTCCACGGCTGCGCTGCCGCTGATCACCAGCACCCACTCGTCATCGTCGCTGTCGTACCAGAATCCGGGCGGGCTGGCCTGGCCGTTCGAGACGATCCGCTCGATGCGCACCTGGCCGGTGGCTTGCCACCTCAGCAGATCGGTAAATACCTCGCCGTCGGCATGGACCGGTACGTCGCCGAGCAGGTTGCCTTGGGTAGCGTGCATGGCGGTTTCCTTGGCAGGCGCGTCAGTCGGCCGGGCCACCGGGCGCGATAACCTCGCGCGTGCCGTTGCGGCCCATCGGCGAAACCAGGCCCGCCGCTTCCATCTGTTCGATCAGGCGCGCCGCGCGGTTGTAGCCGATGCGCAACTGCCGCTGGACGGCCGAGATCGATGCGCGGCGCGACGTCAGCACGAACTGCGCGGCTTCGTCGTAAAGCGGATCTGCCTCGCCATCGGCGCCAGCACCTTCGCCGAACAGGTCGGCGGCCCCTTCCGGCGCATCGCCGGCCAGGATGGCCTCGTCATAATCGGGTTCGCCAAACTGCTTCCAGTGCTCCACCACGCGATGCACTTCGTCGTCGGCAACAAAGGCGCCGTGCACGCGCTGCGGATAGCCGGTGCCCGGCGGCAGGAACAGCATGTCGCCCTGCCCCAGCAGGCTTTCGGCGCCCATCTGGTCCAGGATCGTGCGCGAGTCGATTTTGGACGATACCTGGAACGCCACGCGCGTTGGAATATTGGCCTTGATCAGGCCCGTGATCACGTCCACCGACGGCCGCTGCGTGGCCAGGATCAAGTGGATACCGGCCGCGCGCGCCTTCTGCGCCAGCCGGGCGATCAGCTCTTCGATCTTCTTGCCGGCCACCATCATCAGGTCGGCCAGTTCGTCGATGACGACCACAATCAGCGGCAGCGTCGACAGCGGCTCCGGCGCGTCCGGCGTCAGCGAGAACGGGTTCGGCACCTTCTGCTCCGCGGCCTCCGCGGCGCGGATCTTCTGGTTGTAGCCAGCCAGGTTGCGCACACCCAGCGCCGACATCAGCCGGTAGCGCTTTTCCATTTCGCCCACACACCAGTTCAGCGCGTGAGCGGCCTGCTTCATGTCGGTGACTACCGGAGCCAGCAGGTGAGGAATGCCCTCGTAGACCGACAGCTCCAGCATCTTCGGATCGATCATGATCAGGCGCACGTCTTCCGGCGTGGCCTTGTAGAGCATCGACAGAATCATGGCGTTGACCGCCACCGACTTGCCCGAGCCGGTCGTGCCGGCCACCAGCAGGTGCGGCGCGCGGGCCAGATCGGTCACAACCGGATTGCCCGTGATGTCCTTGCCCATCGCCAGCACGAGCTTCGACGCATGGGCATCGAACGCGCTGCCGCTGACGATTTCCGACAAGCGGATCATCTGGCGCTTTGCATTGGGCAGTTCCAGCCCCATGCAGGTCTTGCCCGGAATGGTTTCGACCACGCGGATCGACGTCACGCCCAGCGCGCGGGCCAGATCCTTCATCAGGCCCACCACCTGCGCGCCGCGCACACCCACCGCCGGATCCACCTCGAAGCGGGTAATGACCGGGCCGGCACTGGCACCCACCACCGACACCGGCACCTTGAATTCGGCCAGACGCTGCGCGATCAGTTCGCCGGTCTGCTGCAGGCGCTCCTCGGAGATCTGTTCGGCGTTGTCGTTGGCGGCTTCCAGCAGGCCGACGGCCGGCAACCGGTAGTCGACCGCCACGCGCGGCGCGGGCGGTGCCGGGGCAACCACGGCAGGCACGGGCTGGGCGGGCTGGGCGGGCTGGGCCGGTGCCAGCGGCACGGTCTTGCCCACCACGGCCTGCAGCACGATGCGCGGCTTCGGCGTGGGTTGGACGAAGGCGTTGGCGTCTTCGACTGGCGCCGGCTCTTCCACGGCAACGGCGACCGAACCGGGGATATCGGCCAAATCGACGGCCTGCGGCATCACGGTTTCGGGTTCGGGCGTGGCCGGCATTTCGGCCTCAGCGGCGGCCTCCTCTTCAGCCTCCGCTTCCGAGATCGACGCGGCCACGGC
>DAIOET010000034.1:19841-23403 GCA_036746135.1 Cupriavidus sp.
TCGGTCGGTGCGTCGAGCGCCTGGACGACGTCCTGTGAAGGCAGGTCCGCCAACGTCACTGCGGCGGGCGGCCTGCCAGCCAGCACGCGCAATTCGGCGAGCAGGGCCATCGCCTCGTCGCGGATCGATGCCATCGTGACTGGTGCTTCAACGTTCGCCAGCGAGGACGTCTCTCCGGCCACGTCTTCAGCGCTGGCCGCAGCCGCGATCATTCCGAGATCGGCGACGATTTCAGTCGCGCGCGATACGCCCTGCGTATCCACGGCGGTCTCTGTCACCGGCGGCGCCTCTGCCTCTACAACGGCCACATCCGTATCCGAAACCGCCTGAACGGCTGCCGCGCTGGCGGCGACACCGGCAGCGACACCGGCAGGCTTCGTCATCGACTCGGGCAGCGTCGTGACCGCCGAGCGCAGCCCAAGCGCCGGATTGCGGAACGGGCTGCTGACCACGGTCGCCTGGGGCGCGGGCCGGGCAGGCTGCGTGGCCGTTGCCGGCTTTGCCTGCGGCTTCTGCTGGGCGGGAGTTTCTGGCTTGGGTGCCGGCCGTGCGGGCGCGGCAGCCGGTTCACGCTTCACGGCGCCCGGTGCCTCGGCATGATGCAGCCAGATCTCGCCCGGCTGCGGCGGCGACTGGCGCGTGCGCGGGGGCGGCTGCCAAGCCGGCTGGCGGCGCGCCGACACGGCTTCGATACCCTTGTGGCGCGGTGCCTGCCATCCGCCTGAAGTCTGCGCCGGAAGCGACGTGGTCTCCCAGCGCTCCGCCGGTTCGCGTGCCGCCGGTTGCGCGGGCGCGCTGTCAGTGCGGTATTCGTTGCGGTATTCGTTACGGTGCTCGGCGCGGGAATCCGCGCGGGTGTCCTGGCGGACCGCGGCAGGCGCCTCGTCGGCGTCGATGCGCGGCTTGCGCAGCAGGAACAGGCTGCGCCAGGTTTCGCCGAAGACCATCGGAGCGGCCAGGCCCAGCACGGCGAGCATCATCAGCAATGCGCCGGTCCATCCCAGCATGCCGGACACCGTGCCGGCCAATGCGTGGCCTACGGCGCCGCCGGCCGTCGCGCCCTCACCCTCGCCGCCGGTCAGCGCTTCCAGCGTGGCGCTGGCGCCCAGCACCAGCACCGTACCCATCCATACACGCAGCGAGCCGCGGCCGAACAAGCGGCGATCGCCGGCAAGCACACGGCCCACCGTTCGCCAGACAAGCGGCAACAGCCAGAAGGTCGACAATCCGAACCAGCCCAGACCCATTTTCGATATGACACATTCAAAACCACGGGCAGCGATTGTAGCGGGTCTGGCTGCGCGGCAAGGCCGCCGCGAGTAAAAACTTACGCTTTTGGTGCGCGTTATTGGCTGGGCGCTCCCAGGCCGGCGCGGAATGGATATTTGGCGAAGATCATTCCCACCACCTGCTCGATGACCAACTTGCTGTTTTGCCGTTCCGGCTCGCTGGCATCGCCCTGCGCGACACCTTCCCAGACCAGTTGGTTCTTACGTGCATCGACAAGGTCGATGTTCAGCGTGCCTTCCGTATAGGCGTACGTATCGCTATAGAAGCCATAACCGGGCCACGGCGCATAGAGGCCGCCGCGATAGGCGTAATACCCCATGTATCCCGGCGGCGGCATCGGTGCCGGACTGCTGACGATCTTCTGCTGGAACTGCATGTTGAAGTTGATCAGCAGATCGGGCTGCCGTGGCACGAACTCATAACCGCGCGAGGTCATCTCGCGCTCGACGGCCTCCTTCAGATACTGGGTCGTCAGGCTTTCATAGCCTTGCCGGTCCGTCCCGGGGCGCGGCACGAACGCGAACGTCCGGTATTGCGAAAAATCGGTGCTGTGGTTGTAGTCGGTACGGATATCCGGGCCGGTGGCGCATCCTGCCAGCGCCAGCGCGGCCAGCACCGCGCCGGCCGCATGCGTTGGCACGCGTGAAGAAATCAGGCCTGCCATCACAGTCTCCTTAGTTCCACTTCCCGTCGATGCCACCCACGCTGAACCGCCCCGCGCCAAGAAACAGCAGGGCCAGCGCGCCGGCCAGGTACATCCCCTGCAGCTCCAGCGCCCAGCCGCCCGTGGGCGCCATCTCGCCAAGCTGTTTCATGTGCACCAGCCCAAGCGCAAACAGCATGTTGATGGCGATGATCAGCGCGCCCAGGCGCGACCACAGGCCAATGATGAGAAGAATCGGCGCCACGATCTCGCCGATATAGACGCCATAGGCCAGCGCGGCCGGCAGCCCCGCCTGCGTCACCGTTTGCGTGACAAAGGCCGGACCGGACATCAGCTTTGCGATGCCGTGCAACAGAATCAGTACGCCCAGTACGATGCGGAGAATGGCTTTGCCCAGGTCCTGCGTTCCTTGCGTGCGACTCATCGCGTTGGCTCCTTGCAGTTGGATTCAGGCACATGTGACCTGCACAACTACCTTAGATCGTGCCAGCGTGAAGGTAAAGGCGCAGCGTTGCCCGCTCACGCCGCGTCCTGGGTCAGTTCGCGTCCGGCGGCGGCGCGCTCGTCCGCATGGGCGGCTCGGTTGGCGGCGCGGCATGCATAGGCACGCCGCCCATCGTCATCATGCCCACCTTGCGCGCGTGCTCCGGCAAGACTTCGGCCAGAAAATCGAGGAAACGGCGCAACGCCGGCGTAACGCCCTGCCTGGACGGGAATACCGCGTGCAGCACGCCCATCGGCAGGTCCCATTGGGGCAGCACCACTTCCAGATCGCCGCGCTCGATATCGTCGCGGCAATACATGCGGGGCAGCATCGCCACGCCCACCCCGGCGATGGCAGCCTCGCGCAAAATGGCGAACTCGTCGGAAACCAGGCGCGGATCGTAGCCAATGTTGACCGGCTCGCCGGACTTGTCGAACAGCGTCCAGACGTGGCGCCCCTCGTGGGGCTTCTGCCCAACCCCAGGCATGCCTTCCAGCGCCTGCGGCGTGCGTGGGCGGCCGATACTATCCAGCAGTGCCGGACTGGCCACGAGCTTCAGGTCGCTCTTGCCGAACGTGCGCACGGCCAGGCTGGAATCGTCCAGTACGTTGCGCACCCGCAGGGCCAGGTCGTATCCCTCGGCAATGACATCGACACGCCGGTTGGTGGCCTCGATTTCAAGCTGGATGCCGGGATTGGCGCGCATGAAATGGCCGATGTTCGGCGCGAGCAGGATCTGGACGATGGCCACGGGACAACTGACGCGAAGACATCCACCCGGCTGCTCGCGCGCCTGTTCGATCACTTCGCGCGCCGCCTCGGCCGCTTGCAGCATCTCCCGGCACCGAGCGTAGTAAGACTCCCCCAATGGCGTTACGCGCACCTGCCGCGTGGTACGGCGCAAGAGTTGCACGCCCAGATCGCGCTCCAGCTGGGCGATCCGGCGCGACAGGCGCGACTTGGGCACCCCGGTGGCACGGCTTGCCGCTGAGAAACTGCCGTGCTGCACCACCTGGGCGAACAGCGACAAATCGTTGAGATCCTGCATGGTCAGCGCTCCGTTGCATCCATAGAACAATCATTTGCATTTTGCCTCACTACCGGCATCAATGGCCAGCCTATAT
>DAIOET010000035.1:0-23025 GCA_036746135.1 Cupriavidus sp.
AACTGACCCCGAAGTCGATCTCGATCGTCGACCAGCACGGCAACCTGCTGTCGGGCACCAGCGACCGCTCGATGGACGCCACCCAGCTCAAGTTCGTGCAGCAGGTGGAACAGAGCTACGTCAAGCGCGTGGAATCGATCCTGGCCCCGATCCTCGGCAAGGACAACGTCCACGCCCAGGTGACGGCCGATATCGATTTCTCGTCGGTGGAACATACCGACGAAAGCTTCAAGCCGAACCAGGACCCCACGAAGTCCGCGATCCGCAGCCAGCAGACCAGCGAATCGAACCAGCAGGGCGGCTCGGCCGTCGGCGGCGTGCCCGGCGCGCTGTCGAACCAGCCGCCTGCCGCCGCCGTGGCTCCGGTGACCACGCCGCAACCGCCGCGCCAGCCCGGCCAGCCGAATCCGCCGGCCCAGGCCAATCAGGCTACGCAGACCGCCGAGAAGACCGGCCCGAGCAGCAACCGCCGCGACGCCACGACCAATTACGAACTCGACCGCACCGTGCGCCACGTGCAGCAGGCTCCGGGCGGCGTGAAGCGCCTGTCGGTGGCCGTGGTCGTGAACTATCGCAGCAAGGTCGACGCCAAGGGCAAGCCCATCACTGAAGCGCTGTCCGCCAAGGAACTGGCCCAGATCGAGAACCTGACCAAGGAAGCGATGGGATTCTCGACCGAGCGCGGCGACTCGCTGAACGTGGTCAACAGCCCGTTCACGTCCGACACCAAGACGGAACCGGAACTGCCGCTGTGGAAGCAGCCGCAAATGATCGACCTGGCCAAGACCGGCGTCGGCTACCTGCTGCTGGCACTGCTGGCCGTGTTCCTGTGGTTCAAGGTGGCACGCCCGGTGCTGCGCAAGTACACCGCGCCGCCGCTGCCCGCCACCACCGACTCCTCGGAATCTGCCACTGCAGAGGCCGTGCTGCTGCCGCCGGAAGAAGAAACCAATCCGGAAGTGCTGCGCCTGGCCGCGAAATACGAAAGCGATCTCGCCCTGGTGCGCGACGCCGCGCAACGCGACCCGCGCCTGGTCGCCAGCGTAATCAAGACCTGGATGGCAAATGACGAAGGCTAACAAGGGAGCCCCCGAAAAGGGCCTGCAGAAGAGCGCCATCCTGATGATGGCGGTGGGCGAGGATTCGGCCGCCGAGGTCTTCAAGCATCTGTCGCCGCGCGAAGTCCAGCAACTTGGCTCGGCAATGGCCAACCTGTCGGCCGTGACCCGCGAGGAGATGGCCGAGGTGCTGGCCGAATTCCGCGGCGAGACCGAGCAGTACCTGGCGCTGAACGTCGACTCCAGCTCGTTCATCAAGAGCGTGCTGAACAAGGCCCTCGGCGAGGAACGCGCGCTGTCGGTGATCGAGGACATCCTGGAAGCCCGCGACCCGGGCGGCGGCATCGACTCGCTGAACTGGATGGAAGCCACCACGGTGGCCGAGCTGATCAAGGACGAACACCCGCAGATCATCGCCACGATCCTGATCCACCTGGACCGCCAGAAGTCGTCGGAAGTGCTCGGCTTCTTCACCGAGCGTCTGCGCAACGACGTGGTGCTGCGTATCGCCACGTTCGGCGGCGTACAGCCGGGCGCGCTGCAGGAGCTGACCGATGTGCTGACCAAGCTGCTGGCAGGCCAGAGCCTGAAGCGCAGCCGCATGGGCGGCGTCCGCACGGCGGCCGAGATCATCAACCTGATGAGCACGGCCCACGAGGAAGCGGTCATCGACGGCGTGCGCACGCACGACGCCGACCTGGCGCAGAAGATCATCGACGAGATGTTCCTGTTCGAGAACCTGCTGGAAGTGGACGAACGCGGTATCCAGCGCGTGCTCAAGGAAATCGCCACGGAATCGCTCATCGTTGCGCTCAAGGGCGCACCGCAGGAGCTGCGCGACAAGTTCATCCGCAACATGTCGACGCGTGCCGGCGAAATGCTGCGCGAGGACCTGGAAGCCCTGGGTCCGGTGCGTGTGTCGCAGGTCGAGGCCGAGCAGAAGGCCATCCTGCAGGTGGTGAGACGCCTGGCCGAGGCCGGCGAAATCCAAATTGGCGGAGGCGACGATGCCTACGTTTGAGCGCGGCTTTGCCGCAGGGCGCGGCCCCGGCCGCGGCGACCCCGGATTCTTCGGCGCGCCCAGCGCGCCGCAGGGCACCGGCGGTCTCTCCAGCGGCCTGAACGGTGGACTGACCAACGTCCACCACAGCGACGAAGGATTCCAGGGCTTCGAGCCGCCCGTGCGCAGCCATATGGGCGGCGACGCCTGGAAGCGCTGGCAGCCCGAATCGCTGGACCCGCGCGATGCACTGAAGAAAGTGCTGGCCGCGCAGTTGCCGGTCGAACCCCCGCCCCCGCCGCCGATCGACTTCGCGGCGCTGGATGCGATGCGCGAAGGCGCCCGCAAGGAAGGCTACGCGCAAGGCTATACCCAGGGTCAGACGCAGGGCTACGGCGACGGCCACCGCGAAGGCTACGCGCGCGGCCTGGAATCGGCCCGCAGCGAAGCGGCCCGCCTGCAGGAACTGGCCAGCAACTTCCGCGACGCGCTGGGCCGCGTCGATACGGAAATCTCCGACGCACTGATTTCTCTGGCGCTCGATGTGGCGCGCCAGCTCGTGCGCACGACGATGGAAATGGATCCGGCCGCGCTGGTGCCTGCCGCACGCGAGCTGATCAATGCCGAACCGCCGCTCTCCGGCGCCCCCTGCCTGCTGCTCAACCCCGATGACGTCGCGCTGGTGGAAACGCACCTGCAAGGCGAGCTGCAAGCCGCCGGCTGGACGCTGCGCGCCGACGCCACCGTGGCGCGCGGCGGCTGCATCGCCAGTGCCGCGAGCGGCGAGCTCGACGGCACGCTGCGCACGCGCTGGGAGCGCGTGATCAAGGCACTGGGCCGCAACGATCCGTGGGAGCCGCCGCATGCATGAGTCCCAGGCCACGGCACACGACACCGACGCCGCGGCGGCACACACGGGCCGCTGGCGCGAAGCGCTGGCGTCCGCGTCGTCGAGCATCACCGAGATCGACAGCAAGCGCACCTGCGGCCGTCTGACACGTGCTGCCGGCCTGGTGCTCGAAGCCGTGGGCCTGCGCATGCCGGTTGGCAGCGACTGCCTGATCGAACTACCCGGCGGGCAGCATTCGCACGGCGGTCCGCGCACCGCCGAGGCCGAAGTGGTCGGCTTTGGCGCCGATCGCCTCTACCTGATGCCGCAGTCGGACGTGGCCGGCCTGGTACCGGGCGCCCGCGTCTATCCGCTGGAACCGTCGCCGCTGCCCAAGGGCGTGAGCGCCCCGCGCGAACCCGGTTCGAAGCGCCTGCCGGTGGGCGATGGCCTGCTGGGCCGCGTGCTCGATGCCGCCGGACGTCCGCTCGATGGCCTCGGCCCGATCAACGCCGCCAGCGAAGTACCGCTTTCCGGCGCGCAGATCAATCCGCTGATGCGTGCGCCGATCGAAACGGTGCTCGATACCGGCGTGCGCGCGATCAACGGCATGCTGACCGTAGGCCGTGGCCAGCGCATGGGCCTGTTCGCGGGCTCCGGCGTGGGCAAGTCCGTGCTGCTGGGCATGATGGCCCGCTACACGAACGCCGACGTGATCGTGGTGGGCCTGATCGGCGAACGCGGCCGCGAAGTGAAGGAATTCATCGAGAACATCCTGGGCGAGGAAGGCCGCAAGCGTTCCGTGGTGGTTGCCGCGCCGGCCGACTGCTCGCCGCTGCTGCGCATGCAGGGCGCCGCCTATGCCACGCGCCTGGCCGAGTATTTCCGCGACAAGGGTCAGCACGTGCTGCTGATCATGGACTCGCTGACCCGTTACGCGATGGCCCAGCGCGAGATTGCGCTGGCCATCGGCGAACCGCCCGCCACCAAGGGCTATCCGCCTTCGGTGTTCGCCAAGCTGCCGACGCTGGTGGAGCGCACGGGTAACGGACCCGAAGGCGGTGGTTCGATCACCGCGTTCTACACGGTGCTGACCGAAGGCGACGACCAGCAGGACCCGATCGCCGACTCGGCCCGAGCCATTCTGGACGGCCATATCGTGCTGTCACGCAGTCTCGCCGAAGCCGGCCACTACCCGGCCATCGACGTGGAAGCTTCGATCAGTCGCGCCATGACCGCACTGATCGAGCCGCCGCAATTTGCCTCCGTGCGGCGGTTCAAGCAGTTGATGTCGCGCTACCAGCGAAATCGCGACCTGATCAGCGTCGGCGCCTATGTGCCCGGCAACGATCCGGAGCTGGATCTTGCGATTCGCCTGCATCCGCGCATGGAGGCATTCCTGCAGCAGGACATCCACGAGCGCGCCGACTATGAGGCGTCGATTGCCCAGCTGCACGCGACCATCGGAGCAACACATCATGTCTAAGACTTCTCCGCTGAACACGCTGGCTGACATCGCACAGGACAACACGGACAAGGCCGCGCGCGAGCTCGGCCGCCTGCAGGGGCTGCGCACGCAGGCCGAGCAGCAACTGAATGCGCTGACCGAATACCGCCACGAATATCGCGCGCGCATGCAGGCGATTGCCGCGGAGGGCATGACGTCGAGCCGATGGCATGATTTTTCGCGCTTTCTCGACTCGCTCGACCACGCGATCCGCCAACAGACCGCGACGCTGGCCAAGGCCGAGGCCGACCTGCTGGCGGGCCGCACGCACTGGCAGCAAGAGAAGCGCCGCCAGAATTCCTTCGACACCCTGATCACTCGCGCGGAAGTACGCGAGCAACAGATTGCCACGCGCCGCGAACAGCGCGCCAACGACGAATACGCCGCCCGCATCGCCCGCCAGCCGGCAAGCGGCCAGAACTGATCTGCCAATACCCACAATGATCGATATCAGCCAGATTGTCGGCAACGCCGCAGCCGCCCTCAGCAACCTGAAGTCGCCAGAGGCGGGCAAGAATGCCGATGCCAACGTGTTCCATGACGTGCTCTCCCGCGCGCGCCAGGACGGCAAGCAGGCCGCGCCGGCCGCACCGCAGGCGAAGGTGCCCGCGAAGGACGGCAAGCAGGCCGACGCATCGACGGACGCCACTGCGCAAAAGCCCCAGCAGCCCGCGGCGAACAACGCGCCGCCGCAGAAGGACAGCGGCAAGGTTGCGGCCAAGGGCACGCAAGCCGACGACGCCGCCGAAGACGAGGCCGATGACACCGTATCGAGCGATGCTGCCGCAGCCGCCGCGGCTCTGGCCGCAGCCGCGCTGCTGAACCAGCCCGCGCCCGCGCCGACCACCGCCGCGGCCAACCCCGCGAGCGCCGACGCCGCCGTCATCAATGCCCTGCCGACGCTGCCGGCGCAGAGCGCGGCACAAGCCGCCGCAACGGCAGCCGCTGCCGCAGCCGCTGCCGCGACGGCCACCAAGGCAGCCGACCCGGCCGCCGACGCCGCCGCGCTGCAGGCCCAGGTCGATGCGCAACTGCCGGCCGCCACCGTCGACACCGCCGCAAAGGGCACGACGCCCAGCCCGACGGACACGCTGGCACTGATCGCCCAGCAGCGGGCCACGCTGCAAAACAACACCCCTACCACTGCCGACAAGATCGCGGCGGCCAGCACCACGCTGCCCCAGGCCTCGGCACAGGACGCACGCGGCCAGGGCGCCGGCCAGCAGCAGGCCAATCTGGGGCATTCGAACCAGCCTGCCTTGACCACTCCCGATGGCAACCAGGCAGCCCAGTCGACGCAGCAGCCCACCACGCCGTTCGCGGCCGCACAGGCCAGCGCACGTACGGGCGAAGCCGCGGACACCGGCGCCACCAATAGCAGCAGCGCCGCAACGATCGCTTCCGCATTGGCTGCCGCGCAAGCGCCGGCCCATACGGCCCAGGCCACCGCGGCAGCCGCTGCAGCACGCCCGGTCATCGCGCCGAACGTGGCCGACAGCCAGTGGTCGCAAGCGCTGGGCCAGCAGATGGTGCGCCTGTCGACGCAGGGCAACCAGACCGCCGAACTGGACTTGAACCCGCCCAACCTCGGCCCGCTGAAGGTGGTGCTGAACGTGGTCAACGATCAGGCCCAGGCGCAGTTCGTATCGCCCCATCAGGCCGTGCGTGCCGCAGTGGAAGCAGCGCTGCCGCAACTGCGCACGTCGATGGCCGAAGCCGGCATCCAGCTCGGCCAGACTTCGGTTGGCGCCGACAGCTTTGCCCAGGCCAACTCGGGTGGCCAGCAACAGCAACAACAGCAGCGTCAGGCCGGCAACGGCAGCTTTGGCCAGGCCATGAACTTCGGCAATGAACCGGCCACGCCGGTCGCCGCCACGCCGCGCACCCCGCGTCCGCTGGCACGCGGTGAAGTGGATACCTTCGCCTGACACGTGGTGTTTGCCCCGCTCTCACGACGTGGGAGCGGGGGTACTTCAGCGGAACTTCGTCCGCCCCGGCATGGTCACTTGTGCGCCCCTCATGCACAAGCCGACCCCGACCATGCCAAGCCGCCGCCCTCCCCTTGTTCGTCCGATCCTACTTGCAGCGCTCGCGCTGACCGCCCCGCTCAGCCACGCCGCCGATGACGGCCCGGCCTACGGCCCCGAACTCGAAGGCTTCGACTATCCGTATCCGGTCCAGCGCTACAAGTTCACGTCGCAAGGCCAGCCCGTCGAAATGGCGTTCATGGACATCAGGCCCGAGAAGCCGAACGGCCGCGCCGTGGTACTGCTGCATGGCAAGAACTTCTGCGGTGCCACGTGGCAGGAGACGATCCGTCAGCTCAGCGGCGCCGGCTACCGCGTGGTGGCACCGGACCAGATAGGCTTCTGCAAATCGACCAAACCCGCGCAGTACCAGTACACGTTCCAGCAACTTGCGCGCAACACGCACGACCTGCTGGCATCGATCGGTATCCGCGACGTCACTGTGATGGGCCACTCCACGGGCGGCATGCTGGCCATGCGCTATGCGCTGATGTACCCGCGCGAGACCCGGCAGATGGTGCTGGTCAACCCCATCGGCCTGGAAGACTGGAAGGCCAAAGGTGTGCCATCACTCTCGGTGGATCAATGGTACGCACGTGAACTGAACACCACGGCCGACCGTATCCGGAACTACGAAAAGTCCACCTACTACGTGAACGAGTGGAAGCCGGAGTACGAACCGTGGGTGCAGATGCTGGCCGGCATGTACCGCGGCCCCGGCAAGCAGCGCGTGGCCTGGAACTCCGCGCTGCTCTACGACATGATCTACACCCAGCCCGTGGTCTACGAGCTGGGGGCGATCCAGGCGCCCACGCTGCTGATGATCGGCGACAAGGACACCACCGCCATCGGCAAGGACGCCGCGCCGCCGGAGGTGCAGCCGACGCTGGGCCGCTACCCCGAACTGGCGAAGCTCACGGCCAAGGCCATCCCGAACACGACGCTGGTGGAATTCCCCGAACTGGGCCATGCCCCGCAAATGCAGGACCCGGTGGCGTTCCACAAGGCGTTGCTGGAGGGGATGGGGAAGGTGCGCTAAATTCATGGGCGTTGCCTCTCCGATGTGCGGTCATCATGACCTTCGACCTCTTCGACGCCCTCCCTGCCGACCCCGACACGCCGCCCGCCAGTGAAACCCTTGGCCCTGGCGCCTTCGTCCTGCATGGCTTTGCGCGCGAGGTTGGGCCGGACCTGCTGAAGGCCGTCGGCGAAGTCAGCACCAGCTCACCGTTTCGGCATCTGATTACGCCGGGCGGGCTGCGCATGTCGGTGGCCATGACGAATTGCGGGGAGCGCGGCTGGGTGTCGGATCGCACCGGGTACCGCTATGACGAGGTTGATCCCGATCTGGATCGGCCGTGGCCGCCGATGCCCGCGTCGTTTCGAAAGCTGGCGCATGATGCGGCAAAGGCAGCCGGGTATCCCGACTTCAGACCCGATGCCTGCCTGATCAACCGCTACCTGCCCGGTACGCGGCTGTCGCTGCATCAGGATCGGGATGAACTGGATCTGCGGGCGCCGATTGTTTCGGTGTCACTGGGTCTGCCCGCCATCTTTCTCTGGGGCGGGCTGCGCAGGGCCGACCGTCCGGCGCGTGTGCGGCTGGCGCACGGCGATGTGGTGGTGTGGGGTGGGCCCTCGCGGCTCGTGTATCACGGCATTGCACCGTTGGCGGCAGGTGATCACACACTTACTGGCAGCGAGCGGATCAATCTGACGTTCCGCAAGACGCGCTAGGACGCTTGTGGTGCCACGCGGCAGTTGCCTGCTTTCTAATACAACCCTACGATAGCGACTCAGCACTTCCGCTCATAAAACAAGACCCGCGCGGCAACTTGCAGCCGGGCCAGCGAGACAATCCCAGATGTCAGCCACCCCCGGCCGTGCCGACGCACGTCCCGACGCCCCGCCTCCCAAGCCAGCACCCCTTGCAGGCCGCCCTGCCGATTCCATCCGCGCCGCCCTGCTGATTGGCGCCTGTATCAGTGCCGTATGGATCGCGGGTAGCGCGTTGCATGCGCCACCCGCGCTGATCTGGGCCGGCGCGCTGGTCCTGTCGACCGTCAGTTGCTGGGCGATTGGCGTGCTGCCGGAACCCACGGCCACGCTGCTGTTTTTTCTGTCCGCCGTGGTGTTTCACATCGCACCGCCGACGGTGGTGTTCTCGGGCTTTACGTCGACCGCCTGGTGGCTGATGTTCGGCGGCGCCGTGACCGGCGTGGCGCTGCGCAGTACCGGCCTGGCCCTGCGGCTGGCGGACATCATCTTTCACAAGCGCGTGGGGACGTATCCACAGGTGATCACCACGGTGGCACTCAGTGCCGTGGGGTTGGCATTCCTGATGCCGTCCACCACGGGCCGCGTGCTGCTGCTGATGCCGATTGTCCTGGCGCTGGCGGACCGGCTTGGTTTTGCGGCGGGATCGAATGGCCGCATCGGCATGGTGCTGACCGTGGCACTGGCCAGCTACATGCCGCCGACCGCCATCCTGCCGGCCAATATTCCGAACAGCGTGCTACTGGGCGCGGCAAGCTCGCTCTATCACATCAACCTCAGCTACGGCAGCTATCTGCTGCTGCACTTCCCGGTGCTTGGCGTGCTCAAGACCGTGCTGCTGATCTGGATGATCTGCAAGCTGTTTCCCGAAAATGGCCCGATGCCCGCGCAACCGCCGGCCACCCAGAGCGCAATGGGGTCGCAGGAGCGGGCGCTTGCCATCATCCTGGCTCTGGCCGTGGCAGGGTTCGCCACCGATGCGTGGCACGGCATCTCGCCGGCCTGGATCTCGCTCGCGGCGTGCATCGTGTGCCTGCTGCCGGGGATCGGACTGGTATCGCCAAAAGCACTGACCGAACAGGTGCACCTTGTGCCGCTCATCTACGTGGCGGGTTTTCTCGGCCTGGGCGCGGTGGTCGAGTCCACGGGCCTGGGCAGCGCCATCAGCGCGGGGCTGCTGCATGTGCTGCCGCTGACACCGGGGCACACGGCCGCCAACGTCGGCACGATCGGCGCAATGGGTGCGGTACTGGGAATGATGTCGACGCTGCCCGCGCTGCCGGCCGTGCTCACGCCGCTGGCGCGCGACCTGGCGACCGCCACGGGGCTGCCGCTGGAAACGGTGCTGATGCTGCAGGTGCCGGTGTTCTCGACCGTGTTCTTTCCCTATCAGTCGCCGCCGATCGTGATTGCGATGCAATTGGGCGGTGTGGGACTCAGGCATGGCACGCGGCTGTGCCTGGCAATGGCCGCGTTCACGATCGTGGTGCTGTTGCCGCTGGACTACTTCTGGTGGAAATTGCTGGGCTACCTGCCCTGATCGCCAGGGCCGGCCGGTGGCTGGCCGCTACCATTCGAGCTTCTCGAGCAGATCGTCGCTCACGGCGCGCGTCTCGATGATCAGGTCCAGCTCATAGGCCCCGAGCAGCGCCAGCAGTTGCGCCACGCTGATGGTCTCGGGGTTCAGCTCCATATGCGAAACGCGGCTCTGGCTGATGGCCAGCCGCGCGGCAGCGTCGGCCTGGGTCAGGCCGGCGATCTTGCGCGCGCCCTGGAGCACCTGCCCCAGTTGATCGCTGCTGGTAATGGTGACTCTGGCGGACATCTTGGTCTACCCGGCAGTAAGTACATCTGGAATCTATCAATATCCGCAAGCAATCGACAAATTCTTCGTCATTGACGAATGCGGAGATGCTGCCAATACCCATGCAGTGCGTAGATTCGCGCGGCGCCGTTGTCAAAAACAAACGCCGGGTCAGATTCAGCGCAGATAGTCTCGAAAGCGCGAGCGGATTTCTTCGACGTTGGCCAGCGTCCCGGTCAGGTGATCGCGCAGCGCGGAATCGGCCGCGGTCACGTCGCCGGCCGCAATCGCATCGACGATCGCGGTATGGTCGCGCAACACGGCATGAGCCTTGCCAGGGATCGGCAGGTGCAGGCGGCGCAGACGGTCCAGATGGCCGCTCTGCCGGCGCACCAGCCCGAACAGGTCGGGCACGGCGGCGGCTTCGTAGAGCTGGCGATGGAAATTCTGGTCGTTCGCGGTGAATTCGGCCAGGTCGTCCAGTTCCAGCATGCGCTGCTGGCGCGCAACGATGGCCCGCAGCCGTTCCACCAACGCCGGGTCAGGTGACGCCGCCAGCGTCCGGATGATCTCCACCTCCACCGACCTGCGCAGGAAGTGAGCCTGCCGCGCCAGCGCCACATCGATGCGGCTCACGCGCGTGGCGTGCTGCGGAAACACGTCGACCAGCCCTTCCTCCGCCAGCCGCATGAGCGCGTCACGCACCGGGGTCTGGCTGATACCGTACTGCAGCGCCAGTTCCGGCCGGGACAGCACCGTGCCCGGCGGCAATGCCATCGAGATGATCTGGTCCCGCATATGTTCGAACACCTGCGGCGCCGCCTGGCGCGTGCGGTCGAACTGGAACTGGGCGGACGGATTCGGAAGGATGGCGGCCATGCGTCGGTAATCAATACGTTGGGCGCGATTCTAGCCCATGCGCCTCGGGTCAGATCGCGTTGACGTACTAATATATTAGTGCTTTAATTCCTGAAAACAACGGTCATCGTACAACCGAGTGACCACCAGGGTTCTTAAGTGGAAGAGACAACATGACGGCACTGAAGAAGACGCCGGACCAGCTGCGCAGCGCGCGCTGGTTCGCGCCCGACGACCTGCGTTCGTCCGGGCACCGCTCGCGGATCATGCAGATGGGCTACGCGCCCGATGAATGGATGGGCAAGCCGCTCATCGCGATCATCAATACGTGGTCCGACATCAACCCATGCCACTCGCACTTCAAGCAGCGTGTGGAAGATGTCAAACGCGGCATCCTGCAGGCCGGTGGTTTCCCCGTGGAGCTACCGGCCATTTCTTTGTCCGAAAGCTCGGTCAAGCCGACCACGATGCTCTACCGCAATCTGCTGGCCATCGAGACCGAGGAGCTGATCCGCTCTCATCCGATCGACGGCGCCGTGCTGATGGGAGGCTGCGACAAGACCACGCCGGGCCTGCTGATGGGCGCCACCAGCGCCGGCGTACCGGCCATCTACGTGCCCGCCGGCCCGATGCTGCGCGGCAACTACAAGGGCCAGGTGCTCGGTTCCGGCTCCGACGCCTGGAAATTCTGGGACGAACGCCGCGCCGGCAATATCAGCAAGACCGAGTGGATCGGCATCGAAGGCGGTATCGCGCGCAGCCACGGCACCTGCATGACGATGGGCACGGCCAGCACCATGACCGCCATTGCCGAGACTATCGGCATGACGCTGCCCGGCGCATCGTCGATTCCGGCGGCCGACGCCAACCATATCCGCATGTGTTCCGAGGCCGGCCGGCGCATCGTCGACATGGTCTGGGAAGACCTGACGCCCACGCGCATCCAGACGCGCGCGTCGTTTGAGAACGCGATTGCCGTGGCAATGGCGATGGGCTGCTCCACCAACGCCATCATTCACGTGATTGCGATGGCGCGCCGCGCCGGCCACGACATCGGGCTGGACGACTTCGACCGCGCGAGCCGCCACGTGCCGGTCATCGCCAACATCCGGCCCAGCGGCGACAAGTACCTGATGGAAGATTTCTTCTATGCGGGCGGCCTGCCGGCGCTGATGAACCGCATCCGCGACAAGCTTCAGCTCGACGCACCCACCGTCACGGGCCGCACGCTCGGCGAAAACATCGCCGGTGCCGAGGTGCACAACGACGACGTGATCCGCACCTGCGAGAACGCGCTGTACCAGGAAGGCGCATTGGCGGTGCTGCGCGGCAATATCGCGCCAGACGGCTGCGTGATCAAGCCCAGCGCGTGCGAGAAGCGCTTCTTCAAACATACCGGCCCGGCCCTGGTCTTCGACGACTACCCATCGATGAAGGCCGCCGTCGACGATGAGAACCTCGATGTGACCGCCGACCACATCCTGATCCTGCGCAACGCCGGCCCGCAGGGCGGCCCCGGCATGCCCGAGTGGGGCATGCTGCCGATTCCAAAGAAGCTCGTGAAACAGGGCGTGCGCGACATGCTGCGCATGTCCGATGCGCGCATGAGTGGCACCAGCTATGGCGCCTGCATCCTGCACGTGGCACCGGAGGCGTACATCGGCGGGCCGTTCGCACTGGTGAAGACGGGCGACCTGATCTCCGTCGACATCGATCAGCGGCGCATCCACCTGGAAGTGTCGGACGACGAACTGGCCGCGCGCCGCGCCGCGTGGACCCCACTGCCCCCGCGCTACGCGCGCGGCTACGGCTACATATTCTCGCGCCACGTGCGGCAAGCCAACGACGGCTGCGATTTCGACTTCCTGCAAACCGATTTCGGCGAGCCCGTGGGCGAACCGAGCATCTACTGAGGCCACCCACATGACCCAGCTCAGCTCCAGCCTGCGCGATGCGCTCAAGACCGTCAGCACCGCCACGCTCTGCACCGCGCTGTTCAAGCGCGGCCTGCGCAACCAGTTTATTCAGGACGTGCGGCCGCTCAATCCGGACGGCGGCACGATGGTCGGCGAAGCCTTCACGCTGCGCTACATCCCCGCGCGCGAGGACTTGAATCCGATCACCGTATTCCAGGACCCGAACCATCCGCAGCGCCAGGCCATCGAGCAGTGCCCGCCCGGTGCCGTGCTGGTGATCGACAGCCGCAAGGACGCACGCGCCGCATCGGCCGGGTCGATCCTGGTCACGCGACTGATGCAGCGCGGCGGTGCGGGCATCGTCACCGATGGCGGCTTCCGCGACTCCCCCGAGATCGCGCAGATGGCCATGCCCGCGTACCACCATCGTCCTTCGGCACCGACCAACCTGACGCTGCACCAGGCGCTGGAATTCAACGTGCCGATCGGCTGCGGCGACGTGGCGGTGTTTCCCGGCGATGTGATGGTCGGCGATGCCGAAGGCGTGGTCGTCATTCCGTGGCACATGGCCGAGGAAATTGCCGCCGAAGCCGTGGAGATGACCGCGTTCGAGGACTTCGTGACCGAGGAAGTGCGCAACGGGCGCTCGATCATCGGGCTTTATCCGCCCACGACCGAACAGGCGCGCGAAGACTTCGCGGCATGGAGGAAGGCGCGCGGCCGCTGACGGTTTCTCCGCGCCAAGCGATGTGCATATGGCGCGGAAGCAAAGGCTACCGAATTTCAAAACACCAACGGTGTGCTCCCCTCTCCCGCAGCGCGGGAGAGGGGCCGGGGGAGAGGGCGCGGCGGTTCTATCACCGACTTGTCGCATGTGGAACCGCCTGCCCTCTCCCCCACCCCTCTCCCATTTCATGGGAGAGGGGAGCGCATAACAGCGGCAATCACAAATATAGAAATCAAGGAGACAAACCCATGTTGAAGATCGCTCGCATCGCTGTCGCGGCCGTTGCCGTGACCACCGCCTTTGCCGCCCACGCACAAGGCGAATGGCCGACCAGGTCCGTCACCATCATCGTGCCATTCACGCCCGGTGGCGGCACCGACATCGGCACACGGCTCGTTGCGCAGCGACTGGCCCAGATCTGGAATCAGCCCGTCGTGGTGGACAACCGCCCGGGTGCCGCCGGCAATGTCGGCCTGGAGCTGACCGCGCGCGCCAAACCGGACGGCTACACGCTCGTGGCCGGCAACGTGGGCACGCAGTCGATCAACCCGTTTCTCTACAAGAAGCTCAACTACAAGCCCGACAGCTTCGTGCCCGTGACGATGATGGCCGAGCTGCCGTTCGCGCTCGTGGTGACGCCGGGCCTGCCGGCCAAGACGCCGAAGGAACTGGTCGCGCTGGCCAAGGCCAAGCCGGGCAAGCTCACGTTCGCCAGCTCGGGCACCGGTGGATCGCCACACCTGTCCGGCGAAATCTTCAAGGTGGCCACCAGCACCGACATGCTGCACGTCCCTTACAAGGGCGGCGGCGCGGCGATGACGGACCTGATGGCCGGCAACGTCGACATGCTGTTCGCATCGATCCTGGAAACTACCGGCCACGTGAAGTCCGGCAAGCTGCGCGCGTTGGCCGTGACCGGCAACGTGCGTTCACCATCGATGCCCGATGTGCCGACGCTGGCCGAGGCCGGAATCCAGAACGCGGAATCGGGCTCATGGGTAGGCTTGCTGGCGCCCGCCGGCACGCCCAAGGACATCGTCGACAAGATTGCCGCTGACGTGAAGAAGGTAGTGGCCATGCCCGAGGTCAGGAAGCAGCTGATCGAACAGGGCGCGATTCCTGTAGGCAGCACGCCGCAGCAGTTTGCCGAGACCATCGCCAACGACCGCAAGCGTTACGCAAGGATCATCGCCGATAATCACCTGAGCGCCGACTGATCAAGCGCCCAGCCATTCCCATAACAAAGGACTCTTCTCGCATGAAACCCCGCCTCCTGCAGCATGGCCGGCTCCCTGAACAGACCGAAGCGCGCCTGGCCGAGCATTTCGATGTGCACCCGCTCTGGGCCGAAAGCGATCCGGCCGCCTATCTGGCGCAACACGGCGGCGAGTTCGTGGCGATGACCACGCGCGCAGCCACGGGCGTGGACGCCGCGATGCTGGCCACCCTGCCCAACCTGCGCGTGATTTCGAGCTTTGGCGTGGGACTGGACAAGCTGGATCTCGACACCGCGCGCGCGCGTGGCATTGCCGTGGGCTACACGCCCGACGTGCTCAACGATTGCGTGGCCGATACCGCCTTTGCGCTGCTGATGGATGCGGCGCGCCAGGTCAGCGCCGCGGATCGTTACGTGCGCCGCGGCGAATGGCTCAAGGGTCCGTATCCGCTGACCACGCGCGTCAGCGGCAAGCGCCTGGGCATCGTCGGAATGGGCCGCATCGGGCGGGTCATCGCCAGGCGGTCGAGCGGATTCGATATGGACGTGCGCTACTTCGGCCGCAAGGCGCAGGACGGCGTGCCCTATGGCTTTGAACCCTCGCTGCAGGCGCTGGCCGAGTGGGCGGACTTTCTGGTGATCGCCGCATCGGGCGGCCCGGAGACACGCCATCTGGTGTCCGCCGACGTGCTCAAGGCACTGGGTCCGCAGGGCTTCCTGATCAATATCGCACGCGGCACGGTGGTCGATGAGGCAGCACTGGTGGACGCGCTGACCCACAAGCGCATCGCCGGTGCCGGGCTGGACGTGTTCGAGAATGAGCCGAAGGTGCCCGAGGCGCTGTTCGGTCTCGACAATGTGGTGCTGCTGCCGCACGTGGCCAGCGGCACGCACGAGACGCGCGCCGCGATGGCCGCACTGGTGTTCGACAACCTGCAGAGCTTCTTCGCCACCGGCGCTGTCTTGAAGTCGGCGGTCTGAGACCATCTGCAAAAGCGTAGCCGGGTCGACACAGAGCGGAAATACTGCGCCCGCGACCCGGCGCTACACTGGGCATCCCACTTCCACACGGAGCGAGCGATGCCCGAAAACTCCTCGCGGCCGCCATCCGCGTCGCGCCGCCGGCATCTGCTGGCGGCGGCGCTCGGCGGCGCTGGCCTGGTCACGCTGTCGCGCACGGCGCCGGCCGGCGCACAAACCCCATCGCGTTCGATCACGCTGCCACTGACGGCCCAGACCACGGAAGGACCGTTCTATTTCGATGCGGGCAAGCATCGCCAGGACATCACCGAAGGCCAGCGCGGCGTGCCGCTCGAAGTCCGCTTCACGGTGGTCGACGCACATGGCCGCCCGCTTGCCGGCAAGCGGGTCGATCTCTGGCATTGCAATGCCGCGGGCGTGTACTCCGGCTACGCGGGCCAGTTCGACGACCATGACCAGCCCGTCTCCACCAAGGGACAAACGTTTCTGCGCGGCAGCCAGCAAGTAGGCGCCGATGGCGTGGCCGTGTTCCGCACGATTTATCCGGGATGGTACGAGGGCCGCGCCACGCATCTGCACATGAAGGTCATCGACGGCAACCGTGCGATGCTGACCACGCAGTGCTTTCTGCCCGATGCGCTCAGCGAATACCTGTACACGCAGTTGCCGGCCTATCGCCGCAGGCATGTACGCGAAACGTTGAACAGCAACGACGGCATCGCGCTGCGGGCCGGCGACACCGTGCTTGGCGCGGTGCGGGAGGCAAAGGACCGCTATATCGCCACGCTCACGCTGGTGATCGACCCGGCAGTAGCGGCGCCACGTGAATCGCTCCCGCCAGGCCCGCCGCCCGACGCGCCACCGGGTCAGGGGGCGCACACCAAGATCGACGGCGACGCTCGTGTGACGGCGATCGTGCCGGGTCTCCGGTCGTAGTTCCATTCACCGTCGTAGGACGTAGGCGTCTTCTTCACCCGCCGATATCGGACGCGCCGTCGTCAGGCATGTCGAGTTCGATCACGAGTCCGCCGGGCAGCGACACGAAGATCTGCAGCGTGTTGTCCGCCGGCACCCGTGCCACGCGGAAGGGCCACGCGCTGTCTCGCAAGCTGGCGATGACCGGCGCCGCCGGGCCGTCGCTGCGAAACGCGATATGGCCCACTTGCAGCGCGCCGGTGCCCGCATCCAGCCGGGCATCGTCCACCGCGTGGATCACGGCCTGGTCCCCGGCATACAGCCACGCCCCGGGAAACGGAAACGGCGGCCGGTAGCCGGGCCGCAGGCCCATCACGCCGCCAAAGAAATCCTCCAGCACCTTGTGGCTGCCGGCCGAAACGTTGAGATGGTCGAAGCGCCATGCCGGGCGCGTCGTATTGGCATCTGTCATATAGGCTCCCGTGGGTTCACCCGCATCGCCGCGATCACTGTGCGCCATCCCACCACCCCGCCATCGGGATGAATCCGGGCGTAGGCGAATTTCCCTTACCCTGTGGCAAGGCACGTGTTGCCTTCGGGAGTCGCGCGCCCGGCGGAAATGCAGGAACACAGCCAAAGTACCAGACATGATTCCCGATTGTTAGCTATGCTCCCCAGAGCAGGCGCGTGATTTTGTGGTGCAGCAACGCAAGACCCCACCCCAGGTATCAGGCACCGGCCGCGGAGCGGCCGGGACGGGCAACACTTCATATCCGGTTTGTGAATGGGAAGGCGCCTTTCGTGGCGCGGTCTCCTGAGGGCTCCCGATGCAGCGCAGCTGGTTCTTGGTTGTGACAATCGTGCTGGCGACGTTGGCCACGCTGTTCCCGGTGGGGATCGGCGTGTTCATGGCCCAGCTCGAAGCCAACCGGCGCGAATCCGAGCAGTTGAGCGTGTTTGCGGACGCCGCGGTCACGCGCGCCGAAACGGTCATGACGCAGGCCCTGAACGCCCTGCAGGATCTGGAATCGCTGCGCGAGGAACCGTGCTCGTCGTCGCACCTCGTTGAGATGCGGCGCATCACCTACACCTATCGTCACATCCAGGATGCCGGCGCCTACCGGGGTGGCAAGCGGCTGTGCTCGGCACTGCTGGGCGCCGTGGAAGCGGACCAGTTCATCCTGCCCCCACCGGACTGGCGCACCCCCGACGGCCTGGACTACTGGTTCGACCAGCCCAACCCGTTTGCCGCGCCACGCCGCTCGATGCTGCTGGGCCGCAATGGCAGCTATGTCGGCCTGGACCCGCAGACCTTTGTCGATGTGGTGGACCGGGAGTCGCGCATGCTGGCCGCCGTGCAGACCGATGCGGGGCGCATTTTCGCGATGTCGCAAGGTGCGAGCCTGGCACGGCTGCAACGCGCGTACGCAGATCATGCGTATGGGTCCGGTGGCGAGGCCACGAACGAAGATGACGCATCGATCGTGCTGCGCAAGTCGCGCACGATGCCGCTGGCCCTGGTGGTGCTTGCCCCGCGCACGGCACTTCTGGCCAACTGGAAGGCTCTGCTCGTCGGCGGACTGGGCGTGGGCCTGGCCGCGGGCGTGCCACTGGGCATCCTGGTATGGCGGCGCGCCACGCGCCGGTTCAGCCTGGAGGGAGAACTGCGTGGTGCAGTGCGGCGCCACGAAATGGCTGTGCACTATCAGCCCATCGTCTCGCTGTCCGACAACCAGCCCGTGGGTGTGGAAGCGCTGGTGCGCTGGCGCCGGCATGGCAGGCTGGTGCGTCCGAACCTGTTCATCCCGATGGCCGAGAACGCCGGCCTGATCCAGCAGATCACCGACCAGGTGCTGGACATCGTTCTGGCGGAACTTGGCACGCTGCTGCGCCGGCATCCGTCGTTCTATGTATCGATCAACGTCGGCGTGGAAGACCTCAAGAGCCGCCGCTTCCTGAGCGTGCTGACCGCGCGCCTGCGCGGCACCGGCATATCGCCGGACCAGATCCGCATCGAGGCCACCGAGCGCGGGTTCCTGGAGCCCGACGTCGCACGCGACACGATTCAGGCATTCCGCGACGCGGGTCATCCGGTCTATATCGACGATTTCGGCACCGGCTATTCCAGCCTGTCATACCTGCAGAGCTTCAAGGTCGATGCACTGAAGATCGACAAGTCGTTCGTCGACACGATCGGGCAGGAAGCGGCGTCCAGCACCGTGGCGCCGCACATCATCGCGATGGCGCAGTCGCTGGGGCTGCAGGTCGTGGCCGAAGGGATCGAAGACCGCGCCCAGGCCGACTTCCTGCGCGCCCAGGGCGTGGACTACGGCCAGGGCTGGCTGTTCGGCCGCCCGGTACCGGCTGTGGAACTGGCGCAACTGCTGGCACGGGCGGTGCCGCAGGCGGCGGCCTAGCCGATAGAATCGGCGAAGACATCCAACAACGACAAACCACTACGATTCACGGAGACGCCCGTCATGTCCCTGCCCGCCCTGTTTCTGACCGCCGCCGGCGTTGGCCTGGCCGTTGCCGCGCCCGTCGGCCCGATGGGGATGCTCTGCATCCGCCGCACGCTGACCGACGGCCCGCGCGCGGGCCTGGCCATCGGCTTTGGCATTGCCTGCGGCGATGCCGTCTACGGATTCGTGGCGGCGCTGGGGCTGGTGGGGGTATCGCAATTCATGCTGGCCTACGACAAGCCGCTGCACATTGCCGCGGGGCTGTTCCTGCTCTATCTGGGCCTGCGCACGTTCTTCCAGAAGCCGACCGAACAGGTGGCCACGTTGCGTGGCAATGGGTCCGGATTGCGTGCATTCGCAAGTGCGCTGCTGCTGACGCTGACCAACCCGCAGACCATCATCATGTTCGCGGCGCTGTTCGCCACGTTGGCACCGCGCGGGCCGTTTTCGACGTCGATTGCCATGACGACCGTGATGGGCGTGTTCTGCGGATCGATCGCGTGGTGGTGCGTGCTGGTGGCGATGGTCACCGGCGCACGCCATGCGCTGGGCGTACGGCTGCGCCTGTGGATCGATCGCGTGGCCGGGCTGGTGCTGGCCGCGTTTGGCGTATCGGAGATTCGCCGCGCGATGTAAGCCGCGCGGCTCGTCATTTCAGACAGGGCGTTGCCGGCTTACTCCGCCTTGGCGCCCGAATCCTTGGCCACCTTGGTCCACTTGGTGGTTTCGGTCTTGATGAAGCCGGCCAGTTGCGGCGGCGTCATTTCGCCGGCCGTCACGCCCTGCTCGTCAAAGCGCTTCTGCACGTCGGGCTGCTTCAACACCTTGGCCAGTTCCGCGCTGACGCGCTGACGGATCGGCTCCGGCGTGCCATGCGGCGCCATCAGCGCGTACCACGTGGTGACCTCATAACCAGCCACGCCGCTTTCCGCCACGGTCGGCACGCCGGGATAGGCGGCCGAGCGCTTTGCCGATGTGACGGCCAGCGCCTTGACCTTGCCGCTCTTGATATGCGGGTTGGCCGACGGGCTGGTCTCGATGGCCATCTGAATCTGGCCGCCCATCAGATCCGTCATCATCGGCGCGCCGCCCTTGTAAGGCACGTGCGAGATATCGGTATGGGTCAACGAGCGGAACAGCTCGCCGGACAGATGCTCGGTGCTGCCGATGCCGGCCGAGCCATAGTTGACCTTGCCGGGGTTGGCCTTGATGTACGCGACCAGTTCCTGCACGGTCTTGGCCGGAATCGACGGATTGACGATCAGCACATTCGGCGTCAGTGCCACCATGCCGATCGGCTCCAGGTCTTTCTGGAAGTCATACGGCAGCGTCTTGTAGATGCCGGGCGCCATCGTATGCGCCACCGTGGCCAGCAGGAACGTGTAGCCGTCCGGATTGGCGCGCGCCACCAGCGCCCCGCCGATCGTGCCACCGGCTCCTGGCCGGTTATCGACCACCACGGGCTGGCCGAGCGCCTCGCCCAGCCGCTGACCTACCGCACGCCCGATGATGTCAGTGGTGCCGCCCGAGGCGAACGGCACGACCAGCGTGATCGGCTTGGAAGGCCAGTTGTCGGCGGCAAAGGCAACCGTCGTGGAAGCGGCGGCCAGTGCGATGGCGCCAAAAGCCTTCAGCGCGATGCGGCGCGGCATGCGTGGGGTCATGCGAGTCTCCTGCGGGAATCGTTGGAATATTTTGAATCGTTGGCCCCAAGACTCTACGGAGACCGCGCCGTGTGCGCCAGCCCAGACGCGGCGTACCGTGTTCAGGATTTGTGAAGGGTAGCGCCGGGCCAGCGGTCGTCGGTCACCAGCTGGCGCGCCACCTGCTCCAGCACACTGCGCGCGGCCAGCCCGGCCGGCGAAAGCTCGTCGTCGGACAAGCTGACCAGCAGGTTGGGCCGGCTCACGCCCGTATCCGAGATTTCGATCAGCGTGAGCGGATCGCCCAGATGGCGTGCCACCGCCGCGCCCGGCTGGATCGTCGCGCCGATGCCCGCGCGCACGGCATCCATCAGCACCGCCAGCCCGTCGATCTCGGCCACCACGTTCAACGGCCGCTGGCTGCGGGCCGATGCGGCATTGAGCACGGCACGCAGGCCATGCGCGCCGCTGGGCAGAATCAGCGGCACGTCGCCGATTTCGTCCAGCCGCATCGTCCGCGCGGCCGGCAGGCCAGGCTGATCGGGCCGGGCGATCACGAACAGGCGTTCTTCCAGCAAGGGCACGCTGCTCCAGCGCTGCCCCGGTTCCAGCTGGAACAGCACCGCCAGGTCGAGCTGGCGCGCACCGATCATGGTTGCCAGTCCGCCGGACAGGCTTTCCACGAGATGCAGGCGGATGTCGGGATAGCGGTCGCGCATGGCGATCATGAATGACGGCCCAAGCACGGCCAGTGTGCTTGGCGCCATGCCCACGCTGACATGCCCGGACAATCGCGCGGTACGCGCCGCATGCGCGGCATCGTCCGCGTGGCGCAACGCCAGTTGCGCCTGGCGCCAGAACGCCAGCCCGGCGTCGGTTGGCACCACGCCGGTGGATGTGCGCTGAAGCAGCCGCGTGGACAATTCGCTTTCCAGGCGGCTGATCTGCTGGCTCAGCGCGGACGTGACCACACCCAGCCGCTGGGCAGCCTGGCCCATGCTGCCAAGTTCCACCACGTGCACGAAGTAGCGCAGTTGCCGCAGTTCCATTTCTCATCCCCGTCACGAAGAGCCGTTATTGTGCCTGCGATGCACGCAAACAGTGAACCGCGTGACGCACCAGCCACGGCAGCGCCGTCATGCCCGCCCAAATGCTTCGCGCGGCTTTTGCTTGCCCTTCTGCAACGTCGTAGGACATGGCTTCGGCGGATTGCGCCCGCGCGATTGGTCGCGCGACGTCCGTACCAGCCGTGCATCGTGAATCAAGAAGGCGCGCTGGCCATCTGCCGGTTGACCCACGGTTCTTCATCGAAGACGATGTGGAGGTCGCCCCTGGGGATGCCGTGATGCGCTCATCACCCGACCCGGTCTCGCATGCTCGATAGATCGGCAGATCCCCCGCTTGCAGCACTTTTCTCACAGGTTTTCCAACCGGAGTCTTCCAGCATGCAAAGCAATCCGACGGCCCTCTGGGCCAACTGGCCCATGCCACCGTTTGCGTTCCAGGCATTCGCGTCGTTCGATGACAAGATGATCGAGAACTGGCAGAAGCTCATGGGACTCAACACCGATTTCACGAAATCCATCGTCGAGGAGGCGCAGTTCGACTGGGCGTCGTGCTTCGTCCCGCAGGACCCGGAAGAACTCTATGCGCGCCAGTGGACGAGTCAGATGCCGCTGCTGTCGATTCCGTTGCACTACGCCACCGCCATGCTGGAACTGAGCGCGGCCACGCAGCGTGCGTGGATGGACGCCTGGGGCCACATGCTCGGCTTCCCGATGCTGCTGCCCGCCATGCCCGTGATGCCGGATGTCACGGCGGTGGCCACGGCCAGCGGCGAAGTGGTCGACGTGCCTGCAGTCCAGGTACGTGAGACGGCGCGCCCGCGCAAGAACGGTTCGCACTGACGGCGAGCCGTTACGGACGGTAACGGCGCGTTTTTATCTCAACGACTATCCTTGCAGAGACAGCAAATTCAGACTTGCGTCATGCCGCCTGCCCGATGGCTTGAAGGGCGCACTCGGGCGGGCCCCTGAATCGCGCCCCCAATCTGGCGAGGCTCCCATGAGCAAGACAATTCTTTCCAGCCTGATCGTCGCCGCGGCAGCCGTGGCCATGACGCCGCTCGCGCACGCGCAGACCAAGCAGTTCGATCCGTACTCGCAGGGTGCAAAGGCGGGCAAGGCCGATCCGTACACCGACGGTGCCAAGGGCAAACCGGACCCCTACACCGACGGCGCCAAGGCCGGCAAGTTCGACACGTACACCGATGGCGCGAACAAGTCGACCCGCACTGACCTGGCACC
>DAIOET010000036.1:0-22107 GCA_036746135.1 Cupriavidus sp.
ACCGGCAGATTGCTTCGCTGCAAGGCTCGCCGGGCCTACCTAACCTCAGCGGCTACGACGACCAGACGCGCCGGCTGATGGAACTGGCTTGTGGCTCGGAAAGGGGGAGAGGTCCGGTCGCCTACGGCTCGTGCCTGAACCGGCAGATTGCTTCGCTGCAAGGCTCGCCGGGCCTACCTAACCTCAGCGGCTATGACGACCAGACGCGCCGACTCATGGAACTGGCTTGTGGCTCGGAAAGGGGGAACGGCCCTGTCGCCTACGGCTCGTGCCTGAACCGGCAGATTGCCTCGCTGCAAGGCTCGCCAGGCCTACCTAACTTAAGCGGCTACGACGACCAGACACGCCGGCTGATGGAACTGGCTTGTGGCTCGGAAAGGGGGAGAGGTCCGGTCGCCTACGGCTCGTGCCTGAACCGGCAGATTGCTTCGCTGCAAGGCTCGCCGGGCCTACCTAACCTCAGCGGCTACGACGACCAGACGCGCCGGCTGATGGAACTGGCTTGTGGCTCGGAAAGGGGGAACGGCCCTGTCGCCTATGGCTCGTGTTTACGCAAGCAAGTAGAAAGCCTTGGTCCTCTCCCGAAATTACCGTGAAATCCATCGCCTCGCTTCGGGCTCACCTTGCCAAGACGGCGAATACATCAAGAGTGGGGCCACACGGAAAAAGCTGACCGTTGGCGTCGGGAGCGCCCGCCGAAGCCGGAATTTCGCTCATTGCCCAAATTTCGGGGGCAAAAAAACACCAGACTCATAAAAAAATCCCAGCAGCGATGCTGGGCTTTTTGTTTTGTCCGACGCCGCCCCTCAACCGGCCTCCGGCTCCGCACCAGCGCCCTCTCGCCATCAGTTCGCGCCAAGGCGAACCCGCGCAGCAATACTCCCCTGCCTGCCCCCCGCATCAAATCACCTCACCCCATCCCTCCCTCCGAGGGGAACCCCCAGCAGCCAACGGTCATCCCAAGGTCATACACCCATTCACATAATCCTCCCCACAGATGGATTGCTTCGCATAGAACGAGGCGAATTCCCTTCCTTGAAGGGCTTGACACTAGTAATGCCGGGGAGCTTTGCCATGACCATTCGTCAGCGCATTGTGCTGCTGATCGTCCTGATGTGTCTGGCGTTGGCCGCGATTGGTGGCTACGCCGTGCTGCAGACACGTTCCAGCGCTTCTGAAGTGAAACAGGTGACCGAGGGCGTCGTGCCCAGTGCGTTGGCTTCTGCCGATGTGGTGTCCCTGGTCAAGGAGATTCAGCTCGCCACCATGACCCTGGTCTATGCGCCCGACGCCAATCTGCTGGCGCAGGCGCAGGAAGACCTCAAGGCCAGGCAGACCGCACTGCGCGTTGCCCTGACCAGGCAGGCGGGTAACGCCATCACCCACGCGCAGAAAGGGTTGATGGCGCAGGCCGATGAAAGCCTGACCAACTACTTCGACGCCATCCGCGAAACCGCCGAGATGAAGGCCGCCGGGCGCGACGAAATTGCGCAGGCCTTCCTGTTTGCCAATGTCGCGCGTTATCGCGACGAGATGGAAAAGATCGTCGATACGCTGCGCGTGGAAAAGAATCGCGAGAAAGACGACGCCATCGCCGCGCTCAACAGCACGCTCGCCAGCGCCGCCGGGACGATCGGGCTGGTCAGCGCCGCCGCCGTCGTGCTGCTGTCGCTGATCGGCTGGCTGCTGCATCGCCAGATCGCCCGTCCGCTCACGCGGATGCAATCGACCATGAGCGAGATCGCCGCCAGCCAGGACTTCACGCGCCGCATCGAGGTGGGCCGCATGGACGAGATTGGCCACTCGATCGTCGCATTCAATCAGATGATCGAGCGCATCCAGGAAAATGCCTCGCTGCTACGACAGAAGACCACGGACATCCAGGCCATTCTGCAGAACATGCAGCAAGGCATTCTGACGGCCGTCGAAGGCGGCGTCGTGCATCCCGAGTATTCGGCCTACCTCGAACAGATCTTCGAGACAAAAGACATTGCCGGCCGCAATTTCATGGATCTGGTGTTCGCCGATACCGGCCTGGGTGCCGATGCACTGGCGCAGGTCGACGCGGCCATCTACGCCTGCCTGGGTCAGGACGGCATCAATTTCGTCTTCAACGAGCACCTGCTGCCGACGGAGATCGAGAAACGTCTGTCCGATGGGCAGGTCAAGGTGCTGGACTTGAGCTGGTCCGCCATCACCGACGACGCCGACACGATCATTCGCCTGATGCTGTGTGTGCGCGACGTGACGCAGCTGCGCGAACTCGCGGCCGAGGCCAGCGAACAGCGCCGCAGCCTGGAGATCATTGGCGAAATCCTGGCGGTCAGCGAAGAGAAGTTCCATCGGTTCATGGAAACCGCGCACGGCTTTGTGCACGAGAACGAGCACATCATCCGGCAGTCCACCGAAGCGGACAACGCAGCCATCGCCGCCCTGTTCCGCAACATGCATACGATCAAGGGCAATGCGCGCACTTACAAGCTCCAGCATCTGACCGATGTCGTGCACGAAGCCGAGCAACGGCTGGAACTGCTGCGCAATCTGGAGCGCGAAGCCAACGAATGGAATCCCGACGCCCTGCTGAAAGACGTGGCGCGCGTACGTGACACGCTGGCCCGCTACTCCACGATCAACGAGGACAAGCTCGGGCGCAAGGGCAAGGGTCGCACGGCGTCTGGCCTGGAGGCCGCGCGGCTGGCCGATGCCGAACTGGGCCGCATCCGCGAAAGCCTGCGTCTGCTGGAAGCCGCCAAGACCGACAGCCTGGCCGAGCTGTTGTCGATGCGCGCGGCTGTGCACCGCATCCTGCGCGTGCTCGATGCCACCAGCCTGTCCGAGGTACTGTCGCCCGTGGTCGACGCCCTGCCCTCGCTGGCCGCGGAGCTTGGCAAGGCCGCGCCGGAAGTCAGCATCCAGGACAACGGCTACAGGCTGCGCGCGGAAGTCACGGGCATGCTGGAAAACGTGTTCACGCATCTGCTTCGCAATGCCATCGACCACGGCATCGAACCACCCCAAGCACGACTGGCCGCCGGCAAGCCTCCCGCGGGCCGCGTCGTTGTCGAAGCCGGAGTCGACCAGCAGACGCTGCAGATCACCGTCACCGACGATGGCCGCGGCCTGGCACTGCACAAGATTCGCGCGACGGCCGTGGAACGTGGCTGGATCGACGCCGACGCCGCGCTCGGCGACGACGCGATCGCGCAGTTCATCTTCCACCCCGGATTCTCGACGGCCGAGGCCGTGACCATGATCTCCGGCCGAGGCGTCGGCATGGATGCAGTGCGGGAGTTTCTGTCCCGTTCGGCGGGCAGCATCGAGCTGCGCTTTACCGACAACCACGTTGGCGCACCGTTCCGGCAGTTCCAGACCATCGTGAGCCTGCCCGACCGGTTTGCCGTGGATAGCGTGGCCGTGCTGGCTGAAACACCGGCATCGATGACGCTTTGAGCGCTGCAAGCGCATCGCGCGTGCAGTTGTTGAGGTTGGATGAGGAACACGCAGTATGGGTGAGTATCTGGTAGGTGCGCTTCTTGGCATGACCATCGTCGCGGTACCGGCATGGCTGGCGTGGCGCAACGGCATGCAACGCATGACGGCACACGCGCAGGCCGCGCAGGAGAGCGCGCTGGCACAGCTGCATCAGGACAACGCCGATCTCGGCGCGCGCATTAACGCGTGCGAGCAGGAAAAGGAAACCCTGCTGGCCGAGGTGCAGCGCATGCAGGCGATGACCGCCGAGCGCTCCACGGCGCTGGAACAGCGCGATGCCGACCTGGCCACGAGCCGTCGGCTCCAGGCCGAAGCACTGCACCAGGCACGCCGCATCGCCGAGGAGACCACGCGGCTGCGCGGCCTCTCGACGACGTTCGAACGCTGGCACGAGCACATGATTTCGCTGATGGCACGTAACCGCGCCATGCACGAGCAGAACATGGAACTGTCGGCCATCGTCAGGCACGTAGTCATCGTCTCGCTCAATGCTTCGATCGAAGCGGCCCGGGCCGGCGCCGCGGGCCGGGGCTTTGGCGTGGTGGCCAGCGAAGTGCGCGCGCTGGCGGCGCGATCCGAGGCGCTGTCCAAGAGCTATGGCGACAGCCTGCACCAGAGTGACCTGACGACAACCGCCACGTTCCAGGACATCCAGGCCGGCGGCAAGATGGTGACTGCCTCGCTGGCCAGCGTCGCCCTGCTGGCCGAACAGTTCGAGGCGGCTTACCAGTGACCGCGGCAAACGCCAGCATGATCAGCGCACAGGCCAGGCAGAGCCTGATTCGCGTGTTGCATCGCGCCGTGCAATCGCGGCTGGTACTGCAACCCGGCGACCCATGCACCATCACCGAGTTGGCCACGCACATGCCCGACAGTGCCGCGGACGACGTCATCGTGGTGCTCACGATTTCGTCGATGGGGTTCAGGTACATGCTGTTCCTGCGCTTCCCCGACGACGCGACCACCGCCGATTACTTTGCCCGAGGCAACGCCAACGACCTGCGCGACGCATTGCTGGAGCTGGGCAATCTTTGTTGCGGAGCGATCAACCAGGACCTGGGCCGGCATTTCCCGGACCTGGGCATGTCCACGCCTTATGTGCTGGGAGGACACGCCCTGCGGCACGTGGATAGCCTGAAACCCGACTTTCGTGCCGACTTCGACGTTGCCATCGGCACATCGGTGGCAGTCGGCGTGACGATGTGCATGTTCACGCGCGTGCCAGTCGACTTTCAAGTGGGGCACGAAGTCGAGGAAGACACCAGCGACGGTGAACTGGAACTGTTTTGAATGTCCTTGCAGGAGAAATGAATTGGCGAAGATTCTGGTAGTGGACGATTCGAGCGCGGTGCGCGACGAAGTGGCAACCTTTCTGCGGAGCAACGGCCTGGACGTGCAGACCGCCGTCGACGGCAAGGACGGCCTGTCCCGGCTCAAGGCAGACCCCGGCATCCGGCTCATCATCAGTGACGTGAACATGCCCAATATGGACGGCCTGACGATGGTCGAGAAAATTCGTAGCGAGCTTGCCAACAAGAGTGTCAACGTGGTGATGCTGACCACCGAAAGCAGCCAGGCCATGAAGGATCGCGGCAAGGCGGCCGGCGTCAAGGGCTGGATCGTCAAGCCGTTCAAGGGCGCCGCGGTACTGGAAGGTCTCAAAAAACTGGCTGTCTGAATCCCGGCCTCTCAAAACATTAGATACAAAGCCATTCGGATGTTGATCGCGCCTGCATGGGGCGACTAACATAGCCTCACGCCGACCTGTCCGGGGATGCCAGATGAATCACTCGCAAGAAGCTATTCAGAACCCGCCACTGCAAGATGAGTCCACTGCGGCGGAAGCCAGCCATGCCCCGAAGGCCAGGCCGGCAGCGGGAGAAGACGCCATTGCCCGCATCGCCGCGGCACTGGAACTGCCCGTGGAGCGAGTGCGCTGGGAGTTCTGGCACGCCTGGGACGGTCTGCTGCTCGACGCGAAGTTTCCGGACTACCTGCTGGTGCTGACGGAGCGCAAGGCTGTTCAGGCGCTGCGCGGCAAACAGATGCACCACTAAACAACCAGACCACGAAAAACATGGCAATGACGAAGGCAGCGAAGAAGAAGTATCTGAAGGCTCTGAACCGAAGCCTGAAGAACGAAGCGGGCAAGGATTTCGGGTCCAGCTTCGTCTTCTATCCGATTGGCGCAAAACCCAAGGACGCCACGGGGGTGACGGCGGACGAAGTGGCGGATGCGCGTACGCTCGGCGTCATGGAAGCGGTTCAGGCGCGTGTGTTCGCCGAGTTCGGCGGTGACCTGTCGAAGCCTGCTGCGAGGACCACGGCAAAGTCCGCCTGATCGTCACGCGGAAAAGCCGTCCATGCTCCCTCGCCACAGCGATCCCGCGTTTTACGAACTGCTTGCCGGCAGCTATGCCCGCATCCTGGGCAAGCCGCTGGTGCCCGAGCCCATGCCGGTGGCCGAAGCCACGGCCTGGCTGTACGAGCACGCGCCGTTCGCCATCCTTGCCCACAATACCGCGCCAGACCCGGTGTTCATCTACGGTAACAAGGCCGCCCAGCAACGCTTTGAATACGACTGGGACGCGATTACGAACCTGCCGTCGCGCCTGTCCGCCGAAGCGCCAAACCGCGAGGAACGACAGCGGTTTCTTGAGCGCGTCCAGCGCCTCGGCTACGAGTCCGGCTACAAGGGCGTGCGGATTACCCGATCCGGAAAGCGCTTCATGATCGAGGAAGCCACGCTCTGGCAAATGTTTGATGCCGATGGCGTGCTGCACGGGCAGGCCGTGATCATTCCCCGCACCCGGGACCTCTGACTGGCCCCGGCCGCCGCCATAGCCACACGGCGATAGCACGATGGGCGTGTCCATGCGCCGGCCGGTTCATCCCGGCCACGGCGCAAGGTAGTGCTCAGCCCTGTACCTCAAAGAAGTGCGTTCCGTCGCGGTCCAACTGCGCGATCAGGCCGAATTCCCAGTCGAGGTAGGCCTGCATCGCCGCCGCGGCGTTATCGGTGCCTTCATAAGGCCGGCGGTAACGGTCCGTGCGCGGCACGGCCAGCCGGGTTTCGCCCTGCTCCACTGGCAGCCCCGCTTCCACCCACGCCGCCGTGCCACCTTCCAGCACGAAGACTTCAGCCTTCGACAGTGCTTGCAGATCCTTCGCCGCAAAGCGCGCCAGCAGGCTTGAGCCGCAAGTCAGCACGTAACGGCCGGCTGGCGGAATCACGCGCAGCGCCTGCGCAAGCTGCGCACGAATGGCAAACCAGGCACCGGGAACATGACGTTTCACATAGTTGGCGCTGGCCGTCACATCGATCACGGCGGTGTCGCCGGCTTTCAGCCATTCGGCAAGCGTCGCGGGATCTACCGTCGCCACCTCTGGCGTAGCCGCATGATTCGCCGCAGGCGTGCCGCGCTCGTTGCGTCGCGCGGCGTCGACCGGTTCCACGACGTACACTTCCCAGCCCATCTGCGCGAGCCACGATGCCGACATGTTCGCGCGCACCTCGTCGTCATCGGCGAGCACGATCCGCGCGCCACGCACCGGCGCCTGATGATCGGTCTCCTGCACGAGCTGACCACCCGGGGCACTGGCAAACCCGGGCAGATGTCCGTCGGCATATTCTTCGGGCGTGCGTACATCAAAGCGATACACCGTGCGCCCCGGTTCTTCCAGCGACGCCAGCGCATCGAAAGCGATACGCCGCACTCCGACGCGCGACGCAATCGCACGCGCCCCTTCACGGGCCTGCGCAAGGTTGGCCGGGTCCACCTGCGCCGGTGCGCGGCGGCTAGCGCCATGCGACAGCGTCTGTCCCGCCAGCGTCCAGCCGATCGTGCCATTGCGCAGCGCCGCCACGGGGTTGGGAATCCCTGCATTGACCAGCGACTGCGTGCCGATGATGCTGCGCGTGCGTCCCGCGCAATTGACGATGACCTGCGTACGCGGGTCGGGCGCCAGTTCACGAATACGCAGCACCAGTTCAGCGCCCGGCAGGCTGGTTGACGTCGGAATGTTCATGGTCTGGTATTCGTCAAAGCGACGCGCGTCGACGATCACCACATCAGCCTTGCTGTCGATCAGCGCCTGCACTTCCTGCGCACTCAGCGATGGCGTGTGCCGGCGGGCCTCCACGACTTCGCCGAACGACTTGCTGGGAACGTTGACATCGCGGAATACCTCGCCACCGGCGGCGATCCATGCATCCAGGCCGCCATCGAGCAGCGACACATCGGTATATCCCAGTTCACGCAGCTTCGCGGCGGCGCGCGGGGCAAGGTCCTCGCCATCATGCGTGCCGTAGACGACGATGCGCGTATCGCGGCGTGGAATGCGCCGCCATGCTTCCAGCTCAAGTTTCGAGACCGGAAAGTTCGCGGCCCAGAGCGGATGCTGCTGCGCAAACGGATCTTCCTCGCGGACATCGATCAGTGCTATCTCGGCGCGATCGAGCAAGGCCTGGCGCACCGCCTGGCTGGTGGTGACGGGAAACGGCTGACGGGCGTCGGTCATGGTGCTGCGGAATCCTTCGAACGATCCCAGGGATTGGGCAAGGTGGAATTGGAGTAGCCGGAGATAAAGGTCTTGCTGCCTCCGGCGTCAGGATAGACGTGCCTGCGCACGGCGCCGATGTTGGCACCGTAGACGTGGATGCTGATCGACACACGGTCATCGAATGCGTTGTGTACGCGATGGATATCGCCCACGGTGGGCGACACCGCCTCCACGTGGCCAGGCTCCAGGCGCACCGGCTCGCCATGAGGTCGCGGCACGTCATCGGCGCCGATGGCATACGGTTGCGCGTACTCCGCGCCACGCAGCATGCCGATCAGTCCCCAGACCGTATGGTCATGAATCGGCGTCCGCTGCCCCGGACCCCAGACAAAGCTGACGATCGAGAACCGCTCGGCGGAATCGCAGTGCAGCAGCATCTGCTGGTAGTACTCGGGATGCGGCTGGGCGTAGGCATCGGGCAGCCAGTCGTCGCGCGATACCAGCGTGGCAAGCAGCTTGCCGCCTTCGTCGAGAATGCGCGCCTCGCCCGGCTGCTGGTCCAGCAGCGCGGAGAAAGCGGTAATGAAGTCGCGTAGCGGCGCCAGCCGCTGCGCGGCAGGAAGCGTCTCAGCCATGAGCGTGTCTCCAGGATATGTTCACCGTCTGCGGTCGCGGCGAATCTGCCGCCACCATAGCACGATGACGGAAGACCGGCGCGGCGGCCGGAGGCACTCAGGCACCCAGCGCCGCGCGGCCGGCGGCGGTCAGGATGGCGTCGTTCTGGGGCGTATGGATGCGGCTGCAGAGCACGTCGCGATAGTGGCGCTCCAGCGGATTATTGCGGCTCAGGCCGTGATTGCCCGACAACTGCAACGCCAGCTCCACGGCGCGGATTGCGTTGGACGTCACCGTGTATTTGAGCAACCCGCTGTCGGCAGCCGATGGCGGAGTGCCCGCATCGGTACGCGCGGCGATATCGTCCAGCAACACCTGATTCGTATGCAGCAGCGCCGCGATCTCGCCGATCGATTCCTGCACGCGCGGCAACGTAGCCAGCGGCTTGCCAAGGCTGCCCGGCACACGCTCGCGCACGAACTGGCGAATCCACGCGAAGGCTGCCCGCGCCACGGCATCGTAGAGGCTGCCCAGCAAGCCCACCATCCACGCCTGCTGATCGGCATTGGCATCGAAGTCGGCCTGACTGCCGGTGGCTGGCGCCCATGCGGCGGGTGGGCGAATGTCGACGGCATACTCCAGCGGAATCCAGACATCCTCGAACACGGCTTCATGGCTGCCGGAAGCGCGCAGCCCCATGTGGTTCCAGCTTTCGATCACGCGGATGCCCGGTGTCTCGGCTTGCGGCTTCGGCACCAGGAAAATGCCGACCCGCGGTTCGGGTTCGTGCGTGCGTCCCCAGACCGCCAGCCATTTGAGAGCCGGAATGCCCGTGGTGTAGAGCTTGTGACCACTGAGCCGCCAGCGGTCGCCCACGCGCAGCGCCACGGTAGCCGGCAGGCCCCCACGCGACGGCGATCCAAGTTCAGGTTCCACGCGCAAAGAATTGATCAGTGCGCCCTCTTCCACCGCACTGCGAAACACCTGCTGCCGCACCGCTTGCGGCCAGGGCGAATCGGCCCGGCCAATCGAACGATGCACCAGGTACGTCATGGTGAGGACCAGTGCCGTCGCCGCATCGCCGCCAGCCACGGCCGCGATGATTTGCCGCGCGCGGGTCAGTCCGACGCCGCCGCCACCGTGGGCCGCCGGCACTACCTGCGCAATCAGCCCGTACTCATGCAGCAGCGCGAAATTGTCGTGCGGGAAGGCGCCGCTAGCGTCGTGATCGGCGGCGGTGGTGGCAAAGCGCGCGGCCAGTTCGGCCAGCACATCGTCCAGCCTTGCCTCGGACACGGGCAGGCGGTGAAGCGATGACGAAGACATAAATATCCTGTGGAGGGACGGTGAAACGCCACATAGCGTACCGCCCCACCCCCTGCGCCAGTAACGACGCATATCGCATATCGAGCAACGGTTTTTGCGCATATGGAGCCGCGTTTTTATTCGTTTGGTCTCGCGTGGCGCGGGCGTACGGTTCTCGTCCGTACCCAAAAGCGAACCAGGAGAAGCACGCATGAGCGTCAATTTCATCGGCATGATCCAGAGCCAGAAGCAGTCCGAGATCCATCCGCCGCAGGGCGCGGTAGTGGACCGCGACTACGTGCGCGCCTTTGCGCAGGCGCATGAACAGGCAGGCTTCGACCGCATCCTGGTACCGCACCACTCCACCGGGCCATCGGCCACGCTGACGATTTCGTATGCGGCGGCCGTGACCGAGCGCATCCACTTCATGCTGGCGCATCGCCCCGGCTTTACATCGCCGACGCTGGCCGCGCGGCAGATCGCCACGCTCGACCAGTTCAGCGGCGGCCGGCTTGGCGTCCACTTCATCTCGGGCGGATCGGACGACGAACAGAAGCGCGACGGCGATTACCTGGACCACGACCAGCGCTATGCGCGCACCGATGAGTACCTCGGCATCCTGCGGCGCATCTGGACGGAGGCGCAGCCGTTCGATCATGAAGGCACGTTCTATCGCTTCCAGCGTGGCTTCTCCGAGGTCAAGCCCGCGCAGCAGCCTCATGTTCCGATCTACTTCGGCGGCGCCTCCGAAGCCGCCATCGAAGTGGCCGGCAAGCATGCCGACGTCTACGCGCTGTGGGGCGAGTCGCTCGATCAGGTGCGCGACCTGACCACCCGCGTGCGCGCCGAAGCGGCCAAGCACGGGCGCACGGTGAATTTCTCGGTGTCGTTCCGCCCTGTGCTGGCCGAAACCGAAGACAAGGCGTGGAAACGTGCCGAAGACATCCTCGAACGCACCAGGGCGCTGCGCGTGCAGGCCGGCTACAGCCGCGGCGGCCCGCAGCAGAGCGAGGGCGCGCGCAGGTTGCTGGCGGCGGCCGACAAAGGCGACCGCGTCGACCAGCGTCTGTGGACGGCCATCGCGCGCGAAACGGGCGGCCGGTCGAACTCGACCGGGCTGGTCGGCACGCCGGAGCAAGTGGCTGATGCGCTGCTGGCTTACTACGACCTTGGCGTCACCACGTTCCTGATCCGCGGCTTTGATCCGCTGGAAGACGCCGTCGACTACGGCCGCGAACTGATTCCCCGCGTGCGCGAGCTGGTCGCACAAAGGGACGCCGCGCATCGGCGCCACGCCGCCTGAACGGGCGGCCCACCTCACGAACATCGACAAGAAGGGGAGCGGGAAATCATGAGCCAGAAAGAACACCAACCCGATACACGGCGCCGCAGCGTGCTGCGGCTGGCCGGCAGCGCGGCCATCGCGGCGCCGGCACTGATCCTGGGCCGCCAGGCATGGTCCGCGCCACGCAAGCTCACGTTCGCGTGGAACCAGAATTCGTTCTGCCTGACGCCAATCGTAGTGGCGCAGGAAAAAGGCTTCTTCGAAAAGAACGGGCTGCAGATCGACCTGATCAACTACAGCGGCTCCACCGACCAGTTGCTGGAATCGATTGCAACCGGCAAGGCCGATGCGGCGGTAGGCATGATCCATCGCTGGCTCAAGCCGCTGGAAGCGGGCTTCGACGTCAAGATCATCGGCAGTTCGCATGGCGGGTGCGTGCGCCTGGTCGGCGCAAAGGCGGCTGGCGTGACGAACCTGCAGGCGCTCAAGGGCAAGACGGTGGGCGTGAGCGACCTGGCCGCGCCGGGCAAGCACTTCTTCACGATTCTGCTGGCGAAGAATGGCATCGACCCCGACCGCGACATCACATGGCGCCAGTATCCGGCGGACCTGCTGGGCGTGGCCGTCGAAAAAGGCGAGATCCAGGCGATTGCCGACGGCGATCCCAATCTCTATCTGCTGGAAAAGCGCACCAATGGCGCCTACGTGGAACTGGCCACCAACCTGACCGGCGAATACGCGCGCAAGGTCTGCTGCGTGATCGGCGCGCGTGGCGAGCTGGTGCGTAACGACCGCCCCGCCGCCTCGGCGCTGGCGCGCTCGATTGTCCAGGCGACCGACTACGTCAACGAGAATCCGAACGAGGCGGCCAAGGTCTTTGCCAAATACTCGCCGAAGATCAGCACCGACGATCTGCGCAAGCTCTACGCGTCGCTGACCTATACCCACCACCCTACCGGCGTGGACCTGCAGGAAGAGATCGCGTTCTATGCCGGCGATTTCCAGCGTATCGGCGTCCTCAAGAAGTCGACCGATACAAGGAAGCTGGCGCAGCACGTGTACGCGAACGTGCTCGGCTGATACAGGAGAGCGAACATGGCATCGTCGCAGCAAACGCTTGACGCCCCGCTGCTGCACACCGGCGCGCCGCGCACGCCGGCCAGCATCTGGCCCACCGGCATCGTCGCCGCGCTGGCGTGGGGCGCCTTCGGCGCGATCACCTGGCGCTGGCCGAACAAGGTGGCGGGCTTCAACGACTGGGCCTATACGGAGGAACTGGGCATCGCGGTACTCGTTGCCGCCGCCGCGCTGCTTCTGGTGGCGCTGGCGGGCGGCTACCGGCCGTTGCATCGCGTGCGCGATCCGCTGCGCAACGCGGGGCCGTGGCTGATCGCGCTGCCGGCGGTCTTTGCGGCATGGGAGATCCTGACGGCCAAAACCGCCACCCTGCCCACGCCGTTCTTCGCGCCGCCCCAGGCACTGATCGAGGTCTATATCGACGACTGGCGCCGGCTGGGGGACAGCGTGCTGAACACGCTGAAGCTGCTCGGCTTCGGCGTGGCCTATGGCGGCGTGGCCGGCTTCCTGATCGGGGTATCGATCGGCTGGTCACGGCGCATTGGCTACTGGGTGCATCCGGTGCTGCGCGTGCTTGGCCCGCTGCCGTCCACCGCGCTGCTGCCGCTGACGTTCTATTTCTTCCCGTCGAGCTATTCGGCCGCCGTGTTTCTGATCGCGCTGGCCACGGCATTCCCGGTGGCGGTGCTGACATGGTCCGGCGTGGCCAGCGTGAACAAAAGCTATTACGACGTGGCGCGCACGATGGGTGCCTCCGAGTGGTTCCTGGTGCTGCGCGTTGCCATTCCGGCCGCTCTGCCGCAGGTCTTCGTCGGGCTGTTCATGGGACTTGGCGCATCGTTCTCGGTACTGGTTACGGCCGAGATGATGGGCGTGAAGTCGGGGCTGGGCTGGTACCTGACGTGGGCGCAGGGCTGGGCTTCCTACGTGAACATGTACGCGGCGCTGATCGTCATGGCATTGCTGTTCTCAAGCGTCATCACACTGCTGTTTGCCGTGCGCGATCGCGCGCTGTCTTGGCAGAAAGGAACCGTCAAATGGTAGTCGGCGCAACGCAACAGAGCGAACAGACCGAACAGGCCGGAAGCGCCGCACGCGGCGCAAGAATCGATATCCGGGCGGTCAGCCATGCCTTTGGCGATGGCGACAACCGGTTGCCGGTGCTCGACAGCGTGAACCTCAACGTGGCGCCCGGTGAGTTCGTCGCGCTGCTCGGACCGAGCGGCTGCGGCAAGTCCACGCTACTGCGGCTCGTGGCAGGGCTCGACAGTCCCACGCACGGTGAGATCCTGCAGGACGACGCGCCGATCGACCGGCCCGATCCGTCGCGGATCGTGGTGTTCCAGGACCCGACGCTTTACCCGTGGCGACGCGTGCGCGACAACGTCGCACTCGGGCTGCAGGCGCGCGGACTGCTGCGCCGTGAGGGCCATCGCGTGGATGCGGCACTCAAGCGCGTTGGCCTCGAAGCGTTTGCACGCGCCTTTCCGCATCAATTGTCCGGCGGCATGGCCCAGCGGGTGGCGCTGGCGCGCGCGCTGGTCAACGACCCACGGCTGCTGGTTCTGGACGAACCGCTCGGCAAACTCGATTCGCTGACACGACTGGCCATGCAGAGCGACCTCGTCGAACTGTGGCAACGCGCCGGATTCTCCGCGCTACTCGTGACCCACGATGTCGAGGAGGCACTGTTCCTGGCCCAGCGCGTGATCGTGTTCAGCCAGCGGCCAGCCCGCATCACGGCCGAGATTCATGTCGACCTGCCCTATCCGCGTCATCGCGGCGACCCGCGCCTGGCCGAACTTCGTCATGAAGCGCTTCGCCATCTGGGCCTCGATGACAGTTGGTAAGCCATGAGTGCCCCGCCGCCGCAGGCGTGGCTCAACGCGCTGCTGCGCGTGGTGCAGGACACCCAGCTTGCGCTGCTGCGGGTCTGGCACGCGCTGGGCTGGACCGACGATATCCACGGCCAGCCCGCGTGGCAATGGACGCACCGCGTTGCCGGCGAAACACTGCTGATCGATCTGGGACTGGCGCGGCAGCTCGGACTGACCCTGCTGGCGGTTGCATTCGCATTGGGCTGCGTGATCGTGGCGCTGTGCTGGCGCCGCAGGCGCCTGGCATGGCTGGGCCTGGGCGCGCTGGCAATCGTCCTGGCGCCGTGGCCATCGCCCGCGCTGCTGCTGACGCCAGCGGCTCCCACCAGCTTTCATCGGAGTCCGACGCAATTTTCGGTCAGCGCGATCGCGGAAGGCGCCCGCGTCTACGCCCGGCATTGCGTGGCGTGTCACGGCGACGATGGCCGCGGCGAGGGACCGATGGCGGCCTCGCTGTCACGCTGGCCGCCGACCTTCCTGAGTCCGCTGCTGGGCCGGCGCGCTGAAGGCGAACTGTTCTGGCACATCACCGCTGGCATGAGTGACCGTGATGGGCATCCAACGATGCCGGCATTCGAACGCCAGCTCGACGATGCGCAGATCTGGGCCGTGATCGACTACATGAAGACGCTGGCCGCCGGCACGGGCGCCGCCACCCAGGGCAACTGGCCGATCCCGCTGCGTCTGCCCGACGTTACGGTGCGCTGCGGGCAGGCGGCGCCGCGCAGTCTGGCCGCGTGGCGCGGCGACCAGCGCGTGCGCGTGGTGGCGTTCGACGGTGCGCCAGCCGCATTGCCAATCGACGATCCACGATTCCTGACGCTGCTGATTACGCGCGATGGCGGTCCGCTGTCGACCGTCCCCGAATTCCGCGCTGGCTGCGTGGCCACTTCCTCCGAAGCCTGGCCTGCTTTCGCGCGGATTGCCGGCATCGACCCCGCACGCCTGGACGGCACCGCCTGGCTGGCTGACCGCGACGGCTGGCTGCGCGCGCTGGCGGTACCGGGCAGCGGCGGATGGAGCGATGGCAGCCTGCTCTGCACCGCCGGCCAAGGTGCCGGGGCCGGCAATGACAGCGCCCGTAGTGGCGACCGAACCGTGCCACCGGATGGCCTCACCGCACTGCTCCTGCGCATGGATGCCGAGCCAGTGCGCTTTGTCCAGGGCGGCTTTATCCACTGACTGGCCAACGCGCGCACACGTTGCCCTGCATCAAACTGGCGACAAGAAGAGAAATTTCCGCATCGATTTGCAGAACCGTCCTACCGACATCGAACGGTGAGCCGCGTAGCGTGGGGGACTCCCTCAACGCTACGAGTCGATGACGATGTCGCTGGAACTACCAACCCTGCATACCGGTACCGATGCTCGGTCAGAAGCCACCGCACCGCGGAGCTGGACAGGCCGCTATGCCGCCTCGGCCGGCCTGTTCGAAATCCGTCCCCCCTACCTGACCCGCGATGCGCGGCCGATCTTCGATGAAGATCTCGATTGCATCATTGGCTACTATCGCCGCTTTGGCCTGCGCAGCCATCTCTACGATCTCAACGGCGAGATGTTTTCCGTGTGGGAAGACCTGTCGGCATTGCCGCCACCGGAAAAGCGGGATCCGCTGGTGGTGGTGGGCGGGCTATGGCGCGAGAATGTGCGCGGCCTGACGCCGCTGGGGCTGACCGGGACCGGCGCCGCGCTGGCGCCAGCCATGCTGGCGCAGTTGCGTACCCGCTTTGCCAGCTTGGCCAACGCGTCGCTGCTGTACTGGGGTGCGGCGTTGGCGCGCATGGAAAATGCGCAGAGCTTTGTGCCCGTGCATATCCTGCGCTTGGCAATGCGTCATGGCGACCCCACTCCGGCACCGAAGACCCTGCCGCGCGGGGCGCGCTACCTGACGCAGATGCTGATCCGGCGCCAGCCATACATGCTGGATGTGGTCACCGCCAACGGCAACACCACGATCGTGGATTTCGAATACTGGCGCTACGCCGACGCAATGCCAACGGCACGATTCGGCGCCTAGGCGCGGGCGTGCCGCGCTAGCGCCAATACCCACTGCGTCAGGTCTGCCACGCCGTTGCGTCGGGCACTACGGTGGCAAAGCGATCGTTGAGCGCTGCGAGCGTGACCCGGTGCAGCTCGGCGGCAGCCAGCGGCTCGCCACCCAGCGGGTCCGGCAGATCGCGCGTGGCGCAAGCGGCCGCAACCAGCGTCACGCGGTATCCGTGATCCAGCGCCGAGCGCACGGTTGCGCTGATGCACATATGCGTCTGGAATCCGCCCACGATCAATTCCTTGCGACCGATTGCCTCCAGCCGGGCCGCGAGATCCGTGCCGGCGAAACTGTTCGGCAGGCTCTTGGTGACCGTTTGCTCACCGTCGACAGGCGTCACGCCCTCGATGATCGCGGCATACGGCCCGTTCGGATCGAACGCCCCGCCCGGCTTGCCGTGATGCACGACGTGGATCACCGGCGTGCCGTGCTGACGAGCCATCGATAGCAGCGTGGCGCATTCCGACACGGCATCGGGCATGCCGGTCAGCGGCAGCTTGCCATCGATGTATTCGCGCTGGTGGTCCACCAGGATCAGTACGGCTTCGCTCCAGGCAGACGGCTGGCGGCTTGCGCCTGCGGCATCGAGCAGGGTGAAAGGTTTGGCGACTGTGGCTGCGGTCATGGATGTCTCCAAGCGGAAGTCATTGGCTATGCACGCATCCTATGGCGCGGTAAGCTGTACGCCAATTCGCCACAAAATCACACAAGCTGTGCAAAAAAGCACAATCGCCTGGGACGACCTGCTCACCTTATCCACGCTGATGCGCGTGGGCAGCTATTCGGCCTGTGCCCGGGAACTCGATATCACCCATGCCACGGCCATCCGGCGCATTCGCCGGCTCGAATCGGCGCTTGGCAAACCCGTTGCCACACGCACGGACGGCAGCTTCGTGCTGACCGACGCAGGCCGCAATGCCCTGACGGCGGCGCGCCAGATGGAGCAATCGGCTGACCGGCTGTTGCGTGAGATCGAAGGCGCCGGCTCGGGGGTTTCGGGTGTGGTGCGGGTGGCGGCCACCGCTTCGCTGGGCAGCCACTTCCTTACGCCACAGTTACCCACCTTCTACGCACGCAACCCCGATGTGGAATTGCGGCTCGAAGTAGACAACCGCATCACCAGCCTGGCGCGGCGCCGCGCACATATCGCCGTGCGCCTGGCGCGTCCGCAGGAAGATTCGCTGGTGGCACAGCGCGTCGGCACCATCCAGTTCGGACTCTACGCATCCACAGCGATGCTGGCCGAGGAGGCCGACTCCCGCGATACGCCAATGTGCGGGCTGCTCGACGAAGGATTCTCGCTGCCGGAAGTGGAATGGCCCCGGGCGCAGGAGCGACGCTTCTCCTTCCAATCGAACAGCTTGCTGGCCGTGCGCGAAGCCGTGCGTGCCGGCCTGGGCGTCGCACTGCTGCCGCATTACCTCGGCGCGGGCGAACCGGGCCTTGCCCTGGTGCGCGATGTGCCGGAGGTCATCCGCGAAATCTGGCTCGCCTACCCCGCCGAGTTCCGAGGCGCATCACGATTCCGGCCGGTCATCGACTGGCTGGCTGAAGCCCTCGCAACCTGTCCTTAAGCCGCACCGCGCATGCTCGGTGTCGCATCGCTACCACGACGCGCCGCATACACCACTCCGTGTGGGGTGGCACACGTGTTTCCACCTCACCACAGCCAAAAAAAAGCAGCGCTTCTGCTACGCTTTGAACCGGCTGTCATTGATGCATCGCACTAATGCATCGCCTAGATGGGCAGGGTCGAAGAACTGAAAGCCCAGGCAGTCGTAGAAACGGGTCAGTGCGCAGAACAAAAAGAGATTCATGCGGCACTCTTTGAAGTACCGGATGGCCATCGCGGCAGCGACGGTTGTCACGCTGGTGTTTGTCGTGCGAGTGGGTTTTTCCCAGCTCTACGCATACACGCGCCTGAAGGAGGTCATTCAGGCTCAGCAGGACACACTGGTCAAGCTGGTTGCGGACCAACTCGATGAGAAGCTCGAATCGCGCGCCGTGGTGCTTCGCCGGCTCGCACGCACGCTGGCGCCTGTTCTAGACCGACCCACCGCTCAACTGCGCCAGCTCGCCACCGACACCGTGGACATGCCGGAGCACTTCAACGCCACGTTCCTGGCCTGGCCAGATGGCACGCTCGCATTCAGCACTGCCGTGCCTGATGGCGTGAAGATGACAGTCGGCGATCGCGATTACTTCAAGGCCATCGTCAACGGCGCAGACTTCGCTGTTTCCGATCTGCTGCAAGGCAAGCACTCCAGCGCCCCAGGCGTCATCCTCGCCGTGCCGATGCGCGACGCGCATGGCCAACTGCGCGGTGTGGTTGGTGGCGTGCTGAACCTTTCGGCGGACAACTTCCTGCGGGAACTGGCCCAGCACCGCGTGGGCGTCACGGGCTTCTACTGCCTGGTGTCGGCCGGACCGAATCCGCGTTACGCGATGCACCCCGACACATCGAAGGTCCTCACCCCGGCATTGCCGGTTGGTGAAGCCTGCGGCGCCGATGTCCCCGAGTCCGATTGGGAATCGGTAGCACCCTTAGAACCGGTTGTAGCGCGCTATCTGCTGGAATCGAATGGATGGGAAGTCATTTCCGTCCTGCCCGCCGCTGAAGCCTATGCGCCATTGGTGGAGGTCCGGCATCGGGCAGTCATCCTGGGCATCGTGACGCTCCTGGCCGCCGCGGCGCTGATGTGGGCCGTGATCCGGCACCTGCTGGCTCCGCTGGAACATCTGCATCGCACAGTACGGCGGCTCTGCGAACAACCTGCTGCCGTGGCGGAACTGCCCGTGCGCCGCGACGATGAGATTGGCGAGCTGGCCGGCGCGTTTTCGGAAGTCATGACCCAGCTGACCGAGCGGGAGGCCGCCTTGAAGGCCGCCAATGAAAGTGCCGCCGCCAGCGAAAAACGCCTTGAGGCCATCGCCAACCACGTGCCGGATCTGGTGGCATTCGTCGACGCCGGCGAACGCTTCGTCTTCGTCAACCGGGCCTATGCCCGTCATTTCGGGCTGCCGGCCGAACAGATCACCGGGCTGACGCTGCGCGAACTGTGGGGTACGCCGGAGTACGTCGCCAACAAGCCATATCTGGAACGCGCCTGCTGCGGCGAATCCGTGACGTACACGCGCGAGAATGCCGAAAGCGTGGCCTGGGAGATGACGTTCCAACCCGCCTGGAACGAGACCAAGGACACTGTCACCGGGCTGCACATGTTCGCGCGCAACATCACCGGCGAACGCCAGAAGCTGCGCAGCCTCGAAGCCCAGACCCTGTCCGATCACCTGACCGGCCTGCTCAACCGCAAGGGCTTCGACCGCCGTTTGCAGGAGACGATGGCGCGTGCCGACGCCGGCAACTATCGCGCTGCCCTGCTGCTGGTGGATCTGGACGACTTCAAGGCGGTCAACGACACCTACGGACACCCGGTCGGCGATCAGCTCCTGATTGCATTCGCCGAGCGGCTGCGCGCCTGCGTGCGCAATGGCGATGCCGTGGCACGGATAGGCGGAGACGAATTCGCAATCGTCCTCGACAACGTGGGCAATCCCAACACCGTCGAGCGCATCGCCCATACGGTGGTCCACGCGGCCCTGAGGCCGTTCGATATTGACGGCCATCGACTCGTATCGACGGCCAGCGTAGGCAGCGCAATGCATCGGCCGGACCAGGGCACATCGGTCAGCGAACTGTTCATGCGCGCGGATATGGCGCTCTACGATGCCAAGCGGCATGGCAAGGCCTGCTACGCGTCGACGGGTGCCCACCGAGCCGTCGACACGGCAACGAATGCCTGACGACAGGTGCCGACCCACAGCGGGAACGCTTCATCGTCCCCGACATCGTCCGACGCTTCCTCATAGGGGCTGACGCCGGGAATCGGGGGCACGATGTCCAGCAGGCCGGCCCGCCGCATCGCCGTGGCCACCAGCGGGTCTTCGAGCATATAGACGCCGATCGTCGATTTCCACACCAGACGCCTGCTCGCCAGCACCGCAAGCGCCTGTTCCACGCCATCCACATCGACCTGGCCATTCCATGCAGGATCAATGCGGCGAACCACGTCCGCGTAGACGGTCATGGTCGCCGGATCGAAGCCGGCCCGCGTCTTGTCAGTGGTCGCCATGACCCGGACAACCGCCGACGCCATCGCAGGCAGTCGTCCAATGACTTCGAGTATGTCCTTGTGAATCTCAGCGGATTGCCGGTCGATCGCCCGGCGGAGAATCCTCGTTGCATCGCCATACTGAAAGCCGCCGGTCGAAAGTACCTCTAGCGCGGCGTCCGTTAGAACTTGCGGACGATATCCCGCGCTCCGGAACAGGGACGCCAGAGCATCGGGGCCAAGCGATGCCGGTAGTCCGTGATGGCGGTGAAACCAGTCCAGAAATTCGCCGTCGAGCGGTGGCAGCGATATCCGTTTCGAACAGAAAAACACTTTGCTCCTGCCCAGCAGCGTCATCAGCTTGGCCCGGTGCGAACCGGTTGCCATGATCCGCATCCCATAGTGGGAAATATTCAGCGAATCGCGCGCCGCCTTGAGGACGGTCAGCAGACTGGTGCCGCGCGGCGTCGTCAGACATTGCTGCGCTTCGTCCAGAATCAGGACGATGGGTCGCCGCGTCATATCAGACAGCGCCTCCAGTGCCTCGGAGAGCCACATCCCATCGGACCTCGGACGCGACACCAGAAACGACACGCCGCCAAAGCCGATGCGTTCAAGACCCACCCGCCTTGCCAGCCGCGCCAGCACACCTTCATGCGCCTTGAGCGCTTCGAGTACCGCCTTGGCAACCAGGTCCGCCGGGTCCGCATCGGAATGCTTCGCCAGATCGGCAACGATGACGACGGCTCCGCGATGCCTCAGCGCGGCCGCCAGGTCATTGTTGAGGAACACCGACTTGCCTGTGCCGCGCGGCGCCGTCAGCATCACGCCCGAGCGCGCCGTTCGTTCACCGTCGGCGTCCACAAGAAGCGTTGCGAGTTCGCAAGCCAATGCACGACGCCTGAAGAAGGATGGATTCATTGAGAGGCTCCAGTTACCGGCAAGATGTTGCTGCCGATTCTATGTAGCCCACGTCCGGAGTCCACCCCTCGTCGCCGACTGCAACAGCAATAGTCCGATCCTTTACACATCCACAAAAAAATGAAGCGGTGACGCAACACGCGCCACCGCTTCGGCCTGCAAGCTGAATACCCCGTTCAGCGAAGGATCAGCGGACTCGCCCTTCCTTCCACGCTTGCAGCAGTTTGTCGTAGGAAATGGTCTCGCCCTTCGGCTTTTCGTTTTCGAGCTTCTTCCAAGGCGCGTGTTCCGACGACAGCCACTTCGACGGATCGCTCTTCGGGTTCAGCTTCGGCGCGCACTGGGCCATGCCCGCGCGCTGCAGCCGGCCCATCACCTGATCCATTTCCTCGGCCAGGTTGTCCATCGCGGCCTGCGGCGTCTTCTCACCCGTCACGGCCGTGGCCACGTTCTTCCACCAGAGCTGTGCGAGCTTCGGATAGTCGGGCACGTTGTTGCCGGTCGGCGTCCAGGCCACGCGGGCCGGGCTGCGGTAGAACTCCACCAGGCCGCCGTACTTGGCCGCATTCTTGGTCAGGTACTCGTGATTGATATCGCTGTCGCGGATGAAGGTCAGGCCGGTCAGCGACTTCTTCAGCGACACGGTCTTCGACGTCACGAACTGAGCGTAGAGCCACGCCGCGGCCAGGCGATTCGGATCCGTGTTCTTGAAGAACGTCCACGAACCCACGTCCTGGTAGCCGTTCTGCATGCCCTGCTTCCAGTACGGGCCGTAGGGCGACGGTGCCATGCGCCACTTCGGCGAACCATCGGCGTTCACCACGGGCAGGCCCTTCTTGGTCATGTCGGCCGTGAATGCCGTGTACCAGAAGA
>DAIOET010000037.1:0-21647 GCA_036746135.1 Cupriavidus sp.
TATGTGAGTCGCGCCTTCATTCATCCAATTTATTTATTGGATTTAAGTTATATCGCTAGCCATATATATGGATGCAATGCGACCAGCGCGCCACGACCTCGCGCGTGGGCTTGCTTAGCTGGTTCGAACGCCCTTTGACGAGCACCACCACTACCCCCGGCAACCAACAACCGTCTTGTACTCCATAAACTCCGCAAGCCCGTACTCCCCAAACTCCCGACCATTGCCGGAGGCCTTGTAGCCGCCGAACGGCGCCGAGAAATCCATTGGCGCGCCGTTGATCTGCACGAGCCCGACCCGCAATTGCGTCGCCACATGGCGCGCACGTTCCGCATTCGCCGACCAGACATAGCCGGCCAAGCCGTACTCCGTGTCATTGGCGATGTCGATTGCCTCGGCGTCCGTGTTGTACGGAATCATGACGAGCACCGGCCCGAAGATTTCCTGACGGGAGATGGCCATGCCATTGTGGGCATCGACGAACACCGTCGGTTGTGCAAAGTAACCTCGCTCCATTCCGTTCGGGCGGCCAGGGCCGCCGGCTGCGAGCCGTGCGCCCTCCTCGATGCCGGTAGCAATCATGTTCTGCACGCGCTCGTACTGCGCACGGTTCGACATGGGGCCGAGCTTGCTGTCCGGATGCCGCGGATCGCCCACAGCGAGCGATTTGGCGGCGGCGGTGGCGATCTTCACCGCCTCGTCGTAGTGCTTGCGCGGCACCAGCATGCGAGTCGGCGCGGCGCAGGTCTGGCCAGAGTTGATCATGCAGGCGATGACGCTGGCCGATACCGCCGCCTTCAGATCCGCATCGTCGAGAATCAGATTGGCGGATTTGCCGCCCAATTCCTGAGTCACGCGCTTGACGGTAGGCGCGGCGTGAATCGCCACGTCTACCCCCGCGCGCGTTGAACCGGTGATCGACACCATGTCTACGTGCGGATGGCTCGACAATGCGCGACCCACCGCCTGCCCCTCGCCATACAGCATGTTGAATACCCCTGCGGGGACGCCAGCCTCATGCAGGATCTCGGCAAAGATCCGTGCGTCGAGCGGTGAAATCTCCGACGGCTTGAGCACGATCGTGCAGCCCGCGGCCAGCGCCGGTGCCACCTTCGCGGCGATCTGGTTTAGCGGCCAGTTCCACGGCGTCACCAGCGCCACTACGCCGACTGGCTCCCGCACGATCTGCGTCGTCCCCTTGGTGCTCTGAAAATCAAAGTCCTTGAGTGCGGCGATGGTCGCCTGCAATTGCACCAGTCCGGCCGGCGCCTGCCGTTGCTGGCTCAGCCAGAGTGGCGCGCCCATTTCCGTCGTGACTACCTCTGCGATATCGCCCAGGCGCGCCTGGTAGCACTCCACCACACGCGCAAGCAGCGCCAGCCGCGTTTCCCGGCTCGATTGGGACCACGCCGGAAACGCGCGACGCGCGGCGGCGACGGCGCGGTCCACGTCATCGCGCGTGCCCATCGCGAGCTTGCCGACGACCTGCTCGGTCGCCGGATTGACGATATCGGCGAAGGTGACGCCCTCCGAAGGCTCAACCCATTGGCCGTCGATATAAAAACGATCCAGGATGTTCAACGTGTTCTCCTCGCTAATGTCAGATCAGTCAGATCAGGCGGCCAGCGCGGCGCCGTACCGTTCAAGATGAAAATCCGAATCGCCGAGCAGGACGTCGGTCATCGTCAGGAACTTGAAGTAGTCGCCTACCTCCAGTTCATCCGTCATGCCCATGCCACCGTGCAATTGCACGGCCTGCTGTCCGACGAACCGACCGGCACGCGCCACCACGACCTTGGCGCCGGCGAGCATAAGCTGGCGCCTGGCGGGGTCCGCTTCGTCCAGCGCCTGCGCGGCAACATAGGCCATCGACAGGGCCAGTTCTTTCTGCACCAGCATGTCGGCCAAGCGATGCTGGAGTGCCTGCAATGCAGCGAGCGGAATGCCGAACTGACGCCGGGTGCGGAGGTACTCGGCGGTGATCTCGATCAGCCGCTCGATAGCGCCCGCCGCCCCAGCGGCTTGCGCGGCGACGCCGTGGTCGAGCCCGTGCTGCAGCGCCGCCATGCCGTTGCGGGTCACGAGCGCATCGGCTTCGAGGGCGAAGCCGTCGAGCCGCAGGTCGGCGCCGTGCATACCGTCCATCGTCGGATAGGCCGTGATGGCCAGTCGCTCACGTGGCACCACGAATAGCGCGATCTCGCCATCGAGTCGCGCGGTAACCAGGCAGGCGTCGGCCACTTCGCCATGCCAGACCAGCGACTTGACGCCATCGAGGACGTAGCCGTCACCAGAGCGGACCGCGCGAGTCCGCGTGGCCTCCGGCCGGTAGCGGCTGCCCGGCTCCAAATACGCCACGGCCATCACGCGATGCCCATCCGCCAGCGCTGGCAGCCACGTGTCCTGCTGCGTAGGTGTGCCGAACGCCGCGAGAATGGCGGTCGCCATCACGGCGCTCGGGACGACAGGTTCCAGCACCAGGCCCCGGCCCAGCTCCCGATGCACCACGAGCTGGCTCGCCGCACCTTCGCCAAAGCCGCCGAACGCTTGCGGCACGGTGAGGCCGGTCACGCCCATTTCGGCCAGCGCGCCCCATATGTTGCGATCCACACCACGAGATTCGCGCGCGATGCTGCGGCGCTTGCCGAAGGTGTATTCGGTATCGATGAACCGGCGCAGGCTGTCGGCCAGCATCCGCTGTTCTTCGCTGTAGTTGAAGTCCATGTCCTGACCTTCCGGTTGCATTGCCTCAGACGCCAATCAGCATCCGGGCGATGATGTTCTTCTGCACCTCGTTTGCGCCGCCGTAGATCGAGGTCTTGCGCATGTCGAAGTACGCGGCCGAGGCCGGTGCCGCCCAGGCAGGTCCGCTGGCGGGCGAAGCTGCTCCGGGTTCCAGCCACTCGGGGGCATATGGCCACGCATCGGGGCCCGCCACTTCCATCTGCAGCATCGCGATCTCCTGCTGCAGTTCCGATCCGCGAATCTTGACGATCGAGGCTTCCGGCCCGGGCGTGCCCGCCGCCTGCGTGGCCACGCGCAGCAGCAGCATTTCCAGCGCCATCAGATCCATTTCGACGCGCGCGATCTTGTCGCGCATGCGCGGGTCATCGATCAGCCGACCGCCACGGCCATCAGCAGCCTGTGCCGCGTAATGCTTGAGCTGTGCCATTTCGCGGTGGCAGTGGCCAATGCCGGCAATCCCCGTGCGCTCGTGACCGAGCAGATATTTGGCGTAGGTCCAGCCCTTGTGCTCCACGCCAAGCAGGTTTTCGGCCGGCACTTCCACGTCCTCGAACCAGGTCTCGTTGACTTCGTGGCCGCCGTCGAGCGTTCGGATCGGACGCACCGTCACACCGGGCGACTTCATGTCGATCAGCAGCATCGAGATGCCTTCCTGCGCTTTGGCCTCCGGGTCGGTACGCACGAGGCAGAAGATCCAGTCGGCGAAGTGGCCCATCGTCGTCCAGGTTTTCTGGCCGTTGACGATGTACTTGTCGCCCCTGCGCTCCGCGCGAGTCCTGAGCGACGCGAGATCCGAACCCGCTCCCGGCTCCGAGTAGCCCTGGCACCAGAAGTCGTCCATGCCCGGAATACGCGGCAGAAACCGTTGCTGCATGGCCGGGCTGGCGTACTTCATCAATACGGGGCCGATCATGCCGAGGCCGAATGGCAGCAAGCGCGGCGCGCCCGCGCGAAATGTCTCGATCTCGAAGATCAGCCGCTGCATCACACTCCAGCCGGTGCCTCCCCATTCCCTTGGCCACGCCGGTGCGCCCCACCCGTGCGCGTGCAGGATGCGATGCCAGCGGACGTAATCGTCCTTGCCCAGCCGCTTGTGATTGATCACCTTGTCCGAGATGTCGGCAGGCAGGTTGCTCCGCACAAAAGCGCGGACTTCCTCGCGAAAGGCGTCTTCCGCGGCGGTAAAGCGCAAATCCATCGGTGTCTCCGTACGTCGCCGTAGCGGCAGTAGACCAGCGGCGGCGCGCCCCCGACCCACCGGAGATAGGGGGGACCGGGCGTTGCGGCCGCGCCGTGCGGGGTGGGGATTCCCCTCCCCCCCCACCCCAGGTGGGACGATTGGCACGCGCCCGGAATACGCTCTCCGTAGGGCATTGCCACATCGAAAAATGCGGCGAGTGCCTGACACCATCCACAAGCGAGGAAACCCTTCGTGCGTATCAAGACACTTTCCGTAGTCATGGCGCTGGCATTCAGCAGCGCCGGTTTCGCTCATGAGTACCCCAACCGCCCGATCACCTTCGTTGTGCCCGCCCCTGCCGGCGGCGCGGTGGACGCCGTGGCCAGACTGTTTGCCAACGAGATGAGCAAGCAGATGGGCCAGCCCGTGGTCGTCGAGAACAAGCCTGGCGGCGGTGGCATCCTGGCCCTGCAGAGCGTGGCGCGCGCCGCGCCTGATGGATATACCGTGCTCGTCACCCACTCCGGCACGCTCATCAATACCCCGCACCTCTACGCCAACGTGCCGTTCGACGTGCGGCGCGATTTCGCGTTTGTCTCCGAGCTTTGCGTCGGCAACCTGGTACTCGCCGTGGGTACCGAAGTCCCCGTGCGGGACGTGAAGGGCCTGATCGACTGGGCCGCGAAGAACAAGGGCAAGGTCAGCTACGGCTCGTACGGGCAAGGCTCCTATGCGCACCTGGTCGGCGCCTATCTGAGCCGCAGCCGGCAACTCGACATGGCCCATATCCCGTACAAGGGCGAGGCCCCGATGGCGCAGGACATCGCCGGTGGGGCCATCACCTGGGGCGTGGCCTCGCTGGTGGCGCTGCGTCCCTTCATGGAGAGCGGCAAGATCCGGCCGCTGGCCGTGATGGGCAACGCGCGCGCCAAGGGCCTGCCCGACGTGCCAACCATGACCGAAGCCGGATACACCGACGCCGAGCTGATGCCGGCCGGCTGGGTCGGCATGCTCGCCCCTGCGAAAACGCCTCAGCCCGCGCTGGCGCGGCTTGAAAAAGAGGCCCGCATTGCCGCGCAGGCGCCAGCGCTGAAAGCCCGCCTGGCCACCTACTCGCTGGAGTCCGTCGGCACCAGCGCCACGCAGTTCCGCCGCGAGTTCGAAGCCAACGAGCCCGTCGTGGCGCGCCTGATCCAGGCTTCCGGCGCCAAGGCCGACTGATTCACCCTTCGATTGCTTTCGGACGCATTACCCATGAACGCACGCACCCCGGTCCAGCCCGTGCTGGACGACATCGACTTCGAGAACGCCCAGCGCGGCTTTATCGGCACCATTCCCGGCGGCGAGATCCGCGACGAGCGTGGCCGCCTGATCTGGTCAATGGACGAATACAGCTTCCTCGACAACCCGCAGCCCGCCCCCACCGTCCACCCGAACCTGTGGCGGCAGGCACGTCTGAACATGGCGCATGGCCTGTTCAAGGTGACCGACCGCATCTATCAGGTGCGCGGCTTCGATATCGCCAACGTCAGCTTTATCGAAGGGGACACCGGTGTGATCGTGATCGATCCGCTCACCGTCGCCGAAACCGCCGAGGCGGCCATCGCGCTGTACCGCAAGCATCGCGGCGATCGGCCGGTGAGCGCCCTGGTCTACACCCACAGCCACGCCGACCACTACGGCGGCGCACGTGGAGTGCTGGACGAAGCCGATGCGGCAGCACGCGGCGTTCCGATCATCGCGCCGCGCGGCTTCATGTGGCACACCGTCTCGGAGAACGTGATCGCCGGTAACGCAATGATGCGTCGTGGCATGTTCCAGTCCGGGCTTTCGCTGCCCAAGCACGTCTGCGGACAAGTCGACTGTGGCATCGGCAAGGGCATTCCGCTCGGCACCGGCACGCTGATCCCGCCGACCATGAGCATCGACCAGGAGGTGGAGACCCACGTGATCGACGGCGTGGAAATCATCTTCCACCTGGCGCTGGACTCCGAGGCCCCGTCCGAGATGTTCATGCACTTTCCCGGCCTGCGCGCGCTCAACACGGCGGAGATCGGCGTGCAGACCATGCACAACCTCTGCCCGCTGCGCGGCGCCGAAGTGCGCGACGCACGTGCCTGGTCGCGCTATCTCGATGAAGCGCTCGACCGCTACGCGCCGACGGCGGACGTGGTCTTTGCCCAGCACAACTGGCCCACCTGGGGCAACGAGCGCATCCGGCACTTCCTGCGCCAGCAGCGCGATCTCTACAAGCACCTGCACGATCAGACCGTCCGCCTGATGAACCACGGTCTCACCGGCGTGGAAGTGGCCGAAGTCATGAAGCTGCCGCCCTCGCTGGCGCAGGAATGGGCCAACCGTGGGTTCTACGGAGCCATCTCGCACAACGTCCGGGCCATCGTGCAACGATATCTGGGCTGGTACGACGGCAACCCCGCGCATCTGAACCTGCTGCCGCCCGAGCAGTCGGGTCCGCGCTACGTGACGTATATGGGCGGCGCCGAGGCGCTGCTTGAGAAGGCCCGCGCGGACTTCGCACTTGGCGACCACCGCTGGGTGGCCGAAGTCACGAATCACCTGATCTTCGCCGACCCAGCCAACGCCGACGCCCGTGCGCTCTGCGCCGATGCGCTGGAACAGCTCGGCTTTGCCGCCGAATCGTCGACGTGGCGCAACGCGTATCTGCTGGGCGCGCAGGAATTGCGCAAGGGCACGCTGAAACTGCGCCGCCGGCACGTGAGCCGGGATCTGGTATCGGTGCTGCCGCTGGAACTGCTGCTCGACTACTTCGCTGTGCGCCTGAACGGCGAACAGGCCGATGGCGAGCGCATGGAGATCGAGTGGCGAAACCCGGAGACCGGCGAGTGCTGGACCATGCGGCTGGAGAACGCCACGATGACCTACCTGCCCGGCGCGGCGCGTGGAGAGCGGACGGCGAGCGTATCGCTGGGCCGCGAAGGGCTTGCCGCACTGCAGGCCGGCCACGACGGACTGCCATCCACGTTCAGCCGACTGGCGCAGGAAGGCACGATTCAGGTCGAGGGTGATCTGGCAAGTGTGGTCCGCTGGCTCGGGATGCTGGAAGACTTCGATCCCATGTTCAACGTCGTGGAGCCCTGATGGCAATCGGGCCGCAACCGCGGCCCGATTCCAGCTTGATTTGCGTATCACGCCGAATCCAATCGATCCGGCACCGAGCAGGCACCGAGCAGGCACCGAGCAGGCACCGAGCAGGCGTCAGTTCACCGCTCGCGTCATCCCATCCCAGAATGGCGCGCGCAGATCCTTCTTCAGCACCTTGCCCGCGCCCGACAATGGCAGCGCTTCACGGAACTCCACCGTCTTCGGCACCTTGTATCCGGCGATGAACTGACGGCAGTGCTGCTTCAGTGCATCCGCATCGACGGTCATGCCGGGGCGCATCACCACCACCGCATGGACCGCTTCTCCCCACTTGTCATGCGGCACGCCAATCACCGCACATGCGGCCACGGCCGGATGCCGCGCGATCACGTTCTCCACTTCGGCCGAATACACGTTCTCGCCGCCGCTGACGATCATGTCCTTGATGCGGTCGACGATGAACAGGTACCCCTCGTCGTCCATATAGCCGCCGTCGCCGGTGTGAAGCCAGCCGTCACGCAAGGCCCTGGCGGTTTCCTCCGGCTTGTTCCAGTAGCCGGCCATGATGTTCGGGCCGCGCACGACGATCTCACCAACCGTGCCGCGCGGCACCTCCGTGCCTGCCTCGTCCACGATCCTCACCAGCACGGCCGGCCCGCCCCGCCCCACCGAGCGGTACAGGCCACTGCGGCGGCCCGCCTCGCCGTGATTGGCCGGCGGGTTCGATGACACGCTCGGGCAGGCTTCGGTCAGTCCATAGGAATGGCTCAGCTCCACATCCGGCAGACGCTCGATGACCTCGTCCAGCAGCGCCGCCGGAATGGGTGAAGCGCCATAGGTCAGCCGCCGCACGCGCAAGAAATCGGTGATAGCGAAGTCCGGGTGGGCGAGCGTCGCCTGGATCATGGTCGGTACGAGCTGGATCTCGGCGACCCCGTCGTCGCGGATCGCGCGCAGCACGTCGGCCGCATCGAACGAGGGAATGATGGCGTGGGTCTCGCCCGCCATCCACTGGACAATCGCGCGACCAAGTCCTGCTACATGAAAGAACGGCGTGGCATGCAGCACTGCGGCGTCGCGGATCGGCGCCGCCTCCACCAGCCGCTGCATGCCGCTCGACCACAGGTTCAGATGGGTCTGCATGACGCCCTTCGGGAAACCCGTGGTGCCGCCGGTGTACATCACGGAAGCCAGGTCCGATCCCGCACGATTCGTATCCGCCATCGGCGCATGGGTAGCGATCAGCCCCTCGAACGACATCATGCCGGCGGGGGTATCACCTTCCCCGGCGTGAATCACGACGCTCAGGGAACGCGATGCGGCGCGGAGCGCGTTCACCAATGGCAAGTGGTGATCGTCGACGATCAGGATGCGTGTATCGCAGTCATCGAGCGAGTAGGCCATCTCCGGCACGCTCCAGCGGATATTGACCGGATTGACCACGCCGCCGCCCCACCACACGCCCATGAAGTACTCAAGGTAGCGGTCGGAGTTGAGCGACAGCATGGCGACGCGATCGCCCGCATTCATCCCGTGGGCACGCAGGCCAGCGGCCAGACGGGCGACGCGATCCGTCATCTCGCCATAAGTGCGGCGTCGACCGTGAAAGACGGTGGCCGTGCGTGCGGGCGTCAGGTGTGCGGCACGTTGCAGGCTGAGGGTGAGTTGCATCGGATCAGCTCACCGCCTGGCCGGCGCGCACCTTGACGAAGAAGACACCGCTGGCATGCAGTGCCACACGGTCTCCCACCCGCACATCGCAGGCCGCGTTGATCAGCTTGCGCCCGTCCTTGAGCACCTGCACATGCGCCTCCACCCAGTCACCGGGCTGCACCGCGCCGATGTAGTCGATGGCGAGATGCACGGTAGGGGCGGCGGAGGTCGCAAGATCGCGCCGTATCACCGCCCCGAGTGCCACGTCGGCCAGCGTGGCCAGGAAGCCGCCATGCGCGATGCCAATCTGGTTCAGATGCTCGCGGGTCACGCGGGCTGCCACGATCGGCCGATTCGCATGGATGTAGAACGGCCCCGCGGTCCGGACGAAACCCACGGGCGCCATCAGTGGCTCGAATCCGTCGGGCACGTCGCTCGTCACTGCCGGTATCGATACTGCGCGCATCTTGCGTTTCTCCTTATCGTTCAGGCGTTCAACGGTGCCGCGGGCTTGCCCAGAATCATGTCCGCCGCCTTCTCGCCGATCATCATCGCCGGCGCATTGGTATTGCCGCCGATCAGCGTCGGCATGATCGACACATCAACCACTCGCAGCCCCTCCACACCGCGCACGCGCAGTTGCGGATCGACCACCGATGCGGCGTCGCTTCCCATGCGGCACGTGCCAACCGGGTGATAGGCCGTATCGGCCCGGCTACGGATCATCGCGCGAATCGCCTCATCGTCGTTGCCATCGCCACGCAACTCCGGATCGCTCGACTTGCCGCCGAGACGCGCCAGCACCGGCTGGTCGAAAATGCGTTTGAGGATGCGCACACCGCCCACCAGGCTCTCGACATCGCGCGGATCGGACAGCAGGTTGAGTTCGATACGCGGCTTCTGGCGCATGTCGGCGGAGTGCAGCAGGACCTGTCCTCGGCTATGCGGCCGCAGGATGCACATATGGCAGGTGTAGCCGTGGCCGTAGCCAACGGGGCGCGTCACGGCGGCGGTAATAAAGTGCGCCTGCAGATCAGGATCGGTCAGTTCCGGGCGGCTCTTGAAGAATCCGCCGGCCTCTGACAGGTTGCCCGAGAGCATGCCCGCGCGGTCGCGCTTGTAGCGACGGAACTCGCGCCACATGCGCAGGCCGCCGCGCACGGAGAGTCCGATGAGATCGGTGGTCGGCACCTTGGTCTGGTAGAGCAGCACGTCGGCGTGCTCCTGCAGGTTCTGTCCGACGCCGGGCACGTCCGCCACCACATCGATGCCGAACTGGCGCAGGTGGTCCGCCGGGCCCACGCCGGACACCATCAACAGTTGCGGCGATCCGAACGCCCCGCTGCTGACGATCACTTCGCACCGTGCGCGCAGCGTGACTTCCTCGTCGCCGCGCCGCACCACCACGCCCACGGCCCGCTTGCCTTCGAACACGATGCGCATGGCCTGCGTATCGGTCAGTACATGCAGGTTCGGCTGACGCGCGGAGGTCGACGTATCGCCGCCGTGCAGATAGGCGCGCGCGGCGTTCCACCGCTCGCCGTTGCGCTGCGTGACCTGGTAGTAGCCCACCCCTTCCTGCGTCGCGCCATTGAAATCGTGGTTGTATGCGTGCCCCGCCGCCTGTGCGGCTTCGATGAAGAAGCGCGAGAACGGGCTGGGCGAACGCAGATCGGTCACCGCCAGCGGGCCATTGCCGCCGTGCAGTGGATCGTCGTTGCGGCCGCCAAGCCGGTCATTGCACTCGGAGCGCCGGAAGTACGGCAGCACGTCGCGCCAGCTCCAGCCTTCACAGCCGTCGCTGGCCCAGCGGTCGTAGTCCGACGGCACGCCGCGGATGTAGACCATGCCGTTGATCGACGAACTGCCGCCAAGCCCGCGCCCGCGCGGCTGGCTGCCGCGCCGGTTGTCCAGGTGCGGCTGGGGTTCCGTGCGATAGCCATAGTTGCGTGGTCCGGTCTTGCGCGCGTTCACGACCAGCCCAAGTGGCGTGGTTACGGAGGCCGTATGATCGTGCGGACCGGCTTCCAGCAGCGCGATGCTGTACTCGCTGCCCTGCGCCATCCGTCCGGCGACCGCGCATCCGGACGATCCGCCACCGATGACGATGTAGTCGAACTGGGTCTGCATGGTATTCGTCTCAGTGTTCATTCCGCGAACTCCGCTTCCTGCAGCGCCCGCCATGCCAGCTTGCCGGTAGCGGTGCGCGGAATGCTTGCCACGATCTCCACGATGCGCGGCGCCTTGTAGGTGGCCATATGCTCACGGCACCAGCCGATCAGGCTCTCGGCCGTGGTCGACTCGTGGCCGGGCTTCAGCACGATCACCGCTTTCACGGTTTCCCCGCGATGACTGTCGCGCGCCGAGATCACACACGTCTCGTGAATCGCCGGGTGCCGGTACAACATTGATTCGACCTCGGCGGGCCAGACCTTGTAGCCGGAGGCGTTGATCATCCGCTTGAGCCGATCGCGCATGAAGTAGTAGCCATCCTCGTCCTCGCAGGCGAGATCGCCGGTGCGGAAGAATCGCTTGCCATCGATCTCGATAAAGCTCTCCGCATTCGCCTTCGGGTTATTCCAGTAGCCGTGCATGACCTGTGCGCCGTGCACTACGATCTCGCCCACCTCGCCGCGTGGCACGGGCTGCAGCGTCTCCGGATCGATGATGTGCGCTTCCACGCCGTAGGTCGGCACGCCAAGGCAGGACGCCTTGGGCCGTTGCACCGGATTGACCAGCAGAAATGCCGCCGTCTCCGTCAGGCCATAGCCTTCGATGTACTCCAGGCCGTGACGCTCGCGCATCAGCCGGGCCGTGTTCTCGGGCATGGCCGCGCCACCACCGCCCACCACGCGCAGGCTGCTGAGGTCGCGGTGCTCGATACCGGGCTGGCTGAAGAAATCGACCATCATCGGCGGCAAGGCGCCCCAGAACGTGACGCGGTGCCGCTCGATCAGTTCGGCCGCGGTGCGTGCATCCCAGCGCGGCAGCAGGACGATCGTGCCGCCCACGAAGATCGGCCCGTTGACCGAGTTTTGCAGGCCCAGCAGGTGGAACATCGGCGCCACGGCCAGAAAGCACGATTCGGCATGGGTGCCGCGCCAGAGCTGCGAGCCCGCCACCGACGTCATCACGGTGCGATGGTCATGGATGCACGCCTTGGGGGCGCCGGTGGTGCCCGACGTATAGGGCAGCATGCAGAGGTCGCTCTGCTTGCCGGTGTACGGCAGAGCCTGATGCCCCGCCGCAACCGCCGCCTGCCAGCTCACCGCACCGGCTGGCAGTGCATTCGGGTTGCAACGCACGCGCGCCCAATCCGGGATGCTCAGCCCCGCATCGTCATCACCCAGCGCATCGCCGTAGGCGTGGACGATGAGGCTCCGCAACTGCGTCCCGCCTGCCTCGCCAAGCAGCGGCGTGAGCTGGGGCGCGAGTTCCTGCGCGGCAAAGCAGGCCACCGCGCCGCTATCGGTCGCAATATGGCGCAGCTCGTCTTCGAGCAACATGGCATTGACCGGCACCAGCACCGCCTGCGCACGCAGGATCGCAAAGTACGCCGCGATGAACTGCGGGCAGTTCTGGCTGAACAGCATGACGCGGTCGCCCGGCTTCACGCCGCATGCGTGCTGCAAGTAGCCGGCCAGGATCTCCACCTCGCGCAACAGCGCGTCATACGACTGTGCCGCGCCGTAGAACTGGATCGCCGTCTTGGATGGGTAGCGGCGGGCCGAGATTTCCAGGTTCTCGTAAACCGTCGTGTCGGGCACATGCACGCGTTCCGGCGTGCCCGTCGTTGCGTACCTGCGAGCGAGGGAAAGCGGGCCGCTCGGGCGCTCGATGATGGGGGTGTTCATCGCCTGGTTCTCCATGTATTCACACGATCAGATCGTGACGTCGCCGCCAAGCAGCTGGCGCGCGATGGTGCGGCGCTGGATCTCGGACGTGCCGTCCGGGATGCGCAGCGTGCGTGCGTATCGGTAGCCGGCTTCGAGCCGGAGTTCGTTGGTCAGGCCCATCGCACCGTGCACCTGGATGGCGCGGTCGAACACCCGGCCGACCATTTCCGTGGCCGACGCCTTGACCATCGACACCTCCTTGGTGGCGGGCTGGCCCTGGTCGATCAGCCACGCGCAATGCCGGATCATCGATTTGGCGGCGTAGATGTCCATCGCGCACTCGGCCAGCATGAACTGCACGGCCTGGTGGTTGCTGATAGGCGCGCCGAAGGTCTTGCGCACCTTCGAATACTCGATGGCCTGTGCCAGCGCCCACTGGGCAAGGCCGAGGCACGACGCCGCCATGCTCAGGCGTCCCGCGTTGACGCCATCGAGCGCCACGACCAGCCCCTTGTCGACCGGACCAAGCCGGTGGGTATCGGGCACGCGAACGTTCTCCAGCGACACGATCCCGATATCGCCACCCAGATGCCCCATCGTCGGGATCATGCTCGGCACCGCGAAGCCCGGCGTGGCGGTTGGCAGGAAGAAGCCGGTGATGCCGCCCTTGTGAGCGCGCGCCTTCTCTTCGTCGGTCACGGCAAAGATCATCGCGTAATCCGCATACGGCGCATTGGTAATCCACTGCTTGGTTCCGTTGATCACCCAATGGTCGCCGTCGCGCACCGCGCGGGTCCGCATGCCGAAGACGTCCGAGCCTGCATCCGGCTCGGACAGACCGAAGCACATGGTCTTGTCGCCAGTCGCCAGTTCCGCGTGCACCGCTTCCAGCACGGCCGGGTCAAGGTGCTTCAGCACCGGCGAGAGGCCATTCGTGAACGGCGACGGCAACACCACCGTCTGGATCAGCGGGCGATCAGGGCCACAATGCGCGTTCAGGCGTTCCTGCACATAGCAGGCGGCCTGCGCGCCGAGCCCGCCGCCGCCAAGCGACTCCGGCGACAGCGCCGTATAGAAGCCGAACTCGGCCGAGCGCATGCGCACCCGCCGGCGCAGCGCCAGCACTTCGGGCCGGAACCGCCCGTCTTGCGTATAGATCGTCCGCTCACTGGCAAGCAGCGCCCGATGCTCGTGTTCGAGCGGCGCCACCTCGCGGTCGATGAACTTCAGCAACGCATCGCCAAAGTCCACCCATTCGCCCGGAACCGTGAAATCCATCGCGCGCTCCTCAGACCGGGTCCCAGGCAAAAACCTGCCCGGACACTTCCACCGGGAAGAACGACGGCGTCATGGCCGGCAGCAGGTGCGTGGCCAGCGTCTGCGGCGTCCAGCCGTCGGCGCGCTGCATCGCGCGTACCGGACGCGGCTGGCTCATCAGGAAAATCTCGTTGCGGCGCACGGTGAAGATCTGGCCGTTGACCGCCGCGGCGGCGTCGCTCGCCAGAAACACGGCCAGCGGGGCGATATCGGCGGGCGACATCGTCTTGGCCTTGGCAATGCGTTCGACCTGATCCGGCGTCTCCGGAATCGCACCGGCCATGCGGCTCCACGCGAACGGCGAGATGCAGTTCGAGCGGACGTTGTAGCGGGCCATATCCAGCGCGATAGCCTTCGACAACCCGGCGACGCCCATCTTGGCGGCGGCGTAGTTGGCCTGCCCGATATTCCCGATCAGCCCCGACGTGGACGTCATATGAACGAAGTTACCGCTCTTCTGATTGCGGTAGTGCGTGGCGGCGGCGCGGCTCATGTTGAACGCCCCATAGATATGCACGCGCATCACCGCATCGAATTCCTCGGGCGTCATCTGGTGGAAGATGCGATCGCGCAGGATGCCCGCGTTGTTGACCACGGTGTCGATGCGGCCAAACTTGTCGACCGCGGCCTCGACGATGCGGGCGGCGCTGTCGGCCTCGGCCACGCTTTCGCGGCTGACGATCGCCTCGCCGCCCTCGGCACGGATCAGGCCCGCCACTTCCTCGGCCGGGTCTTCCTGGCTGGCATCGCCGGTCACCGTCACGCCAACATCGTTGACGACCACCTTCGCACCATTGCGCGCCATTGCCAGCGCAATCTCGCGCCCGATGCCACGGCCCGCGCCGGTGACGATCACAACCTTGCCTTCCATCATCTTCTCGTTCATGGTGTCTCTCTCAGTCTCGTTATGGTTTGGGCGTTGATCAGCGGAATGTCGCGGCGCCCGTCAGTTCGCGGCCCTGGATCAGGGCGAGGATGCCGTTCATGCCGTCGGGCACCTGGAACACGCGGGCGTCGCGCCACATGCGTTCCAGCCCGAGTTCTTCGCTGATGCCCATCGCGCCATGCACCTGCATGGCCAGATGGATCGCGCGTTCGCAGGCCTGCGTGGCGTACCGCTTGGCCATCGCCGACGTGCCGTTGGCCCGCAAGCCACGGTCGATGCAATCGAGCGCGTGGTAGCACATCAGGCGCGACGACACGATCATCGTTTCGATATCGGCCAGGTCCTTCTGCACAAGCTGATGACTGGCCAGCGGCTTGCCGAACTGCTGGCGCGACTTCGCGTATTCGAGCGTCATGTCGAAAGCCTTCTGCGCCAGATGCACGCACATCAGCCCCAGCAGCGGCCGGTTGCCGTTCCACGCCATCGTCAGCGTCTTCGCGGCGTCGCCCGCCTCGCCCATGATGTGGCTGGCCGGCACGCGCGTGCGCTCGAACACCAGTTCGCTCAGGTGCCCCTGCTGCAGACCGGTGATGGCGGTCTCGCGGATCTCGAAGTCAACTTCGCTGCGGTCGACTAGTGCGCGGCGTGTGATGGGCCGGCCCTTTTCGTCCGCACCGTCCACGCACGACACGTTGACCACATCGCAGATGGAGGCATTGGTGATCCACATCTTGCGGCCGGTCAGGTACGCGTCATCGCCCTCCACTTCCAGCCGCGTGCGAATCGCGCCGGAATCGGAACCGGCATTGGCCTCGGTGTTCGCGGTGCAGGCAATCTTGCGGCCCGCGATCAGGTCCGGCAGGTAGCGTTCGCGGATGTCGTCCGGGCAACCAAGGTGGATACGCAGGATCGTGCCTTCGTGCGAGGCGAGCGAAAGCGCCACCACGGGCGGCAACTGTTCAAGGATCATCCCGTAGTCGAGCATCTTCAGGCCGCCACCGCCGGCCTCCACCGGAATCCGTGGCGCGGTGATTCCGAGTTCGGCAAACGCGGCGAAGATATCGAGCATGGCTGCCTTGGGCAGCGGCCGGTTGGCCGGGTGCGCGCGCAGTACCGGTTCGATGCGCGTCCGCACCATGCGCCGCGCGGCGCTGACCATCATCTCCTGGTCTTCTGTCGGGCTGAAATTCATGTTTCTACTCTCCTTGCTGCGTCAGGCACCGCGATAGGCCGGCGGACGCTTCTCGGCAAAGGCCGTGCGGCCTTCGATGCGATCGGCGCTGTCGCGCAGCAGGCCCCATTGCAGGTTGGCCTGGGCGACGAACTCGCGCGGCGCCAGGTGCGAGGTCTGCACCGCAAGCTGCTTGACGGCCTGCACGGCCAACGGTCCATTGGCGGCGATGCGCGTGGCCAGGCTCATGGCAAGCTCCATCAGGCCGCTTGCCGCCACCACGTCGCTGACCAGACCGATGCGCAATGCCTCGGCAGCGTCGATCCGCTCGCCCGTCATCGCCAGTTTCATCGCGTGCGCGGCCGCTACGGCGCGCATCAGGTACTGCACGCCACCGACGGCGGGCACGCTCGCAACCTTGACTTCAGGCAGGCCGAAGCTGGCCGACGCCGCGGCGACGCGCAGGTCGCACTGCAATGCCAGTTCCAGCCCGCCGCCCAGGCAGTAGCCGTTGATCGCGGCGATCAGCGGCTTCCAGATCTGCAGGTCGCTCAGGTCCAGCAATCGCGTGTAGCCGCCCAACGCTGCTTCGCCCGCACGGCTCTTGAAAGCCCCCGCCGCGAAACCAGTGGACGGCGGCAATGTGGCTTTCAGGTTCGCGCCGGTGCAGAACGCGCGCTCGCCCGCGCCGGTGATGACGATTGCGCGCACGCTGTCATCGTCCTGGCATTGCACTAGCCGCTCGCGCAGCGCCTGCAGTTCCTCGACGGTCAGCGCGTTGAGCGACTCCGGCGCATCGAGCGTCAGCACGGCGACGTGGCCGGTCTGTTGATAGTGGATGGTCATGGCGCGCTCCGTCAGACGCTCGGGCTGGACAGCGAGCGGCCACCGCAGACGTACAGCGTTTGCCCGGTGATATACGACGCATTGCGGCTGGCGAACATCATCACGGCCTGCGCGATGTCCTCCGGCTGCCCGATGCGGCCCACCGGCACGCTGGCCTTCAGGCGGTCGCGCTGCTCGTCGGTGTAAGTGGCCATCAGCGGCGTCTCGACGATGCCCGGGGCGATGGCGTTGACCGTGATGCCGTTGCGCGCCAGCTCGATCGCCAGCGAGCGCGTCAGGCTTACCACGCCGCCCTTGGCCGCCGAGTAATTGGACTGGCCGAATCCGCCCAGCCATGCGCGCGACGAGATATTGACGATGCGGCCATAGCCCTGTTCGATCATCCCCGGCACGACGGCACGCGCGCACAGGAACTGCGACTTCAGGTTCACGTTGATGACGAAATCCCAGTCTTCTTCCGTCATCTTGATAAAACGCTTGTCGCGCGTGATGCCCGCGTTGTTGACGAGGATGTCCGGCGTCTTCCAGCGCGCCTGGATCTGGGCCACGCCGGCCTGTACCTCGGCCTCCGAGGTCACATCCACGCGCAGCACCATCAGCCGGTCCGCGTACTCGCCCGCACTTGCGCCCAGCGCTTCCAGTGCCTTGCCATTCAGGTCGAAAACAGCCACGGCGTGACCCGCTTCCAGCAGGGCCCGCGTGATACCGAGACCGATGCCCTGTGCGCCGCCGGTGACGACGGCAATCTGCTTGTCCATGAAAACTCCTGTTGAATCCCGTGGCGCGTCAAAGACCGAGGATGTGCACGGCCGACGCCGCGTGATCCACCCCGGCGATGCCACCGCCCGTGCATTGCGTGAGCGCCAGCGAAGCATTCGGAATCTGGCGCTCTCCGGCGCGACCCTGCAGTTGCCACACGGCTTCCACCATCTGTGCCACCCCGGTGGCGCCCAGCGGATGCCCCTTGGCCAGCAACCCGCCGCTCGGGTTGACCGGTACGCGGCCGCCCAGCGCGGTCGCACCCGACTGCAGCAGTTGGTGGGCCTCGCCCCGCTCGCACAGGCCGAGCGCGTTGTAGTAGATGAGTTCGGCGATGGTGAAGGCGTCGTGCAGTTCCACCATGTCGAGGTCGGCCGGCTTCACGCCCGCTTCGCGGTAGGCCAGCTGCGCCGCGCGCGTGGTGATCTCGGCGGCAAGGATGTCGTCGTGGCCAACTTCCTGACGGCCGGACTGCACCACCGAGGCCAGCACGCGCACCGGTTTGGCATGGCGCGTCGGCTTGCGGGTGGTCAGCACCAGCGCGGCGGCGCCGTCGACGGCGGACGGGCAGCATTGCAGCAGCGTCAGCGGGTCGAACACCATGCGCGAATCCATCACCTCGTCCACGCTGACGCCGCTGCGGGTCTGCGCGTACGGGTTCAGGCCACCGTGGCGGCGATTCTTCACCGCGACCTCGGCCAGCACTTCCGGCTTCACACCGAACTCATGCATGTAGCGCGTGGCTCGCATCGCGTAGACCGACGGCAGCGTCAGGCCGGCGCGCGCATAGAGCGACGTCATGTAGTCGTTCTTCTGCAGCGGCAGCGCGCCGCCGCCGAGCGCGGTCAGCTGCTCCACGCCGAGCACCACGACCGTGTCGTAGCGTCCCGCTTCGAGCGCGTGGCAGGCCAGGTGCACACCGGTGGCGCCGCTGGCGCATGCGTTCTCGACGTTGTAGATCGCCGGGCCGGTAACGCCCAGGTCACGCAGCAGCACCTGCCCAAGCACCATCCCGCCAAACACGTTGGCCGCGTAGAACGCCTGTGCATCGCGCAATTCGACGCCGGCATCGGCCACGGCGTCGCGCACGGCGCTCTGGGCCAGGTCCTGCATCGAGCCGTCGTGGCGGCCAAAGCGCGTCATGGCGACGCCTGCGATATAGATTGGCTTGCTCATCGCCGGGCCTCCCCGCCTACCAGTTCGAATGCATGGATGGCGCCTTCGGCCGTGTGCACCAGGCACGCACGCAGCGTATCGCCCACGGCGGGACGGCGGCCTTCCGGGTACACCAGCCGGCCGAAGATGCGCACGCCTTCCGGGAAATCCGCCAAACCCAGCGGCATCGGCGGCAGGCCGGTTCTGGGCGACGGATGCATGACGGTATAGCTGTAGAGCGTCGGCGTGCCATGCAGCGCGACCAGCTCGGTCTCATTGGCCTGCGGCGACGTCAGCGGCAGCGGCGGGAAATGCAGCGCGTCGCTGCCGTGGTGGCGATAGGCCAGCAGCACGAGCTGGCCATCCTGCTCGCGCCACGGCTGCTCCGAGGCGCAGCGTGGCGCCTGGATCTGGCTGTCGGTCATGTTCTGCTCCTGCAAATGGTTCGGGTCAGACCCGTTCGAACACGGCGGCCAGGCCCTGCCCGCCACCGATGCACATGGTTTCAAGGCCGAAGCGCGCGTTGCGGCGGCGCATTTCGTGCAGCATCGTCGTGAGGATGCGGACGCCGGTGGCGCCGATCGGATGGCCCAGCGAAATGCCGGAGCCGTTGACGTTGAGGCGCGGGTCGTCGCCCTTGAGCCCCCACACCTTCAACACGCTGAGCACCTGCACGGCAAACGCTTCGTTGACTTCGATGAGGTCGAGATCGGACAGCGTCATGCCCAGGCGCGGCAGCAGCTTTGCCACGGCCGGGACCGGACCGATACCCATGCGCAGCGGATCGCAGCCCGCCGCGGCCCATCCGGCCAGGCGGCCCATCGGCTCAAGTCCGTGCGTCTTCAGGTAGCCCTCGGACACCACGAGGCAGGCCGAGGCCGCGTCGTTCTGCTGGCACGCGTTGGCGGCCGTTACCGTGCCGCCGCGCAGCAGCGCGGGCAGCTTCGTCATGGTTTCCAGGCTGGCGTCCTCGCGGATGCCCTCGTCGCGGCGGAAGATCACCGTCTCGCCCTTGCGCCGTGGCACCGGAACCGGCACCACTTCCTCGTCGAAGCGGCCCGATTTCCACGCGTCGGCGGCAAGCTGGTGGCTGCGCGCGGCGTAGCGATCGCTCTCCTCGCGCGTCACGCCGTAGTCCTTGGCCAGGTTCTCCGCGGTCTCGGCGGCGCCGCCCGCCATCACGCCATAGCGGCTGACCGGCTGCGAGTTCACGCGGCCACGATCGAGCCGGTCATGCAGCGCCACGCTACCCAGCCGGGAGCCCCAGCGCATGTCGGTGGTGTAGTACTCGATGTTGCTCATGCTCTCGACGCCAGCCACGAGCACCGCGTCGGCCACGCCGCTCCGCACTTGCATCGCCGCGTCGATCACGGCCTGCAGGCCCGACCCGCAACGGCGGTCCACCGCGTAGCCCGAGACGCTCTCCGGCAAACCGGCGAGCGATGCGGCGTAGCGGCCGATGCACGGCGCCTCGCTGGACTGATACGACTGCGCGACGATGACTTCGTCGATGCTGTCGGCCGGCGCGCCCGAGCGTTCGAGGACGGCCTTGATGACATGGGCCGCGAGGTCGGCGGCGGTCAGCGGCGCCAGCGAGCCGCCGAACTTTCCGACGGGCGTGCGCACAGGAGAAACGATATAGGCGTGACTCATGGTGGGAATCCGGTGTGCGTGGATCTGGATGGGATCAGGCGGCGGCGAAGCCCAGACCAAGACTGGTCAGCCCGGCCACCGCGGCGCTATCGAAGCCCCAGGCTGCCAGCGCCTGGCCACCGTGCTCGCCACGCGCCGGCGCTGTGCGGCGAATCTCCGACGGCGTGAGCGAGAAGCGCGGTGCGGGCGCGGGCTGCGTGACGCCGGCCATTTCGACGAAGCTGCCGCGCGCCACGTTGTGCGGGTGCTTCGATGCCTCGGAGAACTTCAGCACCGGCGCCACGCAGGCATCGCTGCCTTCGAACACGGCGCACCACTCGTCGCGGGTGCGCGAACGGAAGGCCATCTTGAAGTTCTGGCGCAGCACCGGCCAGTTGGCGCGATTGGCGCGCTCCGGCAGTTCGGCGTCGGCCAGGCCGAGCTTCTGCACCAGTTCCTGATAGAAGCGTTCTTCCACCGCGCCCACGGCCATGTAGTGGCCGTCGCTGGTCACGTAGCTGTCGTACCAGGGCGTGCCGCCGTCGAGCAGGTTGCTGCTGCGGGTTTCGCGCCAGTGGCCCGACGCGAGCACGCCCCATACGACCGAAGCGAGCTGCGCCGCGCCTTCCGTCATGGCGGCATCCACCACCTGCCCGTGGCCCGTGCGCTGTGCATAAAGCAGCGCGCCAAGCACGCCCATCGCCAGCAGCATGCCGCCACCGCCATAGTCGCCGACGAGGTTCAGCGGCGGCACCGGTGCGTCGTCGCCACGGCCAATGGCCGACAGCACGCCGGACAGTGCGATGTAGTTGAGGTCGTGGCCCGCGCTCGATGCGAGCGGCCCGGTCTGGCCCCAGCCGGTGATACGGCCATAGACCAGCTTCGGATTGCGTGCCAGCGCCTGTTCAGGGCCCAGGCCAAGCCGTTCCATCGTGCCGGGGCGAAAACCCTCGATCACCACGTCGGCGCGCTCCATCAGCGCCAGCGCGGCCTGAATGGACTCGGGGCGCTTGAGGTCGAGCGTGACCGAACTGCGGCCACGACCGACCACGTCGATGCGCGGGCCGTGGATCTTCGGACCAAGGTCCGCCGCCGCCACGGCGCGGTCCACGCGGATCACGTCCGCGCCCATGTCGGCCAGCAGCATCGCCGCAAACGGCCCCGGGCCGATGCCCTCGAATTCCAGCACGCGGATTCCCGATAGAACGCCCATTGCTTCCTCTCATCTCTTGGTCGGTGGCCGGGCACTCGGCGGCCCGGTTGGCATGGAGGCAAGTAGACCAGTCTGGATACGTCCCCCACCCACCGGCGTTGGGGGGGGAATTGGGGCGGCAGGTTGGGGGG
>DAIOET010000038.1:0-21481 GCA_036746135.1 Cupriavidus sp.
TTTCGGGAAGCGTCTGTCATCACGTCTTGCCTGCTGTGTTCGATGTGTTCGATGTATTCGATGTGTTCGATGTACTCGGCGTCTTGCGCGTGCCTTGGGTCTTCCGGGTATTTCCATTACTTCGGACGGCGCCCGTGCCGCCGGTTCGGGCGGTCTTGCGAGGCTTGCCGGCCCCGTCGATCTCGCCCGCCGCATCGCGCAGGCAGCCAACCAGCTCGGCCACGCTCGGCGGCAGCCTGCGGTCCCGTAGCGTGATCAACCCGACGGGCGGCAAATCCACCTCCACGGGCATCGCCAGCACATGGAAGCGCCCCTCGGCCTGCAACTGGCGCCCCACGGCGCGGGCGACGAATCCCACAGCTCGCCGTTGCGCCACGAATGTGGTGACGGCCAGATACGAGGACGACTCCATGATGTCCGCCGGCGGATGCTCGCCGTGCCGGTGAAAAGCCTGCTCGATCTTGACGCGCAGCGACGCCCAGGGCGGTGGCAGCACAAGCGGATTCCGCGCCAGGTCGGTCCAGCCAGGGCGCGCCTTGCGCGCGAGCGCATGATCGGCCGCGACGATGGCCACCATCGGTTCCTCGTAGAGCGCCTCGGTAACCAGGTCCGGCGCCGCGTAGGCCGGTTCCAGCCGTCCGACGATCACATCGAGTTCGGATAGCCGCAAGCGCGGCAGCAGATGGGTCAGATCGCCCTCCTCCACCAGCACCGTCGCGCGTGGCGAGCGCGCCTTGAGGCGCGTCACCGCCTGCGCCAGCAGCACCGGCAGCGTGGCGCTCATCGATCCCACGCGCACACGGCCCGCCGCCCCACTGGCCACGGCCTCGATCTCGTCGCGCGTCACGTCGTACTGGGCCAGCACCGCACGGGCAAACCGCACCAGCGATTCGCCGGCGGGCGTCGGCTCCGTGCCGCGCGTGGAGCGCGTGAACAGCGTCAGGCCCAGCATCTTCTCCACCTCGGCCAGCACCTTCGATACGGCCGGCTGGCTCACCGACAGGAATTCGGCCGTGCGGCCCAGATGGCGAAACTCATCGAGCGCCACCAGCAGCTGCAGGTGGCGTAACTTGATGTTGGAACGGAAGGCCCGGTCGATATGTGCCATGACGGCGAGTCTACCTAACCATAAGGTTATGAAGCAATGCCAATTTTCTATTGGATGGTTATGTTCGGCGCGCCCACAATCGCTGGCAGAGCGGATTGGCACCAATGCCGGTCCGCGACCTAAAACAAGATTGGAGACATTCCCCATGACGCAAGGTCTTCCCGCCAGCCTTTCGCGCCGCCGGCTTCTGCTGGGCAGCGCGGCCGCCACCGCCGTTGCCGCGACCGGCACGGCCAGCCTGCTCGTGCCGCGCATTGCGCGCGCCGCCGGCGAGTATCCCGACCGTCCCATTACGTTCATCTGCCCGTGGCCGGTGGGCGGCACGGCGGACCAATCGATGCGCGCGCTGTGCCAGGTGGCTTCGGGGATTCTCAAGCAGTCCATCGTCGTCGAAAACCGCGCGGGTGCCTCGGGCATGATCGGCACCAAGGCACTGGCCCGCGCCAACCCCGACGGCTACACGATCGGCCAGATCCCGATTTCGGTTACGCGCTTTTCGCAGCTCGGCATGCTGCAGCTCGATCCGCGTACCGAACTGACCTATCTGGCACGCACGTCGGGTCAGACCTTCGGCATCGCGGTACCCGCCGGCTCACGTTTCAAGACGCTGGCCGACGTGATCGCCGAAGCCAAGGCCCATCCGGGACGCATCACTTACGCGCACGCCGGTATCGGCGGCGCCACGCACGTCGGCATGGAACAGTTCGCGCTGGCCGCCGGCGTGAAGTTCAATGCCATTGCCTACAAGGGCGGCTCGCAGGCACTGCAGGACGTGCTGGCCAATCAGGTGGACCTGCTGGCCGATTCGAGTTCGTGGGCGCCGCATGTGGAAGGCGGCAAGCTGCGCCTGCTGGCCACCTGGGGCGAGCAGCGCACGCCGCGCTTCAAGGACACGCCCACGCTCAAGGAACTTGGATTCAACGTCGTGGTGGAAGCGCCCAACGGCATCGGCGCGCCCAAGGGCCTGCCGCCCGATGTCGAGAAGAAACTGCGCGACGCCTTCCGCGCCGCCGTGGCCAGCGCCGAGTTCAAGACCGTGGCCGCCCGCATCGACGCGCCGATCATGTACCTGGACGGCCCCGACTACAAGAAGTACATCTCCACGGTCTATGACCAGGAAACGCAGCTGATCCAGCGCCTGAAGCTCAAGGAAATGCTCGCCCAGAGCTAACCCGCCACGCATCTGTCAACCGTGACTCTGAACCCCGTCATTCGCCTGCACGCCAACGATAACGTCCTGATCGCCCGTGGCGACCTGACACTGGGCCAGCATCTGGAAGACCTGGGCGTGCGCGTGCGCGCCCAGGTGCCGGCCGGGCACAAGATTGCCGCACGCGCGATTGCGCGCGGCGAGCAGGTCAGGAAGTACGACACCGTGATCGGCATAGCCGACCGCGACATCGCGCCCGGCGATCACGTGCACAGCCATAACCTCCGGCTCGTGGACTTCTACCGCGACCCATCGTTCTGCAGCGATGTGCGGCCCGTGGCCTACGTGCCGGAAGCGGAGCGCGCCACGTTCATGGGCTATGTGCGTCCCGACGGCCGCGTCGGCACGCGCAACTTCATCGGCATCCTGTCGTCCGTGAACTGCTCGGCCACGGTGATCAAGCACATCGCCGCGCATTTCACGAAGGAACGGCTCGCCGCGTATCCCAACGTCGATGGCGTGGCCGCATTCGCGCAGAGCAGCGGCTGCGGCATGTCGTCGCCGAGCGAGCATTTCGACCTCCTGCGCCGCACCATCGCGGGCTATGCCCGGCATCCGAACCTGGCCGGCGTGCTGATCGTCGGCCTGGGCTGCGAACGCAATCAGGTGGCGTCGCTGGTGGAATCCCAGGGCCTGGTCCCCGGCGAAAACCTCCATACGCTGGTGATGCAGGACACCGGCGGCACGCGCGCCACGATCGAAGCGGGCATTCGCGCCATCGAAGCAATGCTGCCAGCGGCTAATGCCTTCCAGCGGCAACGCGCAAGCGCCAGCCATATCAAGATCGGCCTCGAATGCGGCGGCTCGGACGGCTTCTCGGGGATTACCGCCAACCCGGCGCTCGGCGCCGCGATGGACATCCTCGTGCGCCACGGCGGCACGGCGATCCTGTCGGAAACGCCCGAAATCCACGGCGTGGAATACATGCTCACGCGCCGCGCGGTCACGCCCGAAGTCGGCCAGAAGCTGCTGGACCGGCTGGCATGGTGGGAGCGCTATACCGCCGGGCAGAACGCGCAGTTCAACGGCGTGGTCGGCCACGGCAACCAGCAGGGCGGCCTTGCGAATATCTTCGAGAAATCGCTCGGCTCCGCCATGAAAGGCGGCACCACGCCACTGCAGGCCGTGTACGAGTATGCCGAGCCGATCGACAAGGCTGGCTTCGTCTTCATGGATTCCCCCGGCTATGACCCCGTGGCCGCCACGGGCCAGATCGCCAGCGGCGCCAACCTGATCTGCTTCACCACCGGGCGCGGTTCGATGTTCGGGTCCAAGCCCGCGCCGACGATCAAGCTGGCGTCGAATTCGCCGATGTACCGGCGGCTCGAAGAAGACATGGACATCAACTGCGGCCTGGTGCTCGACGGCGAGCTAAGCGTCGCGCAGATGGGCGAACGGATCTTCGAACACATCCTGCGCGCCGCTTCCGGCGAGCCGACCAAGAGCGAACTGCTGGGGCTGGGCGATCACGAGTTCGTGCCCTGGCATGTGGGGATCGTCAGCTAGCGCCGTCGCGTTTCACCCGCCCGCCATCCAATATCCGTTTTACGTAGACCCATGTTGACCACCCTCACCGACCGCACCCTGCTGCGCACGCAGAACTTCATCGACCAGCAGTGGTGCGACAGCCGTGCCCGCCTTGATGTCACCGATCCCGCCACGGGCCAGGTCATCGCCGATGTGCCGGACAGCGACGCCACCGACGCGCAACGCGCCGCCGATGCCGCCGCTGCCGCCTTTCCGGCCTGGAGCCGTCGCACCGCGCGCGATCGCGCGCAGATCGTCAAGCGCTGGCACGCGCTGATCCTGGCCAACGAGCAGGACCTGGCGCGCATCATCTCCGCCGAGCAGGGCAAGCCGATGCACGAGAGCCTGGGCGAAGTACGCTATGGCGCATCGTACGTGGAATGGTTCGCGGAAGAAGCCACGCGCATCCGCGGCGACGTGGTGGCCGAGGCAGTGCCGGGCCGCAAGATGATCGTGCTGAAGGAACCGGTGGGCGTGGTGGCCGCCATCACGCCGTGGAATTTCCCGCTGGCGATGATCGCGCGCAAGATCGCTCCCGCACTGGCGGCCGGCTGCACCGTGGTGGCCAAGCCGGCGGAAGACACGCCACTGACCGCGCTGGCGCTGGTCTACCTGGCCGAACAGGCCGGGCTGCCGCGGGGCGTGCTCAATATCGTCACCGCATCGCGCGCCAATACGCCGGCCGTGGTCGATGCCTGGCTGGCCGACTCCCGCGTGCGCAAGATCACGTTCACCGGGTCGACGCCCGTCGGCAAGCATCTGGCGCGCGAATCGGCCGGCACGCTCAAGAAGCTGTCGCTGGAACTGGGCGGCAACGCGCCGTTCATCGTCTTCGACGACGCCGATCTCGACGCCGCCGTCGAAGGGCTGATGGCCGCCAAGTTCCGCAACGGCGGCCAGACCTGCGTATGCCCGAACCGCGTCTACGTGCAGGCCGGCGTGCATGACGCCTTCGTCGAAAAACTGGCCGCCCGCGTCGGCGCGCTGCATGTGGGGCCGGCCACCGAACCCGCCGCGCAGATCGGCCCGATGATCAATGCCCGCGCCGTGGACAAGATCGACCGCCACGTACGCGATGCCGTGGACCACGGCGCGCGCGTGGTGGTGGGCGGCGAGCGCGTGCGCACCGATGACGGCCCGCACTACTACGCGCCGACCGTGCTGGCGGGCGCCACGCCTGCCATGATGCTGGCGCAGGAGGAAACGTTTGGCCCGGTGGCGCCGGTATTCCGCTTCACGCACGAGGACGAGGTGGTCCGCGATGCCAACGACACACCGTTCGGGCTGGCCGCGTACTTCTATTCGAACGACGTGCGCCGTATCTGGCGCGTGGCGCAGGCGCTGGAAACCGGCATCGTCGGTATCAACGAGGGCGCGCTGGCCTCCGAGGCGGCGCCGTTTGGCGGCGTCAAGGAATCGGGCTACGGCCGCGAAGGATCGCGTCACGGACTTGACGATTACATGCATACCAAGTATCTGTGCCAGGGCCAGTTGATCTGACACCGATCCGACGCTGATCCGACGCACTTCGAGGAGACACCCCGCATGCCCGCGCATAACCCCTTCAAGACCGCCCTTGCCGCCCGCCAGGCCCAGATCGGACTATGGATGTCCGGCGCCACGCCGTATCTGGCCGAGATCAGCGCCACGGCCGGCTTCGACTGGCTGCTGGTCGATGGCGAACACGCACCCAACGACGTGCGGACGATCCTGCAGACGCTGCAGGCGCTGGCCCCGTACCGCTCCCAGCCCGTGGTGCGCGCCGTATCGGGCGAGACCGCGCTGATCAAGCAGTTGCTGGACATCGGCGCGCGCACGTTGCTGATTCCGATGGTCGATACCGCCGAGCAGGCCGCCGCGCTGGTGCGCGCCACGCGCTATCCGCCGTTTGGCGTGCGTGGCGTGGGTAGCGCCGTGGCGCGCGTGTCCCAATGGAGCGCCCGCAAGGACTACCTGGCCGTGGCCGACGACGAAGTCTGCCTGCTGGTGCAGGCCGAGACCGTGACTGCCATGCAGAACCTGGAAGCGATCTGTGCCGTCGACGGCGTGGATGGCGTGTTCATTGGCCCGGCCGACCTGGCCGCGTCGATGGGTCATCGCGGCAATCCCGGCCACCCGGATGTACAGGCGCAGATCGAAAGCGCCATGCGCACGATCATCGCCAGCGGCAAGGCCGCCGGCACGCTGACTTCAGACAATGCGCTCGCGCGTCGATATCTGGAGCTGGGCTGCACCTTCGTGGCCACTGGCGTCGATGTGCTCGTCTACGCCAACGCGGCGCGCAAGCTGGCCGCCGAATTCCTGCCGGAGCGCGCACAGCAAGTGTCCGCGCCCGGCGCCGCCTACTGAGTCTGGAAGTACCGAGTCCGAAGATGTCCTCGCTGCCCATTGAAACCAAGCCCAATCAAGACGCGCTGCTGACGGCCATGCTGGCCATCGTCGGCCCCAACGGCTGCCTGAGTGCCGAAGCCGATACCGAGCCGTTCGTCACCGACTATCGCCGCATCTATCGCGGCAAGTCGCCGCTGGTGGTCATGCCGTCCACCACGGAGCAGGTCAGCCGCGTCATGACGTGGTGCCACGAACATGACGTGCCCGTGGTGCCGCAGGGCGGCAATACGTCGCTGATGGGGGGCGCCGTGCCCGACGACAGCGGCACGGCCGTGGTGATCAGCCTGAAGAAGATGAACCGCGTGCTGGCGATCGACACGATCAACGACACGATGACGGTCGAGGCCGGCGTGACGCTGTCCGGCGCCCGCGCCGCGGCCGACGACGCCGGCCGGCTGTTCCCGCTGCGCATCGGCTCGGAGGGTTCGTGCCAGATCGGCGGCAACCTGTCGACCAACGCCGGCGGCACGGCGGTACTGCGCTACGGCAATATGCGCGACCTGGTGCTCGGTATCGAGGTGGTGCTGCCGGACGGCCGGATCTTTTCTTCGCTCAAGGGTCTGCGCAAGGACAATACCGGGTACGACCTCAAGCACCTGTTCATCGGCGCCGAAGGCACGCTCGGCATCATCACCGGTGCGGTGCTGAAGCTGATGCCGCAACCGCGCGCGACCGCCGTGGCGTTCGTGGCCGTGGAAAGCCCCGAAGCCGCGGTGAAGCTGCTGGGCGAAGCCCGCGCGCTTTCCGGTGGCGCCGTGACGGCGTTCGAGCTGATCTCCGCCCCGGCGCTCGACCTCGTGCTCGAATACCTCGGCAATGCTCCCTCGCCGTTGTCCGGCCGGCACGACTGGATGGTGCTGATCGAGCTGACCTCGGGCACCGACGAGGAAACCCTCAGCGGCACGCTGATGGAAATCCTGGAGACCGGGCTGGGCAACCAATGGGTGGTGGACGCCGCCGTGGCATCGAGCCTGGCCGACGTGCAGCAGTTCTGGCGCATCCGCGAAGAAATCTCGGATGCGCAGACGCGCACCGGCGGCAGCATCAAGTGCGATATCTCGGTGCCGGTGTCACGCATCGCGCAGTTCATCGAGAAGGCTTCCGCCGAGGTACTGGCGCTGGAGCCGGCCACGCGCATGGTGATTTACGGCCATATGGGCGACGGCAACGTCCACTTCAATCCGCTGCGCCCGAAAGACCGCGATGCGAAGGATTTCCTGGCGCAGTGGTACAAGCCGGTGTCCGACCTGGTGGACGGACTCGCTTATGCCGAAAACGGTTCGATCTCGGCCGAACACGGTATCGGCGTGGCCAAGCGAGACGACCTGAGCCGCTACAAGTCCTCCGTCGAGTTGGAACTGATGTGGCAGGTCAAGCGCGCACTCGACCCGAAGAACCTGCTGAACCCTGGCCGGGTGCTGCCGAAGCTGGGCTGACGTCGCGCTGGACTCCCCTCTCCCGCACTGCGGGGGAGAGGGCTGGCGGCTCAAGTCGAGACAAGTCGCAATTTGAACCTCTGCGCCCTCTCCCCCAACCCCTCTCCCGCACTGCGGGAGAGGGGAGCTAAAACGTTGGCTGACGGCGAGTAGTACGAAGTGGACGAACGTATGGTCGTCCAGCTTGCGCCCCCTCATGAATTGAGCTGCTTGCCGTCCCCGCCACCGATCTGCCTTTTCACGGGAGAGGCGGGCGCATGGCCACGGTTGTTCGCCAACTGACTGAGCCAGACGCCGCCCAGCACCAGCACCATGCCCGCGATCTGCGCGGCGCTCAGTGTCTGGCCCAGCACGATCCATCCGATCAGCACCGCCGTGAGCGGACTCAGGAACCCGAGCGTCGCCACGGGACCGGGCCCCAGACGCGCGATGCCACGGAACCACAGCACGTAGGTCAGCGCGGCGCCGATCGCCGTCAGCCAGGCCATGCCCAGCACGTTGGCCAGCGTCGGCGACGGCAGCGGCGGCTCCAGCCATAGCGCAAAGGGCACCAGCAGGATGCCGCCCGCCGTCAGTTGCCAGGCCGTAAACGTCAACGCCGGCACCGGCGGCTGCCAGCGGCGCGTGAGCACGGTGCCGAGCGCCATCGATACCGCCCCGGCCAGCCCCGCGGCCACGCCCACGACATCGAGCGTGGCCTTTGGCGTCAATACCAGCAACGCCACGCCCAGCAGGCCAGCCAGCGCCGCCGCGATCGCCGCCACACGAATCGCGGACCCCAGCAGCACGCGCGACAGCACGATCACGATCAGCGGCTGGATGGCGCCGAGAGTGGCCGCCACGCCGCCCGGCAGCCGGTAGGCCGACACGAACAGCATGGCCCAGAAGAACGAGAAATTGAGCGCGCCCAGCACCAGCAGCCTGAGCCACCAGTCGCGGGCGGGAAACTGCCGGCCCAGCAACCAGAGCAGGATGCCGGCGGGCAGCGCGCGCAGCGTGGCCACGGTCAGCGGATAGCCCGCCGGCAGCCAGTTCGTGGTGACGAGGTATGTGGTGCCCCAGATGGCGGGCGCCAGCGCGGTCAGTAACAAGTCGGTGGTGCGGTTCGTCTGCATGGCGTCCCTGCGTATCAGGCGAAAACGAGCAAGGCGTCGTCCACCGGAGGACGGCGCGGTTCGACGGCGTCGGTGATGGGATGCGTGACAGCAATGGTCATGGCAATTCGGATCGGGATATCGATACCGCAGCCTACCGAACCTCGCCATGCACCAGAAGCCGGCGTATATTCAACACACCATTTACTGCCAGTAATGAATCCGTGGACCATCTGACCGCATTACGTGTTTTCCGGGAAGTGGTGCGGCATAACGGCTTTGCCGCGGCTGGCCGCAAGCTGGGCCTGTCTTCCCCTGCCGTCAGCAAGAATGTCAGCGAGCTGGAAGCGCACCTGTCGGCGCGGCTTCTCAACCGCACCACGCGGCGCCTGAGCCTGACCGAGGCCGGTGCCCGCTACTACGCGCAGATTGGCCAGATTCTCGACGATCTCGACGAAACCGAGCGCTCGCTGAATCCGTCGGACGACAATCCCGCTGGCACGCTGCGCGTCAGTGCACCGGTATCGCTGACGCTGGTGCGGCTGTCGCAGGCCATTCCGGCATTCCTGGCGCGCTATCCGAACCTGAAGCTCGATCTGCATCTGGACGACCGCCGCGTCGACCTGATCCAGGACGGCTTCGATGTCGCCATTCGTGGCAGCGACCGTCTGCTCGACTCCACGCTCGTGGCGCGCCGGCTCATGACGTTGCAACACGTGGTCTGCGCATCGCCGGACTATTTTGCTCGCCACGGCCGCCCGGCGGCACCCGACGACTTGCGCGCCCACACCTGCATCCAGTTCTCGCTATCGGGCCACGCCAATGAATGGACGTTCCGCAAAGGCGACGACGAGCGCCGCATTCCGGTGGATGGCCGCTACAAGGTCAGCTCCAGTCTGGCCGTGCGCGATGCGCTGCGCGCGGGCTTTGGCCTGACGCTGATTCCATGTACCTACGTGCAGGACGATCTGGCGCGCGGTACGCTGACAACCGCGCTCGATGACTGGCACATGCCCGAGACCGGCATCTTCGCCGTGTATCCGTCGCGGCGGCATCTCGATGCCAAGGTGCGCGCGTTCGTGGATTTTCTGGTGGATGCGTTGCGCTGATCGACGCAAAAAAGCGGGACGTTGGTCCCGCTTCATCGTGCATACCGGCAAGCCGGTGTCGCAGTGAATCGCTTATCGCGGATTCTTCTTCATGTCGGACTTGGCATCGCCATAGGCGGCCTGGGTGCGGCCGGCCACCTGTTCGGCCTTGCCCTTCAGTTCGGTGGACGTCTTGCCGGTCACCTTGCCAGCCAGCTCCTTGGCCTTGCCCTTGGCCTCGTTCATGCGGCCCTTCACCTGGTCCTTGTTCATGATCGTGCTCCTGTGGTCGGTTGCAGAACATCCGGTCTCTGTCGCAGGCCGCGTCGGGATGGGCGCTGGCGGCAGGGAACGGCGCTGATTCATAGTGTAGGGAGCACGCATGCCGCACTGTGTAGGACTTGTTCGCAATCTCTTGTCGGACGTGCCCGGCGAAATCGACAAAATCCGCGCCTGCTGGAAAGCAGATTCGCAATCGGATCACTAGAATCTGAACGGATGCCCGCCATGCGCTCAAGACGTCATTAATGCGCCATTAATACGCCCGCGATACGCTTGCGCCCCTCCTACGCCCCTGCCCCGCCTGCCAATCCGCATTGCCAATGGACGGCCACCTGCACATTCAACACCTCGCCGGCCACGGCCGTGGCCCCTATACGTTCGACGTGGCGGGCGGCAAATGCACGGTGCTGTCCGGCACCTCCGGCAGCGGCAAGAGCCTGCTGCTACGCATGATTGCGGACCTGGACCCGAATGACGGCGACGTACGCATTGGCAGCACATCGCGCGAAGCGCTGAGCGGTCCGGCCTGGCGCCGCGAAGTCATCTACGTTGCGGCGGAATCCGGCTGGTGGGCCGACGACGTGCGCAGCCATTTCGACGATCACGATCTGGCCGACCCGCGCCTGGCGCGACTGGTACGGCAGGTGGGACTGCGCGACGACATCCTGGCGGCGAGCGTCAGCCATCTGTCGACCGGCGAGCGCCAGCGCCTGGCGTTGCTGCGTGCCGTGATTCGCCGGCCGCGCTTTCTGCTGCTCGATGAGCCGACCGCCGCGCTCGACCGCGACACCACGCTGGCCGTGGAAGCCTTGCTGCGCGAAGTCATGTCCGAAGGGGTCGGCCTGCTGGTCGTTTCGCACAACACCGAACAGGCGGCACGGCTGCGCGACGCGCATTTCCGCCTGTGCCCCACCGGGCTGGAGACCGTTGCCGCATGACGCCGATCCTGCTCACCGCCGGCGATCTGATGCTGGCCAGTCTGTTGATCGTGCTGGGCGCCATGCTGTCACTGACGATGTCGCTGGGCATCCATCGCGCGCTGCTTTGGGCCGCCGTGCGCATGGTGGTGCAATTGCTGCTGGTCGGCCTGGTCCTGCGTACCGTGTTCGCACTGTCGTCGCCCTGGCTTACCTTGCTGGTAGTGGCCGCGATGATCGTGGCCGCCGCGCGAGAAGCGGGCAGCCGCCAGGAGCGGCGCTTCGATACCCGCTGGCAGATGCTGATCGGCCTGGCTTCCGTCAGCATGCCGACGCTGATCATCACCGTGCTGGCCCTGATCACCGCGCTGCGCCCCACCCCCTGGTACGACGCCCGCCACGCCATTCCGCTGGCCGGCATCATTCTCGGGAACGCCATGAATGCGGCCAGCCTGACGCTGCACGCGACGCTCACCACTGCGTGGCACCAGCGGCAGGCCATCGAATCGAGGCTGGCGCTTGGCGACGACCGCCACACAGCGTTGCGCCCGATCCTGCGGCAGGCGGTGCGCAGCGGCCTGCTGCCCACCATCAATACGATGGCGGCGGCGGGCATCATCACACTGCCGGGCATCATGACCGGGCAGATTCTGGCCGGCATGGATGCCATCGACGCCGCGCGCTACCAGATCCTGCTGATGTTCCTGCTTGCGGGCGGCAGCCTGCTTGCCGTGGTGCTCGCCGGCTGGCTCGCCGTATGGCGCCTGACCGATGAGCGCCACCGTCTGCGCCTCGACCGTCTTCAGCCCCGCTGAATCTTCGCCAACGCCACATCGGAATTTCCCGAGAGGGCGCTGATGTTCGCGCGACAACCTTTCGGATTCTTCACCGTTTAAAACTCCCGATCGATCGTTCGCGCCGCGCCCGGCCCCCTTCAAGTTGCAACAGTAAAAACACCTTTGGATTGATCGCTTCGTATAACTACGATGCGAAGGACTCCGCGCATGTCAGCGCAGACATTGCCACACGAAAATTCTGATACTGAGTGACGAAATAACGAGCTAAATCAAAGCCACAAACTTCATGCCTTCCGATCATTGCGGGACTCTTTTTCAACATGGAGAACCAAGGTATGAAGATTAAGCTGGCAGCTACGGCAGCAGCAGCGATGTTTGCTATGGGCGCTCAAGCCCAGTCGAGCGTAACCCTGTATGGCGTCGCCGATGTCGGCGTGGAATACCTGAACCGCACCGCATCGAACAACAGCAACGTCCGCATGCAATCTGGCAACGGCAGCACCACCGGATCCTGGTGGGGCCTGCGCGGTGTGGAAGACCTGGGTGGCGGCATGAAGGCCATCTTCGCGCTGGAAAGCGGCTTCCAACTGGACAGCGGTTCCAAGGCTGATAACCGTCTCTTCGGCCGTCAAGCCTATCTGGGCCTGCAGAGCCGCTTCGGCACGCTGACGCTGGGCCGTCAACAAACGCCGATTTACGATTTCACGCTGGCCTTCGATCCGATGGCGGCCACGTCTCAGTATTCGATCATCAATCTCGATCGGCAGATGGCCAGCCGCGCCGACAACGCCATCAAGTACCAAGGCAAGTTTGGCAACCTGACGGCATCGGCCCTGTATAGCTTCGGCTATGACATGACCGACTCGCTCACCAACGGCTGGGGCGCTGGCGAGATTCCCGGCAACTACAAGAAGGGTCGTGAATACTCCGCCGGCCTGCGCTACACCACGGGTCCGCTGGACCTCGGCCTCGTCTATGACCTGCGCCAGCCTACCGACAACGTCAAGGATCAGCGCGCTTCCCTGGGCGCCAGCTATGCGTTCAACCAGGCCAAGGTCTTTGCCGGCTATCGCTGGGAGAACCTGACCGGCGCCGGCGAAGAATTCCATCGCAGCAACATCTACTGGCTCGGCGTCGGCTACCAGGCCACGCCTGCCCTGATGCTGAAGGGCGCGGTCTACTACAACGACTTCGCCGGCACGAGTGCCGACCCGGTCGTCTTCGTCGCCACGGCCGACTACGCGTTCTCGAAGCGCACCAGCGCATACCTCGACCTCGGCTATGCCTTGAACCGTAAAAAGAACGGTGTCGAGTCGCGGGCAAGCCTGAGTGCTGACAACATCCTCAACGGCAACAGCCAGTTTGGCGCGATGGTCGGTATCCGTCACCGGTTCTAACGCGGTAGCAAGACACTTTCCACTTACCCGGCCTCGTGCCGGGTTTTTTTTCGCCTATCGCCTGCCGCCGGCCAGCCGCCTTGCGTCCGGATGCCCGCGCAGCCGCCACATCGCCACGCAACCCAGCGCCGGGCCGATGGCCAGCATGCCGAAGCCGCCGCGCCAGCCCAGCCATTCGACGATGTCGGGCACCAGGTGAATGCTGACCAGCGTCAGCAGAAAACCCGCGCACGTCTGCGCCGTCAGCAGCGTGCCGATCGACGACGGCTCGGCCAGCTCGGTCACGCTGGCGGAGAACTGCGCGGAATCGGCGATGACCGAGATCCCCCAGATCAACGCGACCGTCACGAGCACGGCCATCGGTGCCTGATCGAGCCAGCCCATCAGCGCCGCGCACGATGCGCTGATGGCCATCGCGCCAATCGTGACGGCGGTACGGCCCACGCGGTCGGCCAGCCATCCGCCAAACCATGCACCGATGCCCCCGATGGCGATCGCCGCGAACGTCAGCAGTTCGGCCCGGCTGCGTGCGTCGGCGATGCCGCGCGTGGCGAATGTCTGCTGCAGGAATAGCGCCAGCCATGCCCACATCGCATAGAGTTCCCACATATGGCCCAGATACCCCAGGTTGGCCAGCCGTACAGCGGGCTGCCGCCAGGCCTGCGCGATCTTTGCCGGATCGATGCGCGCGGCTTTTCTGAGATTCGGGCCGATCCCGGCCAGGCCGATCAGTAACGCCGCCCCGGCCGCGCAGAGCGCCGCCACGGCGTAGATCGTGCGCCAGTCCGGCCCGCCGGCAGCAGGCATCAGGTACGCGGCCACCAGGTGCGGGCTGGCCGAGCCGATGGTCAGCGCTCCAACCAGCAGGCCGATCAGCAAGCCCAGGTCAGCCTGTGCCCACGTTGCGGCCAGGCGCATGCCTACCGGATATACGCCAGCCATGCACATGCCGGTGATGAACCGCAGCACCACCACCGCTCCGCCGGTAGGGGCGATGAAGGCAAGCGTACCCGTCGCCACCGCGGCCACCAGCGCCGATCCGGCAAACAGGCGGCGCAGGTCGTAGCGGTCCGGCAACGACAGCAGCGCGGACATCAGCGTGCCCGCCACAAAGCCAAACTGCACCGCGCTCGTCAGCAGTGCCTCATCGAAAGCGGAAATCGCATCGGTTCGTTTGATGACAGCCACGGCGGTGCTGGCGGAAAACCACACACCCATCGCCGCCACCTCCGCCAGCAGCAGAATGGCGATCGAAAACAGCTTGCCGCGCTGGCGCTGCTGCGCGGGCGCGGCTGCGGAAGACGGCGTTGTCATCTCAGGCGGCCGCGGGATGCGGGGCCATGCCCACGGGATGGAAGTCGCGTCCGAAATAGATCAGGCCAGCACGTCCGCTGGCGCTATGCGCCGCCTTGACCGCGCAGAAGAACACGGTATGCGTGCCCACTTCCGTCACCGAAGTGATCTCGCAATCGAGCGCGCTGACCACGCCATGCAGCACCGGCGCACCCGTGACCAGCCGTGCCCAGTCCGTGCAGGCAAAGCGTTCGTCGATCGACAGGTCCTTGTCGGCAAAGCGCATGGCGATATCGCGCTGTTCGGCGGCCAGCACGTTCACGCAGAGGCGCCCGTTCTGGCGGATCGCCGCGTTATTGCGGCTGGCCCGGTTGATGCAGACCAGCAGCGTGGGTGGATCGTCCGTGACGGGGCAAACCGCCGATGCCGTGCAGCCGGCCATCCCGGCCTCGCCATCGGTGGTAATGACGTTGACGGCGGCGCCCAGCCCCGCCATCGCGTCTCGAAATGTTGTTTTGTCTACCATGATGCCTGTGTCGTTACCGGTTCACGCCGGTGCCCCGATATTGCGCCGCCGTGTGCGTGGCTGGCAAGCGTGCCGTGCCAAACAGCTTGTCCCGATAGGTGCCGGCCTGGTACGCGGTCTTGTACGCGCCACGTTCCTGCAGCAGGGGCACCACGAGATCGATGACGTCTTCGAAGCATTCCGGCACCACGGTGCGCGACAGGTTGAAGCCATCCACGCCGGTTTCCTCGCTCCACGCCATCAACTGGTCCGCCACCTGCTCCGCCGACCCCACCCACGGTGGCTGGCGGCTGCCCAGCACCATCTGCTCCAGCAGCTTGCGGCGCGTCCATTGGGGGCCCGCGCTGCGCGTCATCGCTTCGACATTCGACACGATGGCCTGGCTCTTGCCCGTATCGATCGGTTCGTCGATGTCGTAGCGTGCGAAGTCGATGCCCAGCGATGCCGCCGCGTGCACCAGCGCGGCCTCGGAACTGACGTAGCGGCGATATTCCTCGAACTTCTCGCGCGCCTCGGCATCGGTGCGTCCCACCACCAGCGTTGCGCCCAGGAAGACCTTTACATCGTCGGCCCGCCGGCCCAGCTGCACGGCCCGCGCACGAATATCGTCGACGATCTCCTTGACGCCCTCTTTCCTCTGTCCGTTGACGAACACGCACTCGGCATGCGTGGCGGCGAACTGCCGGCCCCGCGTTGACGATCCTGCCTGGTAAAGCACTGGCGTGCGTTGCGGCGATGGCGCGCACAGGTGCATCGCATCGACCTTGTACTGCGGCCCGCGATGATGGATCACGCGCACCTTGTCGGGATTGGCATAGACGCCGGCCGCACGGTCCTCCACCACGGCGTCGTCGTCCCAGCTGCCCTCCCAGAGCTTGTAGACCAGCGCCATGTATTCGTCGGCCAGGTCGTAGCGATCGTCGTGCGCCACCTGCCCGTCGATGCCGATGGCACGCGCGGCACTATCCAGATAGCCGGTCACGATATTCCAGCCGATGCGCCCGCCCGTCAGATGGTCCAGCGTGGACATGCGGCGCGCGAACAGGAACGGCTGCTCGTAGGTCAGGTTCGCGGTGACGCCAAAGCCCAGGTGCCGGGTCACCGCCGCCATCGCCGGAATCACGAGCGTGGGATCGTTGACCGGCACCTGCACCGCACCACGCAGCGCGGCATCGGCGTTGCCGCCGTAGACATCGTAGACGCCCACCACGTCGGCAAAGAAAATGCCGTCGAATAATCCGCGTTCGAGGGTTCTTGCATAGTCGGTCCAGTATTGCAGCTCGGTATAGCGGTGCGACTGGTCGCGCGGATGGGTCCACATGCCTTGCTGGATGTGGCCGACACAATGCATGTCGAAGGCGTTCAGGCGAATTTCTCGGGGCATGGGGGCGGCTCCGTGGATGACGGCTGATTTGAACTTCATCCACTATAGTGGACGAATGAGCATCATCGTGAGGTTTTTGGCGGGAGGGTTAACCCGCGCATGACGATGGCACTTCTATAATCCGACGGTTGCCGCGCCCACACCCACAAGCGGGCGAGGCAAGAACAACCTCTTCATTCCCGCGACCCTATGAGCCGACTCCCCGACGACCCCACCAACGCCATTTCGGCCCGCGTGCGCATCGAGCGTGAATCGCGGGGCTGGTCGCTGGCGGAGCTGGCCGACCGGTCAGGGGTATCCAAGGCGATGATCAGCAAGATCGAACGTGGCGAGGCAAGCCCGACGGCAACGGTGCTCGGCCGCCTGTCGGGAGCGTTCGGCCTGCAGTTGTCGATGCTGCTGGCACTGGCCGAACAGGCCGGCGAACGCCTGAGCCGCGCCACCGACCAGCCGGTCTGGCAGGACCCCGAAACGGGCTATATGCGTCGCGCGGTATCGCCGCGCAACGGCGGCATGCTCGAACTGGTGGAAGTCACGCTGCCGGGCAACGCGCGTGTGGCATATCCATCGTCGGCGTTCACCTTTCAGCACCAGCAGATCTGGGTGCTCGACGGCACACTGGTCTTCGAGGAAGGCGAGCTGGTGCACACGCTCAATGCAGGGGACTGCCTGCAGCTTGGGCCGCCCGCGCCTTGCACGTTCATCAACGCCGGCACGGACGCCTGCCGCTATGTGGTGGCGCTGGTGCGGCGCTGATCAGGGCTGATCGGCGTCGATCCATACGCGCGTCGACGCACCCGCGCGCGTCAGCCGCATCTGGTACGTGTAGCGCTCGGGGTGATACAGGCCAACCAGGAATTGCACGGCACGCCCGTCGGCGTCGGAAGCCACGCGCGATACACGCAGCAACGGCACGCCTGGCGCGATACGGAGAATACGCGCCACATCGAGATCGGCCACCGCGGCGCCGAGCGTCTGCTCGGCGGACACCACTTCGATACCATGCCGCTCCAGCGCAACGAGCATCGGTGTGTCCTGCAGCGTATGACGATCCAGCGCGGCAGCCAACTCCGCCGGCACGAAGACCTCGGTATAGGAGATCGGCTGCGCCTTGAACTTGCGCACGCGCACCACCTTGAGCACGGGAGCACCGGGCGGCAGCGACAGCGCGGCACTGACTGCCGGCGGCGCCGCCATGCGCTTCCACTCCAGAACCTGCACCCGCGTGCGCATGCTGACGCTGACGATGTTATCGAGCAGGCCACCCCGCACGGTCTGCACCGCCGCCTGAGCCGGTGCGGCGTTACGCGTGGTCGGCACCGTGCCCTTGCCACGCAGCCGCACGACCAGACCTTCTTCCTGCAGCCGCGCCAGCGCGGAACGCACGGTCACCCGGGCCACGCCGAATTCCTCGGCAAGCTGGCGCTCACCGGGCAGCGGCATGCCTGCCTCGTAGTGGCCGCCGCGAATGCGATCGCGCAGGATCAGGCGAACCTGCTGGAATCGCGGTAGCGTGGTCAGGGGAGCGTGGGCATCAAGCATCGGGCGTGGCGACGGGGGGTGGAGCGATGCCGCCACGGTACGCGCACCCAGCGGCAAAAAGCAAGCCGGGCACGCGGGGGCCGCGAGTTATTCGTACTGCTTGCCCAGCGCGAGCATTTCCGGGGTGCCGATCACGCCGTTGAGCGCCTGGAACGACAGCATCTTGTCCAGGTACGGCGTGGTGGTGCCGCTCGCGTGCAGACTGGCCAGATAGTCGCGCAGCGCAAAGCTCAGCGCCCGCACCGTGCCGCCTGGGAAGATCACGATGCGGAAACCGATCTCCTCCAGCTCGCCCGCCGGCAGCACGGGCGTCTTGCCACCTTCCACCATATTGGCCAGCAGCGGCGCACGCTTGCCGAGTCTTGCGATGGCAGCGGTCATGTCCTCGCGGCTGCGCAGCGCTTCCACGAACAGCACGTCGGCTCCCGCATCGGCGTATTGCTCGGCACGTGCCAGCGCGGCTTCCATGCCCTCCACGGCCACGGCATCGGTACGGGCGATGATCAGCGTGTTGTCGTCACGGCGCGCATCGCAGGCCGCGCGGATCTTGCCAGCCATCTCGGCGGCGCCGATCACCGACTTGCCGTCGAGATGCCCGCAGCGTTTTGGCATGGCCTGGTCTTCGAGCTGGATCGCGGTCGCGCCGGCACGCTCCAGCACCCGCACGGTCTGCATCACGTTGAGCGCGTTGCCAAAGCCCGTATCCGCATCGACGATCAGCGGCAGCGTCGGGCACCGCTCGCGGATATTGCGCGCAACCGATGCCACGTCGTCAAGCGAGAGGAAACCGATATCGGGCCGGCCCAGGCGCGTGTAGGCAATGCTGGCGCCGGACAGGTATGCGGCCTGGAACCCCGCCTGCTCGACCAGCAGGGCGGAAAATGCATCGTAGACGCCCGGTGCGGTAACGATGCCAGTGCCTTGCAGGCGTTGCTTGAGAGTCATTGCAGTTCCCCATTCACGGTGAGTTGGCCCGACGCTAGGCGGCGCGCCAGGTGCGGCACCAGCCCGCCATCGCGGATCATGGCCACCAGATGCGGAGGCACCGGATCGCATTGCAGCGCCGGCGCGTCCTCAAGAAAAACCTGCGCGGTATCGATATCGCACCCGGCGCGCTGGCCGGCGGTTATCGGTGGCAGCGTCGTGCACGTCAGCAGCGGCAGACCAAGATTGAAACCATTGCGATAGAACAGCCCCGCGAACGACGGCGCCACCACCGCCACCACGCCCAGGTGCCGAAGCACCTCCACCGCCTGCTCGCGCGACGACCCCGCGCCAAAGTTGCGGCCGCCAAACACGATATCGCCGGGCCGTACCTGCGCGGCAAACGTCGGGTCCACCGCTTCCATGCAGTGGCGCGCGATTTCTTCGATGCCGAACTTCATGTAGGCGCCCGGCGCCAGCAGGTCGGTATTGATGTCATCGCCGAACACCCATGCCCGGCCACTCAATCGGTTCAGATCCCCGCTCATGCCAGCATCTCCCTCGGATCGGCAATGCGGCCCGCGATTGCGGATGCCGCCACCGTATAAGGCGAGCCCAGGTAGACCTGCGACGATGCCGCCCCCATGCGCCCCTTGAAGTTGCGCGCCGTGGCGCTGATCACGACACTGTCTTCGCCAAAGCGATGTTCGCCGTAGCCCGCGCAAGCGCCACAGGCGTTGGGCAGCAGTTCCGCGCCAGCGTCGGTCAACGCGGCCAGCGTGCCTTCCTGCTCCGCACGCTGCTGGTCGGCGGCACTGGCCGGCGCCACCAGCAGGCGCGTGCCGCGTGCCACGCGCTGGCCGCGCAACACTTCCGCCGCCATGCGCAGGTCTTCGAGCTTGGCGCCCGTGCAGGCACCGATATAGGCGATGTCGATGCCCACATTGCCGAACGTGTCGACGTCGTCGGCGTTGGCCGGCGAATGCGGACGCGATACCTGCGGCGCCAGCGTAGTGGCATCGAAATCGTGGACAGCCAGACAAGCCGCGTCGGCATCGGACTGCCAGCCGTCGATGTCGATCGCCTCCGCCGCCACGCCGGCTGCCAGCAGCCAGTCGCGCGTGGTGGCATCGGGGGCCACCAGCCCCACCTGGGCACCGAGTTCCGCGGTCATGTTCGACAGCGTCATGCGTTCCTGCATCGGCAGCGCGGCCACCGCCGCGCCGGTGTACTCCACCGCCTGGTACTGGCCGCCATCCATGCCGAACTGCGTGCACATGCGCAGCATCATGTCCTTGGCCGATACCCCGGCGCGCAGCTTGCCATGCCACTGCATGCGGATGGTCTGCGGCACGCGCACCCAGATTTCGCCCGTGACCAGCACGCCGAGCATTTCGGTGGCGCCGATGCCGAACATGTAGGCGCCGAACGCACCGCCGGTGGACGAATGGCTGTCGCCGCCCACCGCGAACATGCCAGGGCGCAGATAGCCCTTCTGCGGCACCACCACGTGGCAGATGCCCTCCATGTCGTGAAAGCGCGCGACGCCTTCGTCGCGCACCCAGTCGCGCGCGATCTGCACGATCTTGCGGCTGTCGGCGTCGTGTGCGGGCACGTAGTGATCGGTGACCACTACCACCTTGTCCGGGTTCCACACCTTCGCGCCGAGCTTTTCCAGCATCGGCTTCACACGGCGAGGACCGCCCGAGTCATGCATCATCGCCAGATCCACGCGGCAGGTGACAATCTCCCCTGGGGCGACTGTCGCCCGGCCCGCGGCCCTGGCCAGCAGTTTCTGCGCCAATGTCTGGCCCATCATTTGAATTCCTTACTCCACCTTGGTACCGGAGGCCTGGATCACCTTGGCCCAATGCTGGATATCGCTGCGCACGAACGCGGCAAATGCGGGCGGCGTCATGCTGATGGCCGTGGCCGCCTCGGTTTCCATGCGCTTCTTGTAGGCCGGATCGTCGACGGCGATCTTCACCGCGCGATACAGCTGCTCCGTCACGGCCGCCGGCAGCTTGGCGGGGCCGAACAGGCCGAACCATGCCGACGATTCGAATCCCTTGACCGTCTGGCCGATCGGCGGCACGCCCGGGAACTGCGTCAGGGCTTCCTTGCTGCTGACGCCGAGGAACTTCAGCGTGCCGGCCTTCACGTGCGGCAACACGTTGACCGTGCTTGCGAACATCAGGTCGACGGTGCCGCCTAGCAGATCGGTCAGCGCCGGATTGGTCCCCTTGTAGGGAATGTTCACGATATCGGTACCGGTCTGCAGCTTGAACTGCTCGCTGGCCAGATGCAGCGACGAACCCTGCGCCCCGATCGCGAACGTCAGCTTGCCGGGGTTCTTCTTCGCATAGTCGATCAGGCCGGCCGTGGAATCGAACGGCGCGTTCTTGCGTGCCACCAGCACACTGGGCACGCGCGCCACCATCGTGATCGGCGTGAAGTCCTTGACCGGGTCGAACGGCAGGTTCTTGTACAGCGTGGCGTTGATGGTATGTCCGGTGAAACTCATCAGCAGCGTGCTGCCGTCCGGCGTGGCGCGCGCCACGTACT